>PLGY01000070.1 GCA_003139855.1 Candidatus Methanoflorens stordalenmirensis
TACTCCACTGCTGGCTGGTAGCTTGGTCGAAACGCTCACGTCGATGGTCGGGTAAAGCGGTTATTGATTAGCCGTCCTGCAACACGGGTGAAAGTGCGCAGCTAAATGGCAACGCTTAAGCCACAAGCCGCTGTTTACCTTTTGATTCATTTTTTCGTCTGGGGAGGTATATGATGATAAGAAAGTTGTTAGTTACCGTGCTTGTTGTGATTGCCTCGTTATCGATAGCGGGTTGCACATCATCAACTAACAGCAACCAAACGGCCACTAGCACACCACCGCATCAGCAACCCCTACGCCAACAGGAACGCAAATTATCGTAGCGCCGGGCCAACAATTCTCGATTACGCTGCATTCAAATCAAACGACTGGATATAATTGGCAGCCAACGTTCAACGCTAGCGCAATTGCCCGGAAAAGTGGCGCTGGCTCGGGAGGGACCGAAGTATTTACGTTCCAAGCGCTGAGGGTGGGCACGACTATCATCACGTTTAACTACATTCGCCCGCTTTCACGCCGCACTCCCGCAACTGATTGAAGCTAAAACCGGTGTATGGAGCGTTTGGGGTGTCTTAGCGTTAAGACTCTGGCTCCGATCTAATGACAAAACGCTACGTCGCGAGTGACAAGCGCGTGCCATCCGTTGTGAAGCGGGTGTCCAAGGGGAAGCGCCACACAGAATTCTATAAAACGACGATCAAGAACGGATATCGTATCTCGATCGAGCATCCTACGGCCATTTTGTCACTCGTTTCGAGCTGACGCCTGTTCTCTGCCGACTCAACTATGTGGTCGTACTGTAGTTGACGCGTGTTCTTGGTGCGCAGGAGTGATTCGCGCCACGTTTGTAGTTGATCCAGAAAGTGGGTTCTTCGAGCAAATTCGTCTCTGATGAAGTAGTCAGGGCGCGAAAGTGCACGGCCGCGCGATGTCACACTGCGACGGTGCGTGGCATCCTCGGCTTTTATCCTCTCGTAAACATGAGGAGTACCCTGACGCCATATCGGCTGTGGCTCTCGGGCGGGCTGGGCGTCGCTTTCACCTGGTTCGTCGTGAGCGGAACGAGCGGCAGAGAATCTTGACTTTTATGTTGGCATGCCGTCTCAACGTCATGACCAACATTGCCAGCAGTTGCAGAGCTTCTCTTAAAGGGCTTGCGCTGCCTTGAGCACGACGAACGCGCAAAACATCACGATGAGGGGGCAGCGAGGTGACTCGCAAGGCTGCCGCACGTACGTGCGTTCCAAGAGCCCTTACATCACATAACCTAAACGAACAAGAAGATAAGTGCGCCGATTGAAGAACGCTTCGGTTAAGCGGTTGCAACGAAGGCTGTGGAAAAAATGGCGATCGACCGGACGTCAGATCGTTCGAACGTATTCATTTCTTGACCACTTCACAGTTTGAGCACCACAGTGAAGTTTCCGGTCAACCGTAAACCGGAGCCTTTATCAAGCACCTTACGAGAATTAGCCGCAGTCATCTCGACGTAAGCGACGCGGCGCCCCAAATCACGAACTCGTCTTGCTTCAACGGCTTCCCGGTCGAGTCGATCTTGGATACCGCTGGTGACGCGGAGCATCAATAGGTTGCAAAAAGGCGCGCACACGCTGGCACCGTCAGAACGAGGGCCACTCTCAGTCTCAAGCCCAAGGCAGCGAATCGCGCGAGCGCCTAGAGCTGAGTCCTAAACACACAACGGCAGATTCGCGATGTTCAGAGAGTACACCCCCGAAGAAGAACTGCTGCTATGTTGCGCGCGTACGCGCCTTGAACCTCCGACAGCCGCCCGCGTTAGCGAGCTCCTCGAAGAGAGGGTGGACTGGCACCGCCTCCTTGCCCTTGCGCGTCAGCATTTCGTTACGCAACTCGTCCACGCACATCTTGGCGAGCGGGCCCAAGACGTAGCACCGAGAATCTTCGCGGAAGAGCTAAAACGCGATTTTCGCGCCCACGTCGGCCGCAACCTCTTCCTCGCCGGTGAGTTACTGCGGCTGCTCGCGTTGTTTGAGACGGATGGCATCCAAGTCATAGCGTTCAAAGGGCCTGTTTTCGCAGTGGACATATACAAAAACATTGCGCTTAGGACGTTCGATGATCTTGACATCCTGCTTCGGAAGCACGACCTTGCCCGTGCGACGAAGGTGCTCGCGTCCGCGGGCTATATGATGTGGCACTCCGGGAGTCACGTCAAGGACGCACTGGACCGCCAACAACACGCTATAGAACTGAAGTTCGTAAACGCGACGCAAAAGCACCTGACACTCGACGTGCACTGGGAATTGCTCGGGCCGCAAGACGCGTGCAAGCTTGACATCACTGACGTGTTTGGGGGGAGGCGCGTGATCCAATTGTTCAACCGCAAGGTATCCACGCTCTCACCGGAAGATGTACTCCTATACTCATGCATACACGCCACACAACACATGTGGATGCGTCTCAGTTGGATATGCGACATAGCCGAAAGCATTCGCGCGCTTCCACCAATTAACTGGAAAAATCTAGCAGAAAAGGCGCGCCACGCGCACAGTAGACGAATGCTCGATGTAGGTCTGCTCGCGGCAGCTGACCTTCTCGACGCGCCTGTGCCAGCGCATGTGTTACGCAGGATAAAGCGTGACAGCACGGCAGAGAAGCTTGTTGAGCAGGCAAAATGGCTGCTTTTCGAAGAACCCGAAATGACGATGCGCTTTCATGCTTTGAAACAGATCGCTATGAAAGAACGTGTTGTGGACAAGCTTAAGGTCTTCTTGTGGTTCGCGCTGGTGCCGTTGCCAAACGATTACGACGCGGTGCGTTTGCCGCCGCAGCTTATCGGGCTCTATTACGCGATACATCCATTACGAGCCGCCCTGATGGTTGCACTGACGGACCCGAAACAGAGCGATCGCCTCATGAATTGAAATACGTAAGCTTAGGGTCACGGCAGTTCGATTAGA
>PLGY01000015.1 GCA_003139855.1 Candidatus Methanoflorens stordalenmirensis
TGGATCATGGGTCTTGCCTGCACGGCCTCAGATGCGCTTCGTTGTGCCAAAACGAACGGTATTTATACGAAGGGTGAAATGAGGGGCAACAGGATTCCGCCTTCCGACTCGCGAGCTACGGGCTCTCGGTCGTTAGAGACTTGGAGGATATTATGGTCATAGCAGTCTTGAATTCTGGTGATACTGCCTGGATGCTCATCTCGACGGCACTTGTCATCCTGATGACCATCCCGGGGCTCGCCCTGTTCTATTCCGGGTTGGTAAAAAAAGAAAACGTGCTAAATACGCTATTTTTATCGTTTGTAGCTTATGCAGTTGTGAGCGTAATTTGGTTTATCTATGGTTACGGGGCCGTCTTTGGGAGTGACATTCACGGACTTATTGGGATACCGACCAATCCGTTCTTCCAAGGCGTCATCGAGTCGCACGCATTGTACGGCACGATCCCGCTAGGGCTCTACGCAGTATTTGAGATGGCGTTTGCCGCGATTACGGTCGCTCTTATCTCTGGCGCACTTGTCGAGCGCATGAAGTTCGGTGCGTGGATGCTTTTCATTCCGCTGTGGCTCACGCTCGTTTACCTGCCGGTCGCGCACTGGGTCTGGGGAGGCGGATGGCTCGCACAACTCGGCGTTCTCGACTTTGCAGGAGGCATCGTCGTCCATATAAACAGTGGGGTCGCGGCTCTTGCCCTCGTCCTCCTGCTTGGGCCACGGCAGGACAAGAGAATGTTCCCACAACAGCTCGCCTATTCCATCCTCGGCGCCGGGCTCCTCTGGATAGGCTGGTTTGGATTTAACGCCGGCTCGGCTCTCGCCGCTGGACAGCTCGCGACTTCGGCCTTTATTGTAACAAACACCTCAGCTGCCGTCGGCTTGCTCGTGTGGATGCTCATCGAGTACCTTCGCTTCGGCAAAGTCACGCTGCTCGGCGCGGCGTCAGGCGCCATCGCCGGACTTGCTGCGATCACACCTGCGGCCGGGTTCGTCAACGTGATGAGCGCCATGGTTATCGGATTCGGTGCGGCGGTCGTTTCGTATACCGCCATCTCATACATCAAGCCACGGCTCGGCTACGACGATGCGCTTGATGTTTTCGGCATTCACGGGTTCTCAGGAATCTGGGGCGTGCTGGCTGTTGGGCTCTTTGCGAGCCCGTTCATCAACGCGGCCGGAACCGGCTTACTCTACGGCAACGCGCATCAACTCGCGGTGCAAGCGTTGGGGATTGCCGTCACATTTGCGTACTCGTTTGTCGTAACTCTGGTCATCGCCAAATCGATAGACTTAACAATTGGCCTGCGTGTAAGTTCTGACGATGAACAGCAAGGGCTTGATTTAGCAACGCACGACGAAATCGCGTATCGCATCTAGACCGGAAAGCGGTACGTTCGCGCTCATATGACACAAATCGAGCTAGCTGTATGCTGAGGTATATGTGAAGAAAATAGTGGCACTAATACGACGCACCAAGCTTGACGTGGTGAAGTCTGCGCTCGATGAGGTCGGACACCACAGCATGACTATCACAGAAGTGAAGGGTCGAGGCAAACAAAAAGGAATCACAGAGATATATCGAGGACGAGAATATCAAATCGACCTGCTTCCGAAAGTTGAACTGATGATGGTCGTAGATGACGCCGACGTTGAGAGAGTTGTTGACACGATAATGCACGGCGCCCGCACCGGGGAGATCGGAGACGGAAAGATCTTCGTTCTGCCTGTCGACGATGTAATCAGGATTCGCACGGGTGAGCGAGGATCCGATGCGCTTTGAGGCAGCAGCCTACTCTTGATCTGATTCAGAGACTCTCAAATTTTGTCTTGCAGCAGGGACACGTTAGCGATATAGGTATAGGTAATGTCATGCTTCGCTACCCAATTTCGTTGCATCCAGAAATGGCTATCATTTTTTAGCTTAGTCTGTGCCTCGGATTTTAGTTCGAATATCACCGTTACAGCACTATCTCTAGTCCTTTCTCAGGAGGAATCACATTGTCGTGGAGGGTCTGAAACACTTCAGGGTGCTGCGTGTGTAATGGAATCAGTGCATCCGGCTGCACGGTCTCAACTACGTCCTATATAGCGTCGTAATTCAAATGTCCTGACGCATGGATCTGCGTATAAGGATATAGCCCAAAATGTGCCAGCCAGTTCTCAGCCTTCTTTAAATCGAGTTCCATTTCAATGTCGAACGGCTCACACACGCTTCGAATGTAACTGCTGCCTACTTCGGGCTTAACATCGATCAGCTCTTTAAGCTCAAAAAAATCACAGCGGAAAATGTATTGATCNNTCGATCAGCTCTTTTAGCTCAAAGAAGTCACAGCGGAAGATGTATTCGTCCTGATTCTCTCTGATATCTTTTGCTGCACTACACGGTGAGATTGCGTCGGTAAGACAGCTTACGCTTGACTATCAATCACAGTTGGAGACGTTGGTAGCGATTTCCTTGCCCGAACCAGACGAGGAGTCGCCCTCGCGATGGCAGCGTTTCAAGGATTGGCTGTGCAGCACTCCGAA
The DNA here is from genome assembly GCA_003139855.1 of Candidatus Methanoflorens stordalenmirensis. Taxonomy (GTDB): domain Archaea; phylum Halobacteriota; class Bog-38; order Methanoflorentales; family Methanoflorentaceae; genus Methanoflorens; species Methanoflorens stordalenmirensis. The sequence goes on from PLGY01000015.1 coordinate 2,523, forward strand.
AGAAGAAGAGCCCGCTAAGAAAGA
>PLGY01000009.1 GCA_003139855.1 Candidatus Methanoflorens stordalenmirensis
GCCGCCGCTCTCGCTGCTTTTGCGGTAGCGTACACAAAGCGGTGGCATACGTCGAGCTTCGGCTTTTACGGACTGGTAATCGCAGAGCTGAGCGCCATCGGTCTGGCGGCGGATCTCACCACCGTCGTAGTGTACCAGGCGCTATGCCTGCTGCTGCTCACGTCGGTCATCGCGCCGTTTCCCCGCATTGGGAAACTCCGCACATACGCGATGCCCGCGCTCCTGACGGCCATCGTCGCAGCCGCATCGCTCGTGCCCGGTATTGCTGCCGCGTACGCCAAGTGGCTCACAACGGCCCAGGCGGCGGCGCTGTCAGGAGTCATCTTGCTCGCGGCGGCGTTCGCGCTCGCATGGATGCGCCGACCGGCGCCCGTGCAACGCCCTGTGGAGGCCTGACATGGAAGCGACCGACGACCTTACCTCGTATCGCCTTCGAAAGCGCATTCACGAGCTTGAAGCGGAGAACACGCGCTATCAGAAGAACCAGAACCTCGCGCGAAAGTGGGAATTCCGGATCACCGGCGTGGTCCTCCTTGCGATCGGGGCAGTGATAACACTCGTCGCGTACCCGTCGTACAACGGGTCACCCAGTGCCAGCGTCCTCATGATGGTCGGCATCGGCGCGCTGTTCGTCGGCGCCGTCACGGTATTTCTCAACACGGAGCGTTTCATCAGCCAGAAGGTCGCTGAAGACCTCAACTTGAGCAGCGTCATCGTCGTTGATGACCTGCTGCGCGATCTTCGGGTGAAGAACCGGGGCGTGTATCTGCCGTCATCGATGACCGGCACGAACGTCAAGGTGTTCATACCGCTCAGGAGGGAGTACGAGGTGCCCGCAAAAGTGCACCTCACCGAAGACCGGGCGTTTCTAATCGACTTAGCCAACCCCGCACAGGAGGGCGTGCTGCTTAAGCCACTCGGCTATCACCTGTTTGCGCACACGACCCGCGACCTAAAGGTGGACTGGAGAGACGCCCCGATCGAAACGGAGGGCGCGGAAGAACCTCAGCAGGATCGTGAACCGCAGGCCGGCAACACACTCGCCGAGAAGCTGCAAGACGTTCTCGTAAAAGGCCTTGAACTCGCCGACAAGGTCGTCGTCTCACTGAGCGACGGCGAGCTCAGCGTGCGCCTCCACAATACTCCATACATCGGAACGTGTCATTCCATCGGAGAAGAAGCTCCACAAGTCTGCGAGCAGATCGGCTGCCCGTTATGCAGCATGATCGCGTGCATATACACTGAATACGCCGACACCGCAAGCGTGCTTGAAGAGGCGCGCAGTGAAGGCAGCGACATCATCATTCGATGCAGCGAGCTGGCGCGACCGCAACGCGACAGACTCGGTCTATGACTGATCACGTGATTCAGCGCGGCCCTCGACAGCTGCACCCAGAAGTAGTGAAAGATTGCTGCAGTACTGATGATCTACAAGGGTGGACCCGGACTCTGACCGTACGTTTGGTCACGGTCGGCAGTCATTTCTGCGATACACTACGTCAACGCACCGTGGCTGCTAGCCCGCCTTTGACTAACGCACCGGGCCGCCGGGTCGGCGCCGCAAGGGTCACACGAGCTTTGAGTGACGTCTTGGTTCAGCGGGACCCTGCGTGATGCTCCTCACCAACCAGCGCGAATCTTCCGGTTCATCTCGCTGTGTTGTTCGTTCTTATCGGGCTATTCGGTGTCGTTCCAAAAACAGACGCAAAACCGCATCTTTTTATAACTCTGTCGTTCTTGTTGTGTGTAGCGAACCCCCTTCAGGATTCTTGGCTTCTGCTAACTGCGTGTGACTCTCATGACTCGTTCCTTCACCAAAGCGCGATTTGCGTGCGTGGCCCTTGTTGTCGCGTTGACGATTACGGTCGGTTTTGCGGTTTTCTGCGGTTCGCCGTACAACGGCGTACTGACCGTTGCCGCACAGGCCCCATCGGCCAACACAACGGTCGTGAACAACGTAACGGTTGCCCCCGGCAGCATATCGCTCGGCAGCACGGTGCAAGCCGCCGGGAAGGTTACCGCAGGATCGAAACCACTGGCAAACGCGGCCGTAGCGCTCCACATGGGCGATGTGATTTTGGCAAACGCCCAAACGAACGGCAACGGTGCGTACTCCTTCGCGGCCCCCGTCGGGGTGTACTACTTTCCGGCAGCGTTTTCGAATGGTGTCAGGATCTACACGGTAGCCGAACCCGGTAATGCCTCGCTCCCAAGCGCGCCGAGCGCGGTGACCACTGTTTCTGTCGATTTGCTGCCGTTATTCCTCATTATTGCTGCGGTTATCGTAGTGATCTTCATTGGACTGTATCTCGTCGCGCGGCGAATGCGCGGAAAAGTCGTGCTCCCGCCTCTTGGCAGGAGACGCGTGAAACCGGCCGAGCAAACGGCCAGCGGGCCAGCGGAAGCGTCGCTACCCGAAGCGAGTGCGCAAAAGCAACAGGAACTAGCGCGAATAACGCCAGCTGTGGATGCCGCGGCAAAAGTCTCGCCGCACGAAGCGTCAGAATTAGAACCCGCTTTGCCCGCCGAACGCGCGTCGCCACTCCTCGACGAGGAGCCGCAAGCGGCGGAGCAGCAGCGGGCCGAATCGGAGGAAGCGCCAGCGGAAAGCGTCGCCGAAACGGGTGTGCTAAAACAAGCGCGCGACTTTTTTGAGCAAGGCAACGATCGGCAGGCGGTCAACGCGCTCTATAATGCGGCACTAACGGCTCTCGCAACGACGCACGAGGTCAAGATCGCGCCGAGCGCGACGCACTGGGAGAAATATTATGCCGTTGCTGCCGCCGTGCCAGACGTGCAAGCGCCCTTGCGCACGCTCACCCTCGTGTACGAGCGTGCCAACTACGCAGGAAAAACGCTCACAGACGAGCAGCGTAATGCGGCGCTTGAGGCGTTTCGTGCCATCAAGGCACACGTCGAGGGCGTAAAAGAGAGCGACTAAGTGGGACTGTCGTCGTTTAGAGGCTTTGACGCACGCGTTTGACGAGGCAGAGCGGACAGGGAGTTGTTTGCAAATGGGGCCACGTGATTGAACGAGGCTGCGACGTACGATACCTCTCTTCAAGAAACGCTGTGATTGGTAGCAAGGTTAGCCGCGTTCTACGCGTTAGCTGGCGGCGCTGATCGTATAGAGGCCGCCACTCTGTCCATCAGGAGCTTACGAACTTTCGGAGATGCGCCTGGGGCATCAATACTATCGGGGCGCAGGCGAGCATACACTAGGTCGTGGTCAGTTCGATACCTCTGTACACCTAGACCCCGCTCAAAGGCATCCCCCACCCAAAATTAGGCCTCGATCAAGAAAACGCCTAAAAAAGCCTGCGGCACGACATCAATCAAACTAATCGGACGGATTCGGTTAGGAGCAACAACGACTCGGTGCCCAACGACTATCTTTAGGTCAATCGCCTCATCAAGTCAATAATCTTCGCTGCTTGGCGCAACGTTTGTTTTCATTGACGCAGAGAGCGCATAGCAATCTTTTAGGTAGGATTCCCTGCTCGTTATGCCTTTTTTCGATTTCAAGGCCTTAAAATGCGCTGAGTGCTGAGGAGTTGAGGCGAGTCATACCCATCAGTTTAACTGCAATCATTGGAACGGTCCTACAGTATTGTGTAAAAGTTCCAATTTAGGCTTTTTTTCACATAACGCGTCCATCTTAAATACAGCTAAAGAGAAGACTTAAGCTACTACACCGACGTTGCACTCTTTTTATTCATTTTTCCGTCAAGGGGGCGGATACGCAAATGGAGCAGCAAAAGTATTGTAACTACTGTGGAGCGGCTAATCCCACCAGTACCTCATTTTGCACAAAATGCGGTAAGGCGTTTGCCTGCGCCTCAGCACCGCTACCCCCACCGCCGACTACGAAAGAAAAAAAGAGTCCCGTGTGGCTCCGAATGCTTGAGATCAGCGTAGGTCTTATCATCCTTGTGTTGGGCGTCGTCCTCTGGTGGCCAGGGTTGGAGTATGGGTTAGCCTTCTACGCAGCCCTAGCAATCGCGTTAATCGTCCTCCAAGTTGCCTACATCATACGAATATATACCAAAGGCATTTCGACAGGGCGGCCTAACTTGATTCTATCAGTACTCGCGATCCTAATCGCCGTCTGGGCACTCGTGGCTCTATCCTCCGCACCTGTCGACCTGCTAGCCATCGGAGTGCTCTTCGCTGGAATTGCGAGCGCATCAAGCGGCACCGCGAGTGGCAAAATCGTAGGCGTCTTAGCCATTTTCATAACCCTCGTGGTTTTTGCATACCCACAAATCAATGGCATTCTTGCTCTTTTAGTAACCCCCTTCGTGTTGCTGTTCCCAGATTTCACATACGCTGAACTCCCCGCCGCACTGGTTACGCTTTCCTTGATGATCCTCGCACTCGAGCCGCTAATTTCCGGCATCGAGGGCAGATGGATTTAGCCCACTCGTTCAGGGGGTTAGCGTGGTATCGCAAGCAGCTGCACCGAGTACGCTGACACGGCAAGTGTGATCGAACTAGCGCTGAGCGAGGACCATCACCGTTGCGTGCAGACGTTTGGAAAAAACGGCATAGTTCAACGAGAGTTACGACACGGCAGCACGTTTCGAGTGATAATGTAAGTCATAACCCTCAGTTTGACTGGAGGAACGTCCCTCCGGTACTGTATAAAAGCTCCAATTTCGCTTTTTTTCCCACATTGACTCGTTACAAGAGCTTAAATAGAAAAAGAACGCGATCAGTTGTGAATAAGGAGGATGACATTCACAGCGTTGCTGTTCGCACCGGCGAAACCGCATCGCTTACGTAATTGAAATCATCTTTCTTACGTGATTTCTACCGGATTGGGCAATGTGACGCTACTGAACTGGACAACCAACGATCGGTTTGATCAAAGGGGGAAATCGCTGACGCCACGGACGATAACGCACGATAAGCGAACAAGCGAGGCGCCAGAGACAGTAGCTGTCGTTATTCCGACGTTAAACGAGGAACGTTCAATCGGGAAGGTCATCGACGACGTGCCCGTTGCCGATCTTTTGGAGAACGGGCTCGAAACTGCAGTATACGTGATCGACGGGCAATCCACCGATAACACAAGGGAGATCGCCGTTGAAAAGGGTGCCCAACTCATACTCGAAGCGCGGCGGGGAAAGGGTTCTGCCATTCAAACGGGATTTAAGTCCATCACTGCCGACTACGCGATCATGGTTGACGGGGACGACACGTACCCGATTGAAATGGCAACGGAGATGACACGCCTGCTCCAGACACACGACGTCGTCATCGGATCGCGACTCAAAGGTACCATTGAGCCGGGAGCCATGACCAGACTGAACGTCGTGGGGAACACCCTGCTCTCGCTCCTCGCGCGGGTGCTGTTTGGTGTCCACATCAGCGACGTGTGCACGGGTTTCTGGGGCTACCGAAGCGACGCGGTTCAGCGCATGGAACTCGCAGCCCGCGGCTTTGAAATTGAAGCCGATATGTTCGCTGAATGCGTGAGGAAAGACTTGAACGTAACGGAAATTCCGATCACCTACCGCGCTCGAGTGGATCAACCGAAGCTATCGTCACTGAGAGACGGCATCAAAATCGGTCTTTTTTTGTGCAAGCGACGTTTTGAGCGGGGTCGCTGGTAGGGGCGTTATAAAGACGAATAGTTTGCGGTAGGCTATACTACTGGTTGGGTTGAGCGGCATTTCTGTCAGCACACGGGCAAATGGCACGACGCTGGTGGGCCGATCGCACTACGTACCCATACCCGCGACTAACCCTGCCAGAAAAAGAAGGTCGCAAGGACGATCGACACGTCAGTCACGTTACGTGGCTTTTTAGGCATCGAGCAAAGATGGGTACTAACGACCATCTGATACCCCCGAACTCGCAGACGAACGAGACACGTCTTCAGCGAACAGCACGAGTTTATGGAACGTAACTCTTGTAGTATTGTTTCATATAAATTAAATAACTTTTAATTATTGATAACTTTTAGCAATAGTTATATACCTTAACAACATTTATGAGGTGATGCACTCAGAGTGCGTCCGTTTATTCCTCAAAAGAGGATTCGAAATTAAAATAAAAAAGGATTGACAGATGAACATAAAAAGATACTCAGCAACAATCGCAGTGGTCGCTATTGCCCTTGCGATGCTTGCAATGCCGGTCGCGGTGGTGGCGGCGGTAGGATCGCCAGGCGGCAGTGTAAATGGACAGTTTACCGCAGTAACAACTCCGACTATCACGGCAACGGGTAGTGCCTCTGTTTATTGTACGCCTAATGGTGTAAGCACATCTACGCTAACAGCCACCGTAACGGATGCAAACGGGGTAGCAGCGTCAGATCAAGTAAACGCACAACTCTACAATGGTGCAACAGCTCTTGGAGCACCAGTTGTAGTAACGAGTGGAACCGGCACGGGGAACACCGCAACATTCACCGTAGGCATACCATTCCAGTACAACTACCCCGCAGGTGCAGGATACTCCGTCGTGCTGACGGCAAGTAATCCACAAAAAACCAGCGCACCCTATACGTTCAGCCCAATCAACTACGTTGCAGCACTGGGTGTCTCAATCGACAGCGGCTCAAGCCTCAATTTCGGAACGCTTGGTCCAGGAGACACGTCAGCAACGCAGACGACAACCGTTCACGACACAGTTAACCAAGCAGAAAATCTAGGTATAAGTGCGGCTCCGTGGACGAGCAATGTTACAGGTGCAGCGTCCGTTCCAGCATCTTCGTTAACTTCGAACAATCCCAGCCCACTGTCAATAGACCAACATGCGCCTATCGGGTTTGTCGAGACCATTCCAACAGGTATTAGTCCTTACGCTGGAACATACTCAACCACGATAACGGTGATGGCATCGGCACCGTAAGCACAAAACAAACGTGGGTGATAAAGCTGAGCAAACGTGAAATTGGAGGGCTTTTAAAGCCCCTCCTTTTATTACTTCTTACGGCGGCGGTCGTGCTCGCGGTAACGGCTCCGGCTAATGCAGTAGGCGTCGGGGCCTCCCCGTCAGTTGTCAACTTAGGGACGATAGGGCGCGGCGGCAGTGCTACACAGGACTTTAGAATCTACAACACCGATAATAGCACACCACTTAATTACACCGTAGCGGTCCGGGGTGCGAACGCAGTATCCGTAACACCCTCGAGCGGCGCAATCAATCCGCTTACAAACACAACAATAACAGTTCAAGTGAATGTGAATAACAGCGCAAAGGACGGTAATTATTCCGGTTTGTTAGTAGTGAATTCAACCGCAAGCGGTAGGACGGGACAAGCTGTTATATTACCAGCTCTGGCAGTTACCGTAAAATACGCTGTTAACGGAACCGCTCCGATACCGCAGTCAACAACCAATATACCAATCGTGCCGCTCGTAGGTGCGGTTGTCCTCGTCGTGGTCATCGCCGCAGTTTACATCGGTATCCGAAGATTGAGGTGAGGCACGTGCGTGAAATGCTTATAAAATCCAGGGCGAACTCGCCGGTGCTGCCACAGATGCACCACGACAGATGATTCAAAAATAAGTATGTCAGAATTTGGTCTTTTAGATACTCAGTTCAACTTCTTTAGAAAGTGGTATGTCGCAGGCTCTGTAACCACTTTCGTACTTACGTATCTTCTAAAACCGAGTTCGCTAAATCTATTATAGTATCAATAATTTTCATATCAAGGGAGGGGTATGAAGGTAAACATAGTACCTGACGTGAAACATCAATCGCATTTTTTAAGTTATTTCTGTCAGCGACGTGATCACGGTTATGGTTGAAATACGCATAATTAACGGTTAATGGGTAAAAGTATTGTCGCGGTTTTATCCCTATCTTAAGGAGTTCTAAAAGCAGTCTCTCTTTTTTTTCACTATTTTCGCAACATAGAGGCATATAACTATAATTGTACTTAGACGCAACTATCTTTTGAAAACGTACCTCAGTCGAATTTAACCTTTTTTTATAATGTTCATAAATCTTCTTTTTGCGTTCAACGTGTTTTTCGATACTTTCCAGGTTGCACAACCCCATTGCCGCTTGTAATTCATTCATCTTGGCGTTTGTTCCAGGTATCGTAACTTCTTGCTCGGACTTAATGCCGTGATCTCGCATTAATTTCAGTTCTTCCACAATCTGATCGTCGTCAGATACAATCGCGCCACCTTCAGCTGTGTGATACACTTTTGTAGCGTGAAAACTTAGGGTTGAGATCTCACCGTTATTCAATACAGGTCTATTTTTATATTCAACGCCAAATGCCTGTGCTGCATCATAGATCAGACGTAGATGATGAGTATCAGCAATTTCTTGTAGCTGCTCAGTATAACAAGGATTTCCGTAAATGTGTACTGCAAGTATCGCACTCGTTTTGTCAGTTATATTTCGTTCCACGTCATCAGGGTCGAGGTTAAATGTTTCTGAATCAATATCCGCAAAAACCGGCACTAAATTTTCCCACAATATAGCATTGGTTGTGGCTGCAAAGGTAAACGGCGTTGTTATAACCTCACCTTTAAGACGTAATACTTTTAAGGCACAATGCAGGGCCATCGTTCCATTTGCAACAGCAATCAAGTGCTCTACGCCCAAATGCTCTTGAAGTCTCTGTTCAAGCAGTTGCACCAGCGGGCCGTCGTTTGTTATCCAGCTGCTTGACCATATCGTTTGCAAGTACTCGATGTACTTCTCGAGAGGTGGCAGCTCGGTCTTCGTGACGTTGATCATTTTTAGCTATCTTCTCTACGTAAAAAGAACTACAGTCTAGTTATTGGCCAAGCCCCTCTGATCGTAGCGGTTGCACCTACTTCTTCTACTCCTCTGCACACGTTTCAGTGTTTTTTGAGTTTTTTTGCAACTCATCCGTGCAATTTTGATGTTCACAACTGGTCTGAATCTGGTCCACGAAGTTTGCAGTGGGTGGGCGACGAAAGTAATTGGTACAGATATCAATAGGATTATAAATTATTAACTTCAGCCAATCTGCATTTGCTCACGCAAGCCAGAATTCATAACTGATAGCACGTGCTTAAGGATAGGTAGCTTGGAAGTTGGTTTTGGCGTTTTTAGCTACGCGGCATTTACCGCAATTGGGGCATCTTTGCCATTTTGTTCGTTACATACCCAAGCTGCTGTCTTTCAAATCTGCGCGTACGTATACTCCCTCAACTGCTCCTTTGATGAAGTAGGTGCTCAGAACTTAGCGGTTCGAAGGCAGGACTTCTCCTTAGAAGATCATCGAGCTTGAAGCTACATCCACGAACTCATGTGCCTGAAACTATCCCATTCAAAAAATGGTCATGAGCCGACAATACGACGTGTAACATCACCGAGCACTAAGGTCACGCCAGGGGTGGTTAAGTCGCGGGTCGCGAAATCGCGCGTGCACAAATGGCCTAACTCTCGCGAGAAATATCTGCTTGGAAGACTACGTTACTCTGAACTGCAGTTTTGGGTCTCGAAACGCACCGATTCGATGAAGCGATTCATTTCAGCCGAAGTAACCCGCGCTTGTTATGCGATAGAGCTAGACCCGTTCGTGCAGGACCAAATTTGCTTTTTTCAAAAGAGCTGTTTTTATCGCGTCGTTACGTTTAATCCGAGTACGCCGTGAATGTGGCCTCTAAAACTGCGTTTAAACGATCGACGTCGATGCTTGTGACGCCGCACGACCGGCAACCTCCAACCGAAGAAGTGGCACAATACGTCTTCTCACTACCGAGATCCCATTGATCAAAAGATCAGAACTACCGTTGGCGTATCAGAAGTTCTTCTCGCACGCTATCAAAAAAGCTATCTAGGTTCTAACGGTCTTTTCGGTAAGCATATTTGCCTTGATCTGGTATCGAAAAACAAGAATGCTTGCCGCAGGAGTCTCAAGCAGATTTGAGATAGGCAGCCCCAAGCCGCCATTTTAAGCGCATCGAATGTCTCGCTACCGCAGACCGAGATAACGTGGAAGTAACATGTCGAGCGCGAAACGCGTAGCAAGAAATACGTCCTTACTGACGATTGGTCAGATAATAAGTTACGGGGAGGGCGCCATCTATGCAATTCTCGTTGCGCGGTACTTGGGCGCGGCCGGTTTGGGGGTCTTGAATTTTGGATTGGCGCTCACGGCAGTTTTCGGCATTCTTGCGACGTTCGGCCTGACGACGCTAGCGACAAGAGAGGTTGCCAAAGATAGGGGCCTAGCGAGGAAATATGTGGCGAACCTCATTCCGATGGAAGTACTGTTGGGCCTCGCTGCCATCGGCCTGATCGTTGCGCTGGTAAATTCCGTTGGGTACTCGCAGCAGACTATTTGCGTTGTGTACATCCTGTCTGTCGGAATGATCGTCAGCGCGCTTTCATCGCTCTTCTTGGCCATATTTCAAGCGTTCGAACAGCTTGAGTTCCAAGCCGCAGTTTCGGTCATAATCAGTGTGGTGCCACTTTGTGGAGTCGTGATCGCCATACTACTGCACTTGAGCGTCGTGGCATTTGCGCTGGTATGGCTCGTGACGTATGGGGCCGGGTTAGCGTACCTGTACGGAATATGCGTCCGACGATTTTTTGTGCCTCGTCTTGAAGCCGACTTCACTTTCTGGAAACGTGCCCTAACTGAAGCCTGGCCTATGGCTGCCACGGCAGTGAGCGTAATCATCTTCTTCAGGATTGACGTCGTGATGGTATCATTGATCCAGGGTACGACTGCTGTCGGCTTCTACAGCGTTGCGTATACCCTCTCAGAGGCGTCGCTCGTTGTTCCGAGCTTGTTTGTCGCCTCGCTATTCCCCGTGCTGGCCAAGCTGCACCGAGACTCCACGCAGTCCTTTCGAGACGCGTGCGCGCTCGCGATAAAATACCTGATGTACCTTGCCCTGCCAATGGCGTTTGTAGTCACACTGTGGGCAAAGCCGATCGTCTCACTCCTCTTTGGAGCCAGCTTCGACCCATCCGTCGGGGCTCTACAAATACTGATCTGGTCCGCAGCGCTCATGTACCCGTCTTATTTTTTGGGAACTGCATTTGTCGCTGCTAACCTGCAAAAGCTTAGCCTTACACTAAATTCCTTGCAGGCCGCTCTTAACATAGGCTTAAACGTGCTTTTGATCCCCGGGTACAGCTATCTTGGTGCATCATTTGCGACAGTCGGTGCTGCAGCTGGTGGGCTTGCTTTAGCTCTCTTTTTCCTGGGACGAAACGGCTTTGCTCTCGGGTTACGAGGAGCGAGTTTGCCGCCCTTTTTCGGCTTGGCCGTCGTTGTGGCTATTTCAGCACTGCTGCATCTCAGCAACGTCCCGCTGGCGCTGATAACCATTGTCGACCTGATTGTATACGCTGCCGTTATCTACAGATTTGGCCTCAACGAACAAGACAAACAGTTACTACTCAGTTTACTCAAGCGCTCAAGACCGGCAGAGGCTTAGATGTAGAAAAAGGTATGACCGTATCGAGATGCAGGCTCATTGAGCTTCCAAGAGTAGAAGATAAAAGAGGCAGGTCTTGGCGACGGGGATGTTTTAGTTCTTGCCCCGTAAAGAATAGTGGGGTCTACGGCGATGGCGGTACGGTGACGACAACCGACCGCAGCCCTGCTGAGGGCGTTAAGGAACTTCGGCCAATCTGAGGAATACCATCACGACAGTATGAGGATCCATAGTATTTGGACGGATTGCAGGCCGCGTTGCGAGTCAAGCTACCGCGACCAGATGAATGGAATGAAAAGAGGAGACGATTAGCTCAGCTATGCAAGGAACTACTGGAGCAAATGAACGTTGTGCTATCTAAGGGGCGTATGCTAGCCACGCATACCATCTATGTGTAACTGGCGGGAAGGGACAATTTTCAACAAGTCCTTCAAAAGAAAGGCATTCAAACACAGATACTCTCTCCAATTCCAGCCCATAAGCAAAAAGCTTATGCAGCTTTTGCGATACAAAAGACCTGTCGACACAGGCGGTATGCACCGATTCTCTCCCGCGTTATCCCGCATTGACCGACGAAGAAGTGAGGTACCTCGGACGGACAGCTAAAGATGCCATTAGTTAGTGTGGTGATGCCCTCCTACAATTATGACGAGTTTGTCTCCGAGTCAATTGAGAGCGTTCTAGGGCAAGACTTCGATGACCTCGAATTGATAATTGTTGATGACGCTTCGACAGATGCATCAAGACAGATTATTCAAAAATATGCAGCGGAAGACACCAGAATACGCGTAATCCTTCACGAGACAAACTGCGGATTCGCAAAGACGATGAATGACGGCATAGAAACAGCGAAAGGAGAATTCGTAGCAGCAATTGATTCTGACGACGTTTGGGCAAAGGATAAACTCACAAAACAACTCGCTGTCACCGCGTCCAACGAAAACCTGATAGTCTGGTCAGAAGGCGAAGTAATTGACCGCAAAGGGCACCCCGTAGGAAAAAGCTTTAGCGAATTCAACGGAACCGTCTCGCGAAAAAAGAGTGGCGACATCTCCCAAGAGCTGTTAAGGCGCAATTACATTTTTGGGTCGACTCTCCTCTTCAAGAGAACGAATCTCGGCGAAATACGGTTCGATGAGCGCTTAATGCTCCTTAACGATTGGAAGTTCGTGCTAGATTTGGCAAGAAAATACGAGTTTTACTACATCGCCGAACCATTAGTCCAGTATCGAGTACACGGGAATAACACTCTAGCGGGTTTAGAATCACGAGGTTCAGAGCCGGAAGCGGCAAAAAGGCGACGCAATTTCCACCTTGACGCAATAGTTTTTGGTCAAGAAGCGTTGCGGCTCTGTGATCCCGCATCGGGCACAACGAAGGCTGACATCTATGCTTACACGGGATATTCCTATGAGTGTTTGGGCGATAACAAAACGGCGCTACTCTGTTTCTTGCGGGCGTTTAGGTATAATGCACTCAGTATGTCAAACTTGCGAGGCGCACCAAGATTCTTGAAGCTCGTGGGTTTAACTCTGCTAAATTCGGGCACACGAGAGCGCAATAGCCTAAAAAAAGGCACTGAGTTGCACCAGAAAAGGCGTTAGGCTTCCGTGCAGATCGTCAGCGACAAGCGCACAGCGTGCTCTTAACCAAAAACAGATCATATAGTGGCCACGTGTCCTTTCCCACTGAATCAGATGCCGGGTTCGGGCTAGATCTTTACTTGCGCTTAGACGCCGCGGCGGCATAGGTACGCGTGATGATTTCAAACGGGAGACATCAGCATACAAAGTCTCGCCGTGAGCTCAAGTCGTATGAAGGTCAACGTTCGCAGGCCGGGGTTGCGCGTGTGGTTGCGCGGACTGGTCACGCGCGCGAGAGTTCGACCGAAGTGACCGCAAGGAGCGTTCGCAAGGCTGTGAAATAGATATAGGATTTTTCCGTGCAATATTGCTAATATCCGACACTATTGCCCCCAAAGCGACTGTAGACGTAACAACGCCTTTCGAATCGCTTTTATACTTTGAACAACCTGCATCTATGAGTTTGCCGCACAGCCGTTGAATCGCCCGTGCAGGGGCGAGGCGAGAAAGCGGTGGACGTGCAAGAGGAATCTTGTCTCTACTGAAGTGTCACAGGGCGTCAACCATAGAATTTCGTACCATAGAATCGCACCGGCGGAGTAACCAGCGTCCCCGGAAGCTACGTGGACAACGACGTTCAGGTTTTGATGGTTTGCGAGGGAGTGTGCCCGCGCGGGACATCACGTGTTGAGGGGGGGTTCCACCGACTGCGTCTGCTGATGCCCTCAGTGTGGGGGGTCGGTTAAGCACGAGTCAACGTGGTGCGGCGGTTGACCTCGTGGCGCAAGGCATGATCCCACGGCTCACGCAGTCCCGAGGCGTCATCAGACGGGGGCATCGAGACCGAAGTAGGCATAACAGCTGAAAACGCGTGCTTACGCAGATCGGGTAACAGTTAAGAGTTCGTACGTGGTGAGGTGTTCGTCAATTGAGTGAGTTGCGTGTAGGCGTTGTTGGCCAGGGCAAGATGGGTCTTCTCCATTCTGGGATTTTCAATCAGTTAGAATCGAGCACTCTTGTTGCAGTTGCTGAAAGAGATAGGCTCACAAGCAATCTTCTCAAGGCGTACCTCCCACACATACGCGTCTACCGCGACTACGAGGAGATGTTCAAGAGTGAAGAGTTGGACATCGCGGCAATAACGACGCCCGTTTTTTTGCACAAGCCGATGGTCGAAACGGCGCTTGGCCACGACTGTCACGTCTTCGTTGAGAAGCCTCTAGCACTCAGCGGCGATGAATGCCGGTCGGTGCTGCGCACGGGGGGCAGCGTTAAGACGCAGGTTGGGTACAACCGCCGGTTCCTTGAGACGTTCAGGATGGCCAAGCGGTTCAAAAGGAGTCCGTAGCGAGCGAGTTTGCGTCAGAGGTTTCGTGTCAAGAAAGGTTGCGGTCATAGGCGCTCGAGGGTTCTCTAATTGGGGGGGATTTGAGACCGCCGCGCGTGAGATAGCCCCTCGGCTCGTTGAAAGGGGCTACGACGTGTATTGCAGCTCTGAGAAGAACAACTGTGATCTCGACACGTACAAGGGCGTTAAGGTGATGTACTTCCCGATCAAGATGCCAAAGAACTATGAGCTTCGAAAGGTTTTCGAAGTGCTCTACGATCTGTATTTCATAATCATATCATCGACCGTGCTGAAATGCGACATCGTGTACAGCTTCGGCTATAACGCAAACATTTGCATATCGTTCCCGAGACTCTTGGGAAAAGAAGTGATGTTCAACATGGGCGGGCTCGAATGGGAGCGATCCAAGTTCGGCACGATACAACAGCACATTGTCAAAAGTCTTTTCCGACTCGCCGCGGCCGGTGCAGGGCACATAATCATTGATCACAAGAAGTTGAGACCGTACGTCCCCTCCCGGTACCAGGACAAAGTCGTTTTCCTCACCTACGGTGTCAATGAGCCCGTCGCCGCGCCCTGGAATGCGAGCACGATCAGTGAACACACGAGCTCGCTGGGAGTCGCTGATCTCCTCCCTCATAAATACTGGCTTGTTATAGCTCGACTTGAACCGGATCAGCATGTCGCCACGATCGTCGACGCCTATCTGCACGGCACGAGCACAAAGCCTCTGGTTATCGTCGGCGACTTCTCGTCCAAAAAGTATGAACGCGCGGTTATGGAAGCGCTCAACGACACGCCTCTTGGCAAAGAAGTCATATTGACGGGTGGTATATACGATCAAGAGGCCATCACCATGCTGAGGCACTACTGCTGCGCATATATCCACGGACATTCCAAAGGAGGGACAAATCCCTCTCTTCTCGACGCGATGATTAACAAGAACATCATCATCGCCTACGACAACGAGTTCAACCGAGATGTCTGCGGGGATCTCGCGCTTTATTTCAAAGGCGCTGACGATCTGTGTCGGCACATGCGAGGGATCGAGGAAAACCCCTCACAGTATGCCGACCTGAAGGATAAGGTCTACGAGCGCGTAACAGCCGAGTATTCTTGGCACAGAGTTGCGGATCAACATGACAGCTTCTTCAAGTCCCTATTTGCAGATGGAACCAAAGGATTGTCAGAGAAAGCTGACACGACGTGACCGGAACAGAACGGGCAAGCCAAGCCATTCTCTCGTTGTTGCTCTAATTCGCTTTTCACCAGGCGATAACACAGCGGACAGTCAATCGTGGGTCGCCCCAGCCTTATAAGTCCAACGGCTTCGCGTTCGAAGTCTACTTTTTCCGCGAACGCCACCTCGGTCCGGGTCAAGTCGGGCAATGTTAGGCCGACATTCAGCTGAGCTAACATTGCGCTTCGAACGTTACTGAAGCACGAAAGTCTTTAGCGGAACTGTCATACTGTTCGGCCCGCACAAGGAATTCTGTTAGATCGCGAATCGTGCGCAAAAAGTGCCGCGAAGACCCAGAGGTGCCTCGCGACTATGCGCGAAGCACCACTTCGTGCGAGAAAGAATGCTTAAGCTTGGCGGAGTCTCATGATTTCTTATATGCTCGGTAGTGATCGCATCGCACGTCGTAAGCGGACGCGTCAAGCACTGAGCATCGCTCATCATGACCGAATTCTTTTTACATGCTCACTGCGTCAGCCGGCCCGTGAAACAGCAGTTGTGGGGGAAAGTGCTTGCGCGTCCTGTTAACCAACGCGATGGAAACTACCAGCGGCGGCGGGATTAACAAAACCGTTCGAGAGATAGGGAAGAACCTTGTGCGGCAGGGGCACGAAGTGACCGTTCTTCAAACCAATCCCTTGAACCTTCCCCACGAAGAGATGTGGGGCAGCGTTACAATAATACGAGTAAAGTCGAGATTGGGCGAATTCATGCACAATTTGAGCCCGGAGATGTACCTCTACTTGAGAGAAAATTTCAAAAGCCTGAACCCAGACGTCGTGCATTTACACGGCTACGGGACACTGCTAACTTCCGAGGTGATCCATTTTTTGAGAAGCACCACGTGCCCGGTGGTGTTCTCGCCGCATTATGGCCCCCAATCGCATGATACTTACTCAGGAAAATACCTCTGGAACGTCTACAACAAGCTTATCGGGAAGCACGCGTTCGAGCTTGCCGACACGATTATTTGCGCGTCGCGATTTGAAGCCGAGAGCATACAACGCACATTCGGGGTGACAAATGATAAGATTCAGACAATTCCTCACGGGATTGACAGTGTTCAGACATCGGGAACCGCCACGCGCAATGACGAGTACATCTCTTTGGTCTATTATGGTTGGCTAATTGAGATAAAGGGCATTCAATACATACTGAAGGCGCTGTGTCAGGTAGAAAGAAAGTTTCACAAACGGGCACAGCTCAGTATTATTGGTCAGGGGCGTTACAAGCCTGCTCTGGTTCAGCTCGCAAACGAGCTGGGCGTGGAATCGTCGATATTATGGTACCCGTTCTTGTTCGGCGACGAGCTATACAGGAAAATCTTGGAAGCAGACATGTCGCTACTCATCTCTCGCTCGGAAAACTATGGCATTCAAGTTGCCGAAGTTCTGGCTTTGGGAATACCCTGCATTGTAGCTAAAAAGACGGCCCTCGTTGAGTTTCTGGACGAACCGGGTTGTTTTGGCATCGACTATCCGCCGAACTCCACGGCGCTTGCGGAGCTCATAATCAACATCAAAGATCGCAGTCCAAAAGTTGGTCCGCTTAGCGATCGAATTAGGACGTGGGACAAAGTAGTCGACGATTATGCGAGGGTGTATGCCCGCCTCGTAAATGCGAGCAAGTAGACGATACACGCAATCTGGCCCCAAATGACCGAAACCCTCACGACGTTCGTTCTTCTTGTTTCAAAAAACAGGTACACATCTTGAAGCTGCAACAAGCAGTGCGCAGCATGTTGGCAAGCCCGTTTGAGAAAAAGCGTTGACAAAGTATGATGCAGGAGCTATAACTGAAGGCTCATGTGCTTGATCAACGCCGATTTCCGCTTCTGCCACCGTAAGTTTCACCAGAGCCGTTACTTCTGCCGTCTTAACATAAATGCATCGGTAGCTTAGGTCGCTCAATAGCCGGTTGTCAGATACGGCTGCGAAGTTTAGCTTCTCAAGCTAGAAGCCCCTTGCGGAAGCTAGGGGAGCAGCCACAACACATGAGCGCCTGCTTCTCGTAAAAATAGCCCCTCGCGGGTCTGGCCGCGCTCATGCACGACTCTTGGCGCTGGCAGCACTGCAAATACCGCAGATTTGTGCTTCCATCGCAAGTGTAACACCACACCTTTATAGTCAATGCGTGTCGAAATGAGTTGTGTCTTGCGAGATACCATCGCCACTTCGCTCGGCGATGAGAATGAGTTCGTATACCGCCTGCAAAGCTCGCCGGGACCAGTGCGCGACCGTGACGGGAGTCTCCAATGAACATGCTGATGATATGGGACGAACGTCCGTCACCATTTAGCGGGGCGGCCCTACCCGCATTCAACGTTTTGCGGCACTTAAGCCGAAGTCACACTATTCGGCTTTTGTATCTCGACAATGATCTCGCCGCGTCGAGATTGTATCCGGAACTCCAGCGTTACTGTTCACAAATCGATCCGGTACCCTGGCACCTTCCATCGCACGGTCGCCAACTTCTTTCGGTTGCCCGCAATAGCATCGCCCCGCGAAAACTCTTTTCTGAATATCGGTCTTTCTTGACGACCAATTACTCGGCAGCGATGGCTTCCTTGATACAAGAAGCCCGTCACGACCACTTCGACGTCGTATACGCGAGCGGACCGGTCGCGTTCTATGCGTGGCGATTTCCCACCCCCAAAGTAATGCACGCGTTCGATTGCACGTCTGCAACGTATCACCAAGAGTATCTGAGGGCCCGTAGGCCTATGGACAAGCTTTATTGGCTCTGCACGTATCTCTCAACCCAAACGGAAGAGAAAAAACTCCTTGCTGCGTTTGATGCGAGCATAGTCGTCAGCGACGAGGAATACAATGCTATGAAAATGCTGTGCCCCGAAGCACGATGCGCAGTCGTCCCTAATGGGGTTAATACCGACTTCTTCAAGCCGTTGGAGATAAGCGAAGAATGGCCGTCATTGGTCTTCGTCGGCCACATGTCTAGCCCCCCAAACGTCGATGCCATAATGTATTTTCATTCTCGGGTGTACGACGCGCTCAAGCAGCGATTTCCGGATCTGACGCTATCTCTCGTCGGTCAAGATCCGTCCCCTGCCATCCGCGCACTCGCCACCGATCCGTCAATTTGCGTGACCGGATTCGTGGAGGACGTGCGGCCGTATATTGCCCGCGCTTCAGTTGTCATTGCTCCCTTCGTATCAGGACGGGGAATAAAGAACAAGGTCTTGGAGGCGATGGCCATGGGAAAGCCGGTGGTCACCACGTCAATTGGTGTACGCGGGATCGAGGTCACACACTGCGAGCATCTTTGCATCGCGGACAATCCAGTGAAATTTGCCGATCAGGTGGAGGCACTGCTGCTCGACACAGCTAAAAGGCGCCGAATGGGACACCAGGCCCGCGAATTTGTGAAGAAGCACCACGCGTGGGCGCGCGTAACCGAAAAAATAGACGCGATCTTTTACGAAGTGCAAAACGGGTGATGCATGCTGCGTGACCCGTTGACCATGAATGACTGGGAACTGAGAAGGACCCTGTTGGTCACCGTGGTTCTTCAGATTGTGTTTCTAGGGAGCGCCGGCCTTAACGCGATTGGCATGCCCCTCCTTATCGTCCAGCAGGTGACTGGTTGCATCTTTTTGCTCTTTATTCCGGGGGTACTCCTCTTGAGGGTGCTGAGGTTGCACAACCTCGGTCCCGTGGCCACACCTCTGTACGCCGTCGGCTTGAGTATCGCAACGCTGATGTTTAGCGGACTTCTCATAAATCAGGCGTATCCATACTTCGGCATCACGCGACCCATAGCCACGCTGCCGTTACTGATAACGCTGAGCGCGGCAGTCGATATCCTGTGTCTGGCAGCATTCGTCAGAGACCGGACCTTCTCAGGCGCTGACTCGCGTGAACTCCGTGCGGTTTCCCCGGCCATCCTCGCGCTGTGCCTGATCCCATTTGTTAGCATCTTTGGAACGTACGTAATGAACGGCACTCAGAACAACGCCGTTCTATTGATCCTTATCGTGCTCATCGCCGCGACGGTGGTCGTGCTTACCTTCAGGCGCGATGTCCCCAGGCACCTGTACCCGCTGGCTGTGTTTGTCAGCGCCTTGTCCCTCGTATACTACGAGTCGTTGATCTCAAACTACCTTGTCGGGTGGGACATTCAGCGTGAGTGCTATCTCGCCGGCTTGGTCGTCGCCAGCGGGAGCTGGAACCCGTCCTTGTCGATCACCTGGTTTAATTCCGCGCTGAGCGTCGTGTTACTTGGGCCGATCCTCTCGCTGACGTGCGGCATGAGCATTGTATCGGTTTTTAAAGTTGTTTACCCACTCATCTTCGCGCTGGTCCCTGTCGCCCTGTATCTTGTATTTCGGAAACAGACAAACGAAAAAGTGGCGTTTCTGTCCGCTTTTCTCTTCGTGGCCGTGGAGCAGTTCTTTGTCGAAACGACCGCACTTGCTCGACAAGAAATAGCCGAGCTGTTTCTCGTTTTGATCGTTCTGGAGATCGTCACGAAGCAGAACAGAAACCGTGGGCCCCTGCTGGTGCTATTTGCCTTTGCACTCATCGTGTCGCACTACGGGCTCGCGTATGTCTTCATTTTCCTGCTCATCGTCGCGGTACTTGGCTTGGCGCTCTTAGACAACCAGACGATTCGTCGAATCTGGGGGAGGGGTCGATCCCAATCTGCTGCGAAGGATCCGGTCGCACGAGGCGAAGGGTCTGCGAGAGACGGGACTCGGCAACGATCGATAACGTGGGCGTTTGTCGCGCTGTTCATCGTCGCCTCTCAGCTGTGGTACATCTACACCGCAGGCGGCCTCGTGTTCTACAATGCCGTGACAGCGTTGAATTACATCGCCAGCGGGACGGCAAATATCTTGACTCCGTCCGCGACGGGCGCCGGCGTCGTAACCAGCACGACGACTTCACCGCTGCACACGGTCGAGAAGTACCTGTATTTTATCATCCAATTCCTCATCGTAGTTGGCGTCGTTGCGTTTTTGGCAAAAAAAACACGAATTCGGCTCGACAAGGAGTACGCCGCGCTCGCCGTCGGCAGTTTCGTCCTGCTTCTAACGGTGTTCGCAGTCCCCGGTGTCGCCGCTCAGCTGAACACGTCACGATTCTTTCAGCTAGCGCTCATCTTCCTCGCACCATTCGCCGCCCTAGGCGGGTTAGCCATTATTCGTGCATCAAGCAGCGCGATGCGCGTGCCGTACAAAGCGAATTATGAAAAGAGCTTCCTTAAGGCGTTTTCCATTTTTCTTGCCATTTTTCTGATGTTTACCACCGGATTCGTATACGCGATCGCAGAGAAATCAGATTCGACCGCCATTCCGCTCAACGCCGCATTCGACGCTCCCCGGTTTAACAACATGGAAGTGGCCGGTGCTGCGTGGCTGAGCAATGAAAAAACCAACGCGACCCCCGTATATGCAGACGTGTATCGTGGGTTGTTGCTCGACGATTTCTTTTTCCCCACCGTAAACATTTTCCCTGCGAACAACTCCCTCCCAGCGGGCGCGCTCGTTTATTTGGGCAGCCTCAACGTTCAACAAGGCAAGCTGGTAAGCACCACACTCGCCAGCGGGGAGGGCACCACCACCACCTCCTATACCAACGCTAGCATCTTCACCTCGGGTCGTAGCAGGGTTTACGATAACGGGGGAGCACAAGTCTACTACTAGTGCAACCGCGGGGGCCATAGAGCGGGACTCTCGCTGCGATCTATGGGTGGTTGTAAAACTTACGTTCCGTTAAACCCGTTAAACCGCTCCGTTTGCGCGAAAGCGTGGGCAATCATTGCCGTTTGGCCTCGTTTTTTGCGTCGCCAGTCGCACGGCGTCCCGAGCTAGCGATGTTGAACTGTGTACACGAAGTTCAAGAGGCCTGTTAAGGTTTTTCGGCCCTCTCGTGAATGCCTGCAAATACTGCCCTCCAAAACGCCCGCAAAGACGACGGCGAGCGACGGCGGAAAACGAAGCTCGCGCTTAGGAGCCAAAACGGCCATGAGAAGTAATACATCAAGAAGAGCCGATATCGAATCGGTGAGCTATGTTTTCGCATGAACCAAAACTGATTTCGAACGATGCGATACACAACGTTACTCCCGACGTTTGACGCAGACATTTTGTGCCACACTCTTGCTGTAGGGACGTAAACGGACTTGTATCCCTGGTCGCTCCCGCGCACGCACCAATCGACGTCTTCCCAATATGCAAAGAAGATTGGGTCGAGCAACCCGATCTTATCGATCACTTCTGCTCTAACCAGCAGGCATGAGCCTTCAAGATAATCGACTTCGCGAATAACGTCATATTTTCCGGTATCAGCTTCGTCTTTGCCGATGGGATGACACGTCCCGGTTATCGTGTTGAGCACTCCCCCTGCGTGACTGATGACGTCCTTTCTGCCATTCCACTCATAGTAATAGATCTTCGGGCCAAAAAAACCCCCAGATTGTTGCTCTTCAGAAGCTTTCACCAGCTCAGTCAGGAACTCCGGGTCAACGACGGTGTCGTTGTTCAGCAGGAGTACCGCATCAGACCTGCCGTATAGTGCGTATCGCATCCCAATATTATTCCCTTCTCCGTACCCGTAGTTCTGGTCAGCGCTGATAAGCAGTATCTCTCTCTTGTCAGTAGTATCCGTCAAAATCTGCTTAAACTCGGCCGTCGCGCGATCGTGATTGCACGTCGGTTTTGCAGGATGATTTTTTTGGTGATGACTAATGACAGAGATACTCCCCGCACTTGGTGCAGCTTCGTAATGAGCGCGTATCTTGTCAACCGATCCGTCAGTAGAACAATTGTCAACAACGATAATGCGGTAGCTCGGATAACTGATAGCGTGGAGTGATCCCAGGCAGTTGAGTGTATCTCTCCAATTGTTCCAGTTGAGAATTATGATCGAAATCCTAGGAAGATCCTTGCCCACACTTGTACCTCTGCTCTCGGCTATTTCATTAGCGGCTATTTAACGTTGACTTACGGCACGACTCGGTCATTTATTGGGGATGCAAGTTCGCTACGCCGTAGACTTCGATACGTAGAAAGCTAGTGAGTGCCTGCGATGTCCCGCTCGAGGGCTCATTTTTGCATTTAGCGCTCTGGCGAACGCTTCGGAGCATTGGCGAGGCTCCCGCCGAGCGTCTGCCGTTGCAAGGTGAAGTAGAAGATGCCCGAAACGTTAGCAAAAGTGAGCGTGACGATGGCACCCTCGATACCATACAGTGGAATTAAAATCAGGTCGAGACAGATCAGCACGATAAAAGTGATAATGCCCCCCCGGGCATTCACTTTCGCCCCGCGTGTCCCTTCGGCCAGCATCAGCCAACCATACCACTGATTAAAAAAGAATGAGGTCGCTGCAAGTGCGAAAAGGAACGCGATCTGCCAGCTGAATGTGTATTGATACCCATATAAAAGGAACGCGATCCGTACGACGAGGCAGAATACCAGGACGAGCGAGACTGCGATATAAGGGGCCGCCTTGGTTATTTTAATGAAAATTGCGCCCCTGTCATCGGTTCTAGATGCATACGGGAAAAAGTTTGCGTTGACAACGAGGAATAAGGTGATGGCTACGGTGACAGACGCGAGGTAGTACGCGTTATAAATCCCCACCTCCGCAGTCGATCTGAAGACGTTGATCAGTACTCTGTCTACGCCCATGCATGCTCCGGCAATTGCTCCCGGGAGCAAAAACCGAACGTAGGTGAGTATTCTTCTTGACCAAAATCCATCAAGTTGAAGCGTTAGATACCTTCGGAGATACACTATTGTGACGAGGCCGATGGCCACGTACGAGATATATAACGAATAAGCCGCCGATTCCCAGGATCTCATGTTGTTGCTGATGAGCACGAGAAAAACACTGAGCACAATGGCCGACTGGATAGTATTAAGGAGGCCGTAGGCCTTCATTTTGAAAAAAATCCTGAGGGAGTTTATCGTTAACCCGAAAAATGAGATGGTCGCCGCGTAAGCAATCGCGAAAAGGTACTGCTCGGCCGATATCCCGAATAGCTGAGAAAACGGTCCAGAAATTACCAGCAAGATAGCGACCGAAGCTATGCCAATCAAGGTTGTTTGAACGTACGAGGTCGACACGATCCGAATCTGCTCTGACTCGTCTCGTGCGTCTGACGCGTATTTTATCATTGGGTAAACTATGAGCCCCATTGAAAGCGCGAGGATGGATCCTATTGAGCTGATAAGGCCGAAATTGCCAAAATTCGTTGGCCCCAATATCCGTGCGCCAAGGATGTTAAATATAAACGTCAGTAGCGATCCGAAAATAACGCCTGTTGCTACATAGGATGTGCCTCTGAGCAAATCAACCGCGTCGCCGCCCATACGCTCCTTAAAAATCAGCTCGTACGGGACATTAACTAAGCGGGAAGCGACCTCCTTGAAGGACATCATTAGTCAAGACCTAGACGGAACTCATTCTGAAGCGATATATAGGCTACGCAGAGCAATGATGCGCTCAAGGACGACGGGTCTCCAAACCGCATTTCAGCCGTGCCCGCTCTCGAAGCGTTCGTTTACGGCGCGCTGCGTGCCGTAAAAAGTTACAGAGCCTCGGTGGGGACCGGATACAGGGCCGCCGCCAAATAATGGTTGTAAGCGCGTGCAGTGGGCCACAATGAACATCCATCCCATGCGACGCTGCAATCGTACTAAGCCCGGGCTTATTAGGATCGAGCGGGCTGGCCAAGCAGCAGTCGCGCGACACGTGGACCATCTAGGTCGACGAGAGGTCTTTTGCGCAGTTGATTGTTTTTGGTGAACGTTGCCGTAGGTTGTCTGGCGTTTCACAAAAGGAATCTATGAATTGGGAAATAGGAAGCCACTTTGCTGCGCGCGCAAATCTGCCAAGTTTGGTGCGTCAGTAACGATTTACAAAGGGGCAAGCTAGCTGGGAATTGTCAGCGCGAATGTTCTATCCCCCTCTCAATCTGTGCTCGCTCGTGGCCAGAATGACACTCACTCAAGATCTCTAACTGTTAAAGTCTTGCAATATTGGAAGAATGATACAATTTTGCAGTTGCTTTGCAAAGGAAACCTTATGGTGGGTCAAGACGTAGCCCACGTTCGCATAATATCCATAGCTGTGCGAACTGGGTTGACTGCTGCCAGGCGGTAAAAATGACGCTCAAAATGCAAGCAAAAAGGAAATCTGCAGTTGTTGCAGTTGTTGCGCTCATTGTTTCGTTCTCGTTGGTGGGCAGCGTCGGCGTGTCAAGCGGAGCGAGCCCTTCTCTCACCGTCACCAACGTCACCCCNNACAAGGCCCCGGCTACGCCAACATAACCCTCAGCAGCGGCACCTTCACCTCCGCCATCACCGGCAACACCCTCACCATCACCCCCACCTCCACTCTCCCCTACGGAACCTACGTCCTGCTCACCATCCCCGCCAACGCCGTCATCAACTCCGCAGGCACCCCCATGGGCGGGTTCTACATCATGTCCTTCACCACCACCCCCTCACTCACCGTCACCAACGTCACCCCCGCCAGCGGCGCCACCAACGTCCCCCTGAACACCACCATCACCCTCACCTT
>PLGY01000026.1:0-18176 GCA_003139855.1 Candidatus Methanoflorens stordalenmirensis
TCATCTATGCTCTTTGCACCCGTGCAGACAATTTTTCCGGACCGGAAAATTAACGCTGCCGTCTTCGGGTTCTTGGTCCGGTACACGAGGCCCGGAAACCGTTTAGGGTTATAATCTGCACCCTCTAACGCAAGCGTGACTTGCTTGAGGTCTATCTCTATTCCAATGCCGGTTGAGGCTACCACATTTTCGATCTTAATAGTGTCTCGCGGTTCAACCATACGTTTCCCCCTCCCCTGTTGGTTTATAAAGGCGTAAGCTAGAAAGCAGCAGAAGCCGCCGGTTTCATGCTCATGAAGTCAATGAGCGTATCATCAATGTCGAAAATGATTGCCCTTATCATGTGCGATCAGACTTCTTTACTTCCGTGTGACGCAATCTTGAGACACAAGAGATTCCGTAACACATCCTACCGTTCACCAAAAATCTCGAATTCGATATTTGTTCGATAAAAATCATTCTTGTCAGAGCTGAAGATCGTCGATTCTAGTTTGTCGGATATCTTGAGCTCCTCTTCAATAAGCGTCTTTAGCACGTCTTGCAGGTTTTTCGTGTACTCTTTGGTAGCCAAGTAACATCTAAGCCTTCATTATGAATAAAAAACCTTTTTGGGATAACTGAGCGCTCATAAGAGATGAGCCCTTATCTATGATACGGATAGATCTGCTCATACCTTTTTGCCTTGTTGCCAAATTCGTCTTCGTTTATATCTATGACCACAGCGTCAGGTGCTCACGAGCGCGCATTCCAGCCGATCGGTGGTAGAGTGTTATACTGTGTATCTAACTCCCTTTTCAGGAATGATCCCGCGATCGTGGAAATTTTTGAATATCTCAGGGTTCTGGGTGTGAACTGGGATGAGAGTTTTCGGTTGCGCAGTTTGGATGAAGTCTTTAATCTCATCATAGCCTAAATGTCCGGAGGCGTGAATCTGCGCGTAAGGATATAACCTAAAGTGCGTCAGCCAGTTCTCAGCTTTCTTTAGACGGTACAACATTAGCTTGGTGATCGATTTGCCGACAACTTGCGTTAGCATAATCACCCTTCTCATCAAAATTCAACGATCGACTATGTCCAAACGACTGCCATACGGAATCAAAGCAGCCTTGGAAGGTTTTGCTTAATCGATGCTCATAATTCTTAATACAGATTCCTAGTATTGGAAGTGGGTCCCGATCGCCATAACGGCCGGTACCAGCAGTAAACGGATCCACATGTGATAACACGACGCCTTTGAAACCGATAAGTGTTAGGAAAAGGTAAAGTGGGGGGCTATGTCGAATTCCTTGAGCACGTCGATGTAGTTCCGCACGGCTTTGATCAAGCCGCATTCGAACTCATTAATGCTAAGATACAGAGCGGAATGTGACTGCGGCTCATCCGGATAGTGTGGCGAATATGCCGCCCGAAGATAGCTCACAAAGGGCATGCTGTCGACAGATTCGATTATGCCGCTGGTGAAAACCTGTGCATATGCTCTTGATGTTGTTCTATCGGTCCTGACGTAAGCCAAAAGGCCATCATTGTTAGGTCGTGTCTGTAATTCACCGGAATACGCAAACGGGTGTAGTCTAGGGTCGTTCTCTAGTGTAGTTAGGTCGTATCGGTGGTCAGGATCGCACGCGCTGAGGGGTACAAGGTGTAAAATAGCCCTGAGGTTTCCAAAAAGCGTTTCTGGAGTATCGCCATTTCTGATTTTCTTTATTCTATTCTCCCTGAACCTGTTGATCCTTTGTTTTGCGTCTTCAGAAAGGGTGAACGCAGCTCGAAGCGCAGCAACGTCCATCTCCCATAACCCAGTTGCCTTCGTTCTCGCCCAAAACCTGTCATGGTCAAGCTCTACACGGTGNNGATGAAATGGCATGATATTCCACTTATTATGGGCTTGATCCCATAACGTATGGTTCGATCTATGTGGTTTCGGATCTTTTCTTCGTCTTCAGTCCTAATATGCAGCCCTACTATCTTTTGTGGGATCCCGGTTGGAGCGCCCCTCTGTTGGTCTGATATACCATACAGTAGGGCCCCCCCGCTCGCATTAGCAAATGACGAGATATCCTTAAGAAAATCGATTCTTGCCTGCCTTGTCTGGTGTGTCCATTTCTTGATTTCAATGCCCTTTTCAGTCCTCCCCCATCTAAATGGCAGCTTCGTTTTGTAATCCAGTTTCTCCCATTCTTTGTGCTTTGATTGGATCAAAGACCACAAGAATTGTTCGTCAATATCTTTGCTGTCCCTATCTAATGCTTCAACAAACGTGTGGTCTGTGGTCATATAGGGGGCTCCTTCCCTTTTTCAGGAAAAATTCTTGCGCCCAAAGACGCATATGATCAAGCTAAAAAGCACAACATAAAATACGGTTATTCAGAAGAGGCTATCGGAGAAGCCGAACACGGCGAAGAGGAGGGGCTGAGGCCGCGGAGCTTTCGGTGGAAGGCTAAGGCCATCTGTCTTTCAAGGTTATTATTTTTCTTGCGTTTTCTTGCGTCTATCCTGATCTAGTCCTCCGGGCCACAAAACATATTTTTCTTGATATTCTGATCTTGCCTTTGGGTAACCTTTTACGTCGTACCTATCGTTAGCACTTCCAGCATACAGAAATAGAACTCTTCCAAATCAAGGATATAATTATCGGAGTTGGGATCAAAGTGTGTTCGCCACTGCTTAAGATCTTCTTCTGATAAATATGGAGTTCCTATTTTAGCCTGCCATTCTGCATTACCTGCAATATAGCGTTTTGCTTCTGGAATGAGGGGTGAGAGTTTTTGTATGGCATAGCTCTTAGTAGATACATCTTTTAGGCCTGCCTGTAAAAAAAGCCCATGCAATTTTCGCCCGGTAAAGTTATCAAATGGAGGTTCTAAGGGTTTTTCTTTAAGAGCCTGGGCCGTTGCTGTTAAGATTTTTAAAGACAACTGAGGCTCGATGGGATGGACAATAAAAAGGCCACCATCAAAATCCTTACCGGCAATTCTTCCACCGTTCTTAGTCACGCTTTTCATCTCTTCGATAATCTTAAAATAATCTGTGACATAAGCAAAACAGTTGCTGAAAAAGACTAAATCAAAGGTATCATTGTCAAAGGAGGCATCGTGGAAATCATCTTTTCGAAACTCAATGATGTTACTAAGAGGATCTTTTTCCAGATTTTCCGCAGCATAATCTATTAAATCTGGTGAGAAATCAAGCCCAACAACTCGCCCATTGGGCTTCACCTTCTCTGCTAGTAGGTGTGTCCATAAACCTGGTCCACATCCTAAATCCAGTACTACATCTCCTGGTTTAAGATTTAACTCATCAACCGTTTTACGCCGTTCCTGCAATTTTGTTTTATGATGGTCGAGAAGCCATTCTATATTGGTTAACTCCAAGCCCGTTTCACCCTTAAAATATTGATTCGTTTCTAACATAAGATATCCTCCTTATTGTTTAGATATACTTGCCACTGTCATCATTTGGAGCATTTTGTTGTTCACTCTTCCTTCTGTCTCCCTCCGTCAAATAGTCGCGCCCAGAAACCAACTTTAGGCGCCGGTAATCGTAGAGTTGCGAGTTCGAGTTGCTTTTGCACCTCTAGACTAAAATAACAAGCATTAACATAAGAAAACCAGTTCTATTTCTGAATGGTATGAAGAAAACCTTCACGACGAAAATATCACTTCAGTCGTCCAATCCCACCTACGCTTATCCTATTGTTCGCTTGCCGCGAACTTTGAAGGATCTTGCATGTGAAACCGTTACCATATATCAGACAGAACGGGATGGATCGCTAGCTTTTTTTGTTGTGCTTAAATTAGACAATTTAGACAAATTTATAGAAGGGGAGGGTCAGGAAGATCAAGAGCGACTAGGGGCCCCAATCGACCAAAGCCAACAACTAATGGGCTCGGCCGGATTCGAACCGGCGACCTCCGCGATGTCAACGCTCCTTTTCGAAATTTGATCCCTTGCTGAGCTTCTTTATGTCTGATTGCCAGCTAGTGAAAGAAAGCCAATCGCATGACGGCAAAGAATCGAAGGGGGATCTATGCGCGTCTAGTGAGGGGGATCTTGGTGCGTCTTATCGACAAACAGACAGCAAAAATGGCTTATTTTCGGAACTTACCGCCGAACACCCCTAAGGTAGAGTGCAAAAGGTGCGTGAGAGGGGTCTGGTAAGTCTCGAACTTCAGTTCGGCCATGATGAATTCGTGAGTTACACGGATTACAGGAAAACAGAGCTTACACGCAAATCTGCTGACTGGATTAACAGGGCTTCGAGGGCCCTCCGGCTCTCTACATGCGGAACAATCAGCTCAGCAACGCTAAGCGACTTGCGCGAAAAAACGCTTGCGAAGTACAACTGTGAAGACTCTAAGAGCAAGGTCTTGACGTTTGCGGACTCGTCGCTCTTTTCTTTTTGGGCATAGCAGCACTTGCGTTCTTAGCGCTTTTGATTTCTTACCCGTTAATTGGTATTCTGTTAATCCTACAAGTCTTAGGATCTCTCGCACTCTGCGTGAGGTGGTACACTAACAAAAAGAAGCTGACGGCTCTGGTCACTCTCTAAGCCGTCTTTTTTCTTTCTTCTCTACTGCCCTGTACGCGTCGTGCTCATTGAACGCTCTGGTGAGCAGCAAAGGGCTTGTTTCAAATCAGGCAACGGCCACTATAAAACCTCAGCTACGGCGGGTAACCCGTAATGCCAGAAACACAGCAGCAAGAGCACCAAGTGCATACAACCCGTTAAAACCGGGAGTCGAGCTTGAGCTACTTGCAGCTTACAATGGGCGTACTTCTCGCACCTTTGGCATGTAAGGCAGCTTAAAGAGGGCTATCCGCCGGGGGGCTAAGCGGTTGACAAGCTCACTTTGAGCTCATGCGAACCGAATCTTATGGCGTGACAGTCATCTGTGCCGCTCTCTGCGATGGCTGGTACGTGCTGTCACCTGAGTAACGCAATGTGACGTTATACGTGCCCGCACTCAGGCTGCTTGCGTCGAGGAACGCTGTTGAAGAACAATCACTAGAACCTCCCGACGATACCGTTCCAATTGCGTTGCCGTCTGGTCCTAGAACAGCGACTGTTCCATGGCCGCAAACCAAGATCCCTGACGTGTTTGCAATTACGTTGATCCCCAATGTTGGGAAACTCTTACTAACCTTCGGGACATTGGCGAACCGAATCGAGGTCGCGATCTTTGTGGATGTTGGTGTTGGTTGAACTGATGGCGTATTGGTAGCCTGCGCTGCCGGTGATGCTGTCGATGTTGGTGACTGCGAAGCGCCCCGTATCGACGTTGTGGTAGCATTTCCTGTCGCGTTCACAGAAATCGTTGGACTCGTTGCCGTTTTCGTTGGACTAGTGCAACCCGCTATCGAGAGCGAAGTAATCATCAGAAGAACGACGATCGCAGTTACTTTCTTGATCATATATTTCGCCTCATCTGATTCGTGCAAGAAAAGCCAATCACCTAGGAAGACAGTGACAAAGTTAAACATTGTGGCGATTGAGGTTGATGTTTGCAACGGGTTAGCATGATATTTTAGCCGCATGCGGTTAGCGGATTGCCGGTTTGTCTACTAATTATCTCGCACTGCATCACGTTCAGGAATCCCGTTCAAAAGAACAACCGTTATTGCCGATAACACACCTTTTTCGGCACTGCGGATGAAGAACATCACCGACTACCTCGAAAAGGAGCACGTAGACGAGGTGCTTGAGGCGGCTCTCCAGTGCAGCACGCGCGCATACCTCATACTAGGGGTGCTGTGGCGTGCCTGCGAAGAGGTTACACAAGAAATATAGCACAACAAAAGGTTAGCGCCGGCAGACTATTTTTTTGGAAAACGGCGATTTTAGCCGTTATTTGACATTCTGCTCCATAAGAATATTGAAAGTCAGGGCTTCAACCCCTGTTCAAACAACTTGACTTTACCAACTCTTACGTTAGCAGAAGCCGCGGCACTGACAGAGAGAGGTATCGCGAGTAAGCGCGCCGATTAGATCGCATCGCGTTCGAGAACTCGCAAGTTCGTGCTTCGTCAATTGGCTCTTTCATTCGCGATGTACGTCCTTGTACTGCAACTTCATATTCGCGATCGCGTGCGTATTCCTTAAATTAAAGGCGACTATGCCGTCGCCGGACAGTGCTGGCAGGCTTAGAATCTCTGCATCGTCCACGATCAAGAACAACATGTTATCGAAGTTGAGCATCAGCAACGTCTCTTCGAGGGGCTGCATGAACTCCTTTTGGTACAGCGAGTTGAGCTTTGACAACACTCCCACCACTTTAGTGGTGCTTATCACCTGAACCTTCGCCCTATCCGATTTGAAAATCTTTTTCAGCGACCGCTCCACGCGCGGATTCTCGGAAAACACGGTAATGTCCAGGTCGAGGTTCGTATTGGCAAGAGACGTGAAATGCTTAACATATTGATCCGATGCGATCAGAAATACGCTTTTCTTGGCGTTGCGGAGCATATCGCGGATCTTGTGGTCGATGCTCTTCTTGTTGAAAACGAACCACAACGAATCTGAGGACTGGGCTGTCACCTGGCCCATCACAAGGCTTCTATCAAGCGTGGAGAAATGATCTTTCGCGTCTTCTTTCGCTTTCACGTACGTATCTGTGAGTATCTCCAGGCCGATATCTGGCGGCACTGCCTGGTAGGTTATGGGCTTCGCGTTCACGAGCACGATGAGCCCCTTGTCCTCCAGCGACCGGAGGCTTTCATAGGTGCTCGGTTTGGAGAGGCCGAGAAAATCGATCAGCTCCTTGACTTCCGCGTTGTTCATCATCACGAGCGTGACGTATATTTTTGCCTCCGACTCGAGAAGTCCGAGTTTCCTGAGTGAGCGTATAAGATCTTGCGGAATTCTGTCCATGCGATCTTGATAAAATTTAAGTAGTTAACTGACCAACTAACTCATTTTCATAACCCCTATATATCATTAATGTACACATCAGGCTCTAGCCTAAAATGTAGCAAACGAGTGGTTTGATTGCCTCACGTCACTGCATCAAGCAAAAGAACAAACGGGGTGCGCTTAGGCGGTAAATTCGAAAGAAGGTCGGCACGTGAACGAGACGGTACACCACAATAAACGGACCCGTGCAGATGGCACGCGAGCTGGTACAGGAATTTTAATCCTCCTTTCACTCATTGCACTGATGGTCCTGTACACGGAAACGATGATTATCGCCGCCCTGCCGACGATACAGGCTCAGTTTAATACCACCACGGCGTGGACCGCGTGGGTCGTGTCGATTTACCTTGTCGTTGGTTCCGTGGCAACCCCTATATTTGGCAAGCTCGGGGATTCGTATGGGAAAAAGAAGTTCCTTCTCGTAGCTCTGATCTTTTATACGATTGGCGTCACCGGCAACGGCTTTGCGTGGAGTTTGCCATCGCTGCTCGTATTCAGGGCCATTCAAGGGGTCGGACTGGGAATATTCCCGCTCGCATTCGCGATCATCCGAGACGAATTTCCGCCTGAGAGGGTACCAGCCGCGACGGGGATTATAAGCGCGATGTTCGGCGTCGGCGCGGCAATAGGGCTGGTCATCGGCGCGTGGGTAGCAAATAACTACGGGTGGCAGACAACGTACCACACCGTCATACCCGCGGCAATTGCGTTGACTATCTTAGCCGCGCTCACCCTGAAAGAGTCCCCCATTCTCACCCCTTCACGAGTGGACGTTTTCGGGGCTACGACGTTTGCGGTTGCCGTCATATCGTTCCTCATCGCGATGACTGAGGGCACGACGTGGGGGTGGGCCTCTGCGGGGATCATTGGCCTGTTGGTGCTGGCGATCGCGTTCATCCTCGTCTTCGTCGTTGTCGAGATGCACATACGTGATCCGCTGATAGACCTCACGATGCTGCGCAAGCGAAACGTGTTCCTCCCCAATATCGCCTCCTTTATCGCCGGTCTGATGATTTTCCTGCTGTTCCAGACCATCGTCTATCTTATGGAGCTGCCGCCGCCGACTGGATTTGGTACCGACATCTTCCAAGCGGGGGTGGTCCTCGCGCCCGGGGCGGCCTTCATGCTAGTCGCAGCACCGATCGCCGGTGTGATCGTCGCAAGGCGCGGCGCAAAGCTGCCGCTCTTCGTCGGTGCGGCAATTCTCGCCGCAAGCTTCTACTACTTCTACGTGTTGCATGCAACGCAGCTGCAAATCGCGCTCGGGGCTATTTTTGTGTGTATCGGCGTCGGTTTTATGCTCACCGCAATGATTAACGTTGTCATACAGTCCGTTGAACAATCGCAAACTGGCATTGCAACCGGTATGAACACCGAGTTCAGGACGATCGGCGGCGCGCTAGGACCCACTATTGCAGGCGTCTTTCTCGCCGCGTACGTTTCACCGCTCATCATTCAAACGCCCAGGGGCCCTGTAATGGGCCCACTCCTCCCCAATGCAACCGCATTCAATTACATATTTCTGACTGGCATTGGCCTTGCCGTTGTAGCAATGCTCGTCACTCTCCTGATCAAAGGTCCGGTGAAAATGGAACAACCAGAGGATTTGTTGGCCGTGGAGAAATCGTGACCAGTAGACTTTGACGAGTCGCAGCTGCAAGATGCAAATGCAAGAACAGGCGGGGAACGTCAGGCAGTGATCACGGTCCCGGGCGTTCAGAAGCTGTGTGGCAAAAGCACTTTGGTATGCCTCAAGAATCCCTTGAGACGCAGCCCTTACCGGTGCAAGGCTTGTAATATGGCGTCAGCCAATACGCGAACGTATTCTTGTCGAAACAACGACTTGATGTTTTGAAAAGTTTTTATGATATTCTTTCGATCAGATTGACTTGGTTCCCTACACCTCGTGCAAGCTATCTCTTGGGATCCAATCAGAGCACGCGAACCTGATTCGATCGCCGACCTAAGGTGCTTTTTTCGCCTCTTCTATTGCCTTAGCAGCGATGCCGGGCGTCGCCTCTCCGAGAATCAAGGGCGTGAATTCAGGGTACGTGCCCAACTTCTTTGACACGATGAGCATGAGCTCCGTCATTTGTGCCTCATTCAGATCGGCCACCATGAAGACATTGCGCGTGCCGGCCTCCGTATACACGGCCTCTGGCGCGAACCGACTCATGAGATAGCCGAAGATTTTTCCGGGCCCTCCTTCTTCGAAATCTAAGTGATTGCCGACTTCTGCCGAAACTTCAAAATATACCAAGTAACGCACTTTGATCACCTACTGCCTCATTCAACGTTCACGAATAAGTGCTTTCACCCGGATTTGAGCGCTATGTTTCCTTAGGCTGCAAAAAAAGTCGCAGCAGTACTCATAGCAACCCCCTTTGCAATATCTCGGGTTTTGCGACGAAGCGACCAAAACTCAAATCGAAAAACGCTTTATCTCGCTCGACCATTAATACCAGACCATGCCATATCGAAACCTCGCCTCGTACAAGCGCTTTGAGACGCACCTTACGACGAACTGGTCGATCTTCAGCGCGAAAAGAAGCGAGCGCCTTAGACAGCAGGGCCGCTTTGGCGAGGCATCAGAGCGCGTTGCCGAGAACATAGTTGAAGACCTCTTCACGATAGTCCTCGGATGGAATCTTGGTGACATAAACAATCAGGTCGACTACGCTGATATTGTCGTCACNNGTGCATAGCGCCCTTGAGCAAGTGCGTCGCTATGCAGACGAGCAGAAAGTGAAATGCATTGCCGTTAGCGATGGAATGATGTTTTATGCCGCTAACATCGAAGGAGGGGGCCTGCGTGACCGCGTCTTCGTCTCTTTGGAATCTAAGGAGCCTCACAGCGACTTGTGGTGGCTTAGCGAGCACGGCGTCTACCGACCGCGCACAGGGCCGCAGGGTGAGCCACTTACACTCCTTAAATCAGCATCAATCACACGAGCAGCGATCACAGGAGAGGATTTAAATGCTCAACTACTTCATCCAAAATATTGTCTCCCCGCACAGTGCTTTGCTTATGTCGGAGATGCAAATCTGCCCGCGACGTGGAAACTGCCTTTCATGCTGGAAGACGGAAGTATTGACGTAAGACGTCTTCCAAAGGCGATACAAGCCATTTTGACCAACTACCGCGGTGCAAAGGTGCGATCGGTTCCGGAGAAAGCTATCCCTGATGTGCTCAGACGCTTAGCTTCAGCCGCAGAGCAGCTCGGCAGAATGCCGCATCAGGGTGAAACGGCGGAAGTCTATGAGATGCTCGCGCAAGCGCTCTGGCAGGTGGAGAATTCATAACGCGGCGGAGGCACGTCTCGTCAAGCGGGGTGAGGGATCTATGCAACACATTGGAAAATCAAAGGTCACCAAGTTGAATGCCAAAGCGGGCGTCGTTTACCCGCTTATTAGGCTGCCAAAGACCTGCGCAGACGAAATTGGGGAGGTTGCAAAGATATTTGAGCCTCAGCACCATAGCAGACGGGCACTTCTTGTCACTTTCAATGATGGGGAAGGGCCTTTTGAAGTTATACAACTGGAGTCAAAAGTTATACAACTTTTGCCTAAAGTTATACAACCTGAAGGCCTAAACAATGCGGAATCTCGCTTGTCAGCACTCGAATCACAAATCGCCGAGCTTAAATCACTTCTTCTCGAAAACGAAAATCAAAAAGCTCCGCAGAGCCCGTTATTTCGTCAAAGCACCCCAGAAAACCGATGGGCTCGGCCGGATTCGAACCNNACGGAGGATTTAGCGCTTGCACCGTTGTTTTTAGATCGCTCGGAAGTGTTTCTTGATAGGTTTGCGGATGACACGACGACAACAAATGCAAGCGCCCCGTCGTGAACAGTTTGGTAGATTCGTGTCGAGAGCCCCGCAAGCTGTGAGAACTTGTAGGGTAACCGACTCGTTGGATAGCTGTAACCTTCTTTTGCGTGATGTAGTGAGATCTTGCTGCGGCGAATCTCCAGCAGCTCGTGTTTTGGCATCTCAACATTAGGATATGGGCAATGATCGGCTAACATAATACGTGCAAACTCGGCGCTGCAGACTTAATCGTTATGATTAGCCTTCCGCGACTAGGCACAAATGAGCACTCAACGCGCTCAATCATCCTCGAAACGCTGCTACTCGACGAATGACTTGTGCTCTCAGGGCGGGCTAGCTGCGCATAACACACCTAATACTTAAGCCCCGGGCTATGCAGTACCAGCTTACTATGAGTAACTTGCAAAGGCGTACCGTGAAAAAATCATTTTTGGCAGGGACGTTAGCGGCCTTGATGCTCGCAGCCGTCTGCGCTGCGGGGTGTACGGGCCCTACGCCGTCCTCGCCAACGCCTACTCCAACGGCAAATACAACAGCAGCTGCAGAAGACCAAGCCATCGCCCAGTATCTCGCGACCACGATGCAACAGCTGAACTTTACTGTGGTGACTCCGTTTTCGCAACAAGCCAGTTCACAAGCAGGGGTTGCAGTGTACAACGGCACGGTGAGTGATAACAATGGCACCTATGCTGTAAGCGTCCAAGCATACAATGACACACAAACGGCGCAGGCACAGTTCCTGTCGTTGAGAACCATGTTCATGGGGCAAGGGTACGCCACAGTGCAGCAGAATGCGACGGCATGGTCAGGGTTTAACGCGAGTGCCCGGAGAGGCGCGGCGGCGGAATATGGCAGCTCACCGCTCATGCCTTACTACGGCATGGTTATCACCGGCGGTGCTATCGGGCAAGCGCCCTTCGAACAGACCATGTGGCAGCACTTGTGGGACGATATGCACAAACGTATCGATAACGCTGGTGGCATGGGGCCGTACATGGGCTACGGGATGAACGCGAACACGCGCAGCCAGATGCAGCAGGAAATGCAGGAGCACATGGGCGCGATGGGGCAATAAGCGCAATAGGAGTCGTTAAGCAATGTCCCTAAGCCGGGCTTACATCGCTATCGCAGTTGCCTCTTTTGTCTAGTTTCCTACTTGATTAGCGTTCTCAGAGTTTATATCGGCAAGCGTAAGAAAATGACCTCCGCCCGCTCAAGTGCACACTTAACGCGGCTAAAAATCAGTTCATTCACGGTCCTCGTTATCCGCGCCATTATTCTGCGGCGCTTACGCTTAGCAGCCCCAAAAATTGCTCGTTCTGCAGGACCCGGACCCTCCTCATCGTGAAACGCCATAGGACACGCGCAACACGCATGGATTGCAGCACTCACGAAGAGGAGAACCAGTGGCAGTGCTTTAAAGAGGAATTTTCTCATGGCCGGTCTCTTTGATAACGCTGTGCATGGGCTGTGCACTCCTGGTGTGGATATAGCTTGAGGTCATGGCAAAAATTGCTGCCACGTAAGCTCTGCTCATCATGGGCCTTGAAAACTACAACAGGAGGGCGCTGTAGGCACACCTGGTGGATGGAACCGCTGTGATTCTCTAAGGAAGCCGAATGCGCAACGACTGCGTGTACATCGTAAAAGCAGAGGATTTGCTGCGCATATCCCGGTTCCTTAGCACTCGCTACGCGAGCGATCGACTTCGTTAAGCAATAGTCGGCCAAAGAGGGGGCTCGGGAATCAAAGGAAATCGAAAAATGTGTATATTTTCTCTCTGCGCTTGCTATGGGTCAAAGGGGAACGCGCTGCTCCGTCATACCTTTCAAAACCGAAAAAGAGCCACAAAAGAAGGATAACGGCTATGAACCTGAAGATTGACCTACAGAACGATTATTATGTCCGCAGAAGAGAACAAAGCCGTTGTCCGCCATTTTTGGCAGGATCACTTGAATACGGGAAATGCGACGCTGTGCGAGAAGGACTTCGCTCTTGACGCCGTCAACCACGACCCCAGCAGCCCCCCGGTCCTCCCTGGCCCCGAGGGCATGGCGCAGCTCATCACGCTGTACCGCACCGCCTTTCCAGATCTCACAGCGACCGTTGAGGATATGGTTGCAGAAGGGGACGAGGTCGCCTACCGCCTAACGTTTCACGGCACGAACCAAGGCGAGCTCATGGGCATGCCGGCGACCGGGAGGCACGTAACCTATACAGGAATCGGCATAGACAAGGTCGTCAACGGAACGATCACGGAGATGTGGCTGAATTTTGACGCCCTTGGCATGCTGCAGCAGGTCGGAGCAGTCCCCTCGCCCGGGGAGATGGCAAAAAAAGCAGCGTACTACTATAAGGGTAAAGAAGTTAAGGGGCAAAAATAGTCACATACACGACATAATTGTTTATCAAGCTTCACAAACGGGAAAGAAGCTTGTGAACCGGAGCCTGATACAGGCCCCCTGCCCTCGCAACGAAGAAAACTCTATTTTAGCCTCCGTTTCCCAAAAAAAGGAGCCCAAGAAAGTGGGCTCGGCCGGATTCGAACCGGCGACCTCCGCCGTGTGAAGACGGAGGATTTAGGGGTTTTTGAGGCATTTCCTGTGGGCGATATCACAGTCAGAAAGGCTAATGATCCGTCGTGTATGGTCTGATAGATTAGTGTAGATAGGCCGGCAAGTTGCGAGAATGGATGCGGTAGCCGGATAGTCGGGTAGTTGTAACCTACTTTTGAACGGTGAAGTGAGATTTTGCTGCGGTGAATCTCGAATAACTCGTGTTTTGGGCAATGCAGCATCAGCGAAAAGGTCTGAGTAATGTTGGTCGGCTAGCATAATGGTGAATGGGGTCAGTACGAGCACCTTAATCGTTGCGATTATCCGCTTGCGACGACAAAATGAAATGAAAACGCTTATGCCATCACCTTGCGATACGCTGGCGGATGGAAAGATTCGTCGACGACCGATGTGAAATAGAGAGACGGACAACTCGTAGGCGATCACTGTGAATCAGAGTTCGGGGCGTGCTGGCGTTTGATTGAAACGAGCAACCTTACGAGAAAGTTTGGCGACGTGACAGCAGTTGAGGATCTGACCCTTCATGTGGGGGAGGGAGAGGTGTTTGGCTTTCTTGGACCAAACGGAGCAGGGAAGACCACGACCATTCGGATGCTCGCATGCCTTATCTCAAAGACAAGCGGAGAGGCGAGGATAGCCGATTATGAGGTCGGAAACAGTGCAGACTGCCAGAAGATCAGGAAGATCATCGGCCTCGTCCCAGACAACGTCGGCCTCTACGAGGACCTGAGCGCGTACCGGAACCTCGACTTTTATGGACGGCTGTACGAGTGCTCGGACGCGCAAAGGAGGGAGCAAATCGAATATTTCCTTAAGATGTTGGAACTCTGGGACGTGCGGGATCGCCCGGTCAGGACGTTTTCCAAAGGCATGAAACAGAAGCTCGCTATCGTCCGCGCCCTCATTCACGACCCTCAGATCCTCTTTTTAGATGAGCCGACTGCTAACTTGGATCCTGAGTTTCAAAAAACGGTGCGCGACTTCATCCTCGAACTCAAACACGAGAAGCGGACGATCTTTCTCAACACACACAATCTCGATGAAGCGCAGCGCATCTGCGATCGAATTGGGATACTGAATACAAAACTCGTGGCCGAAGGGACACCGGAACAACTGATGGAGTCGCTCGAGGGAAGGAAGACCCAAGTTCAGCTTCAGCAGGTTACTCCTGCGGTCACAGGGGCGGTAGAGCGGCTGGGGTTGCTCTACGTCGTGAGCAGTGGAAACAGATTGGTGATCGACGTGAGCGATCCTGAAAAGGAGAATCCCGGCATCATGGAAGCCATTGTCGCAGCGGGCGGCCACATCCAGTTTATTACTGAGAAGCACGCAACGCTCGAGGAGGTCTACCTGAAACTCGTGAGGGACGAACAATGAAGCTGTGGAAGGCGTGGGTGATCGCGCGGAAGGACTTCTCCACGTTTAGGACGAAACGATACATCATCTACTCGCTGGTCGTCGTCCCGTTACTCATATCGATAGGACTGCCGATTCTCATTTGGCTTGGCATTGGAAACGCCCCGATTCCTCCCTCGCAATTGCCAGCCGTCATAAGCGGGCTTAATGACGTGTTCAACGCCTTCTCCTTTCTCTTTGTCATGTTGGCCGGTTTCCTCCCCATAAGCATTGGTGCCTACAGCATCGTTGGCGAGAAGCTTGAGAAAACCCTCGAACCCCTGCTAGCAACGCCTACGACTGATGGTGAGATCCTGCTGGGAAAAGTTATTGCCGCATTTCTGCCGTCCGTTAGCGCGGTCTATGCCGGTGCGGTAATCTTTATGGTGCTTATGGACGCAGTGACGAGTGCCAAACTCGGCTACGTCTATTTCCCGAATTGGACCGTGGCGGTAATCCTCTTGATAACCGTGCCACTCACCACCATCTTGAGCACCGAGTTCAGCGTCATCACCTCTGCACGAGTCAGTGACGCACGCGCGGCACAGCAGTTCGGCGCGCTGATCGTGCTCCCCTTGGCGGCGATATATCTTGCGACTGAGATAGCTTTCGTATCACTCACTCCTGCCAACTTGCTGATCATTTCCGCGATAATTCTCGTAATCGACGCACTGTTATTTTCCTTAAGCAGAGCCACCTTCCGCAGGGAGGAGATACTGACGAAATGGAAGTGAAGAGGTGGGTGAGTGTCTCACAGCTCAAATAAATTTCCGCTTTGTCCACCATCATAACCGCACCTTTTGGTGGCTAGCAGACGACACAGCAACACGATAATCGACAGGATTGGACTATGAAATACACCGCTGTTTAAGGTCTTCTGTCACAGAAAAAATCGTCGCAGTTCGTGTGCGACACGTTCCGGCTTGCCACCGTCAAGCGCTGCCCCGTGGCTAAGACCTTGCAACTCAATGCGATGGACATGTGGAATAACATCTTCCAATGCATCGAGGGTATGTTTCAAAAAAGCGGGGCTTTTGCTTGCGCCGAGTAACAACACGTCTGCGGGTACTGCCTCGAAAGACTCAAGAGTCCCCTGCATTTCAACCACGAGCTGATAGTCAAAGTGGAATGTCGGGATAAGCGCTTCGAGCGGCACGTTGTCGCCGGTCACGTTCTTAGCATCGCGCCGAAGAATTTGTCTGGAAAGCCAAACGAGTACAGAGCGCGGGGCGATATTCACCACAGGTTGCAGTGCTCCCGGTAAAAAAAGGGCCCCAAAATCTTTCAGGAGGGTGACGGTCGCGTCGGCTATCTTGCCCTCGCCGATCTCTCGGTCGAACCGCGGCAGGAACGACTGCAGCATCGTCATTATTGAGTTATCGACGTCAAGTGGCGGCTCGTTTATAACGGCTTTGCGGATAGACCGCAGGTCGAGCGCGGCTTGCAGTGCGATAAGGCCGCCGGAACTCAGGCCGAAAACGTTGTGCGCCTCAGTCTCTGTGAGAAGCGCATCCACGTCTTCAACTTCTCTGCGCATGCTATAATTGTCACCAAATGGCCCACTTAGACCGCGGCCGCGCCTATCAGGAATATAGACGGTGAACGCATCCGATAGATCAGCGCCGAGCTTCGAATAACTCTGTGAGGCATTGGCGCCTCCGTGAAAAAGAATAACGCCCGGGCCATCGCCCATCTGGCGATACCCTATCACNNCTAATGCTGCTAGAGTTTCCCTTAATTGAACCGCATGTCAAGTTGGGCACGCTGTCGGGATTGTCCAAACAAAATTCGACCCGTCTTCAATCGCGCTGCGCAAACTTTTTTGTTAGCTCTGGATTTGTCGCACCAGACCAAACACATTAATGATACGCCCTCTCTCTACGACTTTGCCATTGGCGAACTTGTTGAAGGCCATCATAGTGCCTCTGACCTGTTTGCCTGTCGCTGGGACGCCCATAAACGAGCCAGAGTGTGTGCCACGCAACGTCGATCGCTCTGCGACCATGTCTCCTTCGGCAATCATAGTCTCGATCGTGAAGCTGAGGTTCGGAAAGCTCTTGCGAAGCCTGATAAGGCGTTCCTTAAATCCTTCAACGCCGTGCGTCTGCCCCTGAAGGGGGAGGAGGTCAACAACGTCGGCAGCGAGCGCTTCATCTACCGCCTTCAAATCGACAGTGTTGAAGGCGTCGTAAAGGCGCCGAATGACCGCTTTGTTGTCTTCAAGTGACATAGTGTATTCGTTGTTTTTACGCCATATTTAAAGTGGTTGCGTTAGCGAAGATGCACACACTTCGGTCTCGCGCGCTCAGCAGCCAAACGCAGAGCGTTATGCTCAAGAAGCGCAGCGGCGAGCCCAGTCCTTAGCTCACCGCTTTCTTCACGAGCGCCCCGATCTTTGACTCTTCGGCGGCAGTCAACTCCTTCAGCGCGAAGGTGATCGGCCACATGTGGCCTTCGTCGAGCTTCGCATCGTTGTTAAAGCCGAGCGTAATCGGCCACATGTGGCCTTCGTCGAGCTTCGCATCGTTGTTAAAGCCGAGCGTCATGTACCTCTCTTTGAACTTCTGCCCGCTGCGGAAGAAGCAGATGACCTTACCGTCCTTGGCATAGGCGGGCATCCCGTACCAGAGTTTCGGCGAGAGGGCTGGGGCGCTGGCTTTGATGATTGCATGGAGCCGCTCGCCCACGGCGCGATCCGGTCCCGGCATCGCTATGATCGCCGCGAGCACGGCGCTTTCCCCGTCCGCCTTGTCTGCGCGCGGGTCAGGATTTTTTTGATTGATCGTTGTTTCTTTCTTTGTGGATTTCATGAGTTGCCTCTTAACTGTTGCGAGACGATTCACTTTGTTTTATCGCTAAAAAAAACGGGGTACAGGGCGGATAAGTCTTGTCCACTTTTTCAACAAGCTTTGCGTACAGTAGCGACAGATTTGGCACTTTTGTACGACTTCGCAGGTGGCCGCCGAAAAACTTTTTCGGAAGTGCTCGACCAGCTCCGATGCGCATCATTCAGATTGCAACACCTTTTACTTCCGCCTGATATAGACGGAGGATTTCGCGTTTCTAGAGGCATTTTCTGACCGCATCTCGCTTTCTATCTTCGACGAAAGCATCTTGGCGAACCCGCTTATTTACGTGAGTGAGTGCCACTCATCGCTGTTACGGCTTTGAGAACCCACGCCATATTTCTGCCCGCATTCTTTGCTGCGGCGATACCTTCGTCGTCAGTGTCCACATCGCCGACCTCCCTCCCGACGCCGACTGTCGGACGACCAGGAATGATAATGTCCTGGCTGAACAGGAAGTGATACAGCGTATCGAGTGAGTGAGTTGCGCCCGTCCGCCGCTGCGCGACTACGGCAGACCCCACCTTGCGCGTGAAGAGCCCGTCGTTTGCGAAGGACACGAACCCTGCCCGATCGACGAGCGCCTTCATCTCCGCCGTCACATCGGAGAAATAGAC
>PLGY01000026.1:18212-31266 GCA_003139855.1 Candidatus Methanoflorens stordalenmirensis
ATAGCGATGACTTTTGTCATAGTGCAACTCCTAATGCTGTGCTTCCTGAGAGAAGAGAAAACCTCTTTGAAAGGTTAATTGTTCTACGTTAAAAAACCAGCTTGTTCTGTTGCTGGTAAGGAGGTCGTGCACCTCTCTCCACATCAGAAG
The DNA here is from genome assembly GCA_003139855.1 of Candidatus Methanoflorens stordalenmirensis. GTDB lineage: Archaea > Halobacteriota > Bog-38 > Methanoflorentales > Methanoflorentaceae > Methanoflorens > Methanoflorens stordalenmirensis. The sequence continues at coordinate 18,363 of PLGY01000026.1, forward strand.
GCATTGCTGGAAAGCGTTTGCCGTAAAGAAGGAAAGCAGTCGCCAACTGAGGTTTATCGAGAACCTAAATTACAGTTCCCTCAATTCGCGTCCGCCTTTTTCAATTAATGGCAAAAGGACTCGTAAGCCAAGAGAAAACGAGAGATCATCAGGTTTGGTTTTTTATAAAGGAGGCGCCCTCAAATGAGAGCAAGCAAAAAGAGAACTGCGCGCGAGAAATCACGAAAGGGGGGCTGGGGCATGACTGACAGCAAAATGCTCGATGCAGCACTCAGCTATGCTGCGCGTGGTTTGCTTGTTTACCCATTACGACCCGACTCAAGGGAAACTCTCCCGAACCTCGTGCCTCACGGCTTCAAAGACGCCACGACTGACGAAGCGCAAACAAAGAAATGGGGGCCTAGAGTCACGTGAGGTATCTCACTCGAAGTGGTGCGGCCCATGACTGAACCCTTACCAGGCGCTTGGGAAACTGCACGCAAAATGCGAGCTGCAGGCTGGAGCATTATTCCGCTCTGCGGCACTGAAACGGCCGTTGTGGGACGAATGGCCCAAGCGCGGCGCTTCGCTGCGAACCAATGCCGAAGGCGAACTGTCGTCACCCCCAACACCGCTAGCACATAAACTATATGACCCCGTGTGCGCGAGTAGGTTCGCACTATGCACGCTGCACTGCTGACCCTTCATCTACCCTTAGCTTCGGCCTATTTCGGCGGATTTGACTACGACGTTACTCACTTCATAAGAGGACTCAACAACGGCGGACTTCTCAATACGCTGTTTTGGTGGGTCACGTTCACGGGGAGCATCACCTTCATGGTGCTCATCACGATCGCGCTCTATGTCGCCGGTCTCCGCAAAGAAGCGCTCGTCTTCGCTATCATCTTCATACTAACGACTGCATTCGCGACCGCAGTGAAGTACGCCGTTGCACGCCCACGGCCGAGCGATTTGGGCGTAGTACCAGAGGCTGAGCCGTCGTTTCCGAGCGCCCACACCGCGAACGCCTTTGCCTTCGCGACGACGCTCTCATCGTACCACCGAAAGTTCACCATTGTGCTGTTCGCGTGGGCCATTCTTGTGGGATTTAGCAGGCTCTACTTGGGGCTCCATTACTTCACCGACATCATCGGGGGGGCCATCCTCGGCATCGTCGTTAGCCTCGTCGTGACCCATGCCGCCGGGCGCGTCGATGGGGAGCTCACGCGCATTGTGCACGAATCGCCGATGCCGACGACGTGGAAGGGCGTCTTCAAGGTGCCGTTGGTCGTCGCGCTCCAGTTTTTCCAAGTGGCATACGCGCTGGGGACTGAGCTGATCCGAGAGATTATGCGCATTATCGGTCGCAAAAGTGAGGGATAGAAGAGGTCGATGGAATTAACTCACAGCGAAACTTTTGCAGTAGATTACGTGCCATGAATACGGGATGAATACGGGTATTCGAGCAATTTTTTATATAGGTGCGAGTTTCGCCGCAGAAATCTACCCGTGATTTGTCTTTCTTGCGGTAGTAGATAACGGGCGAGACGTTAGGCCCAGTATGCGGTTCCCTCGTCCATGGAGCGCCTGAAGCATCTTTTTTGATTTTGAGCGTCGCTGTGCCGATTTCTTGCTCGGCAAGCAAAACCGGGCATAAAAGAATATTTAAGAAGAACAAGAGGACTCAGCAGAACTATGATGGCCTATCTGACGGCACTTTTCTTTCAGACAACAACTGGGTCAGCAATATTCGGTGTCGTGGCCTTACTTTGGGTGCTGAGCGAAATTGTGGTCGGGGGCATTATCCCGCGCTTGCGTCGGCACGGCGCCCCGATTAGATTCGAAGACAAGGGTTCCCGCCCACTGATAGCACTGAGCATGATTCTGGCCCTTGTTATCGCCTTCCTCTTTGCCGCGTCTGGCATTGCGTCGTTACCGAGCTGGAGTTTCTACGTCGGGATCAGCCTGATGATCGCAGGTATTGTGCTTCGACAGTGGTCAATTGCCGTGCTAGGGCGTTATTTCTCGCCGACAATCGGCATTCAAGAGGGTCAGGCGGTGGTGGATCGCGGGCCATATCGCCTAGTGCGTCATCCCTCTTACACCGGCCTGCTCATAATCTACATAGGACTGGGATTCGTGATACAGTCGTGGGGGGCTGTGCTCGTGCTCATAGCTTACTTCGCAGCAGCCTTCGGCTATCGGATTCACGTGGAGGAGGCGGTTTTAACATCGAAGCTGGGCGACGAATACGTCGCGTACGCAAAGAGAACGCAGAGGCTTATTCCGTACGTTCTTTGAACACTTTACGCACCTTTTCCCCTTCTGCATGACGAACCGAAAGCGCAAGTCTATTAGCGCGGGGATCAGAGTTGCAGTGTTCTTTTTGGTGGCCGCTTAAAATACCTTCGTGGGTTAGCTTCCACACGCATCCGAATCTCATCTCTTTGAACTTCGCTCTTCGCGACCGTCTCCATAGATCTCGAGCACAGAAATCGCAAGCTTTTCTGCGTCGTGTGTGCACATCACCTGCTGCAACACTTCAATGATCTGGCTAAGGGGTGGCTCTTCATTACTTTTCTTATCTGGGCGCCCACGCGGCTCTGCCAGAATAGATGTGACGAATGTTGCAAGAGTCTGAACAAGCTGTTCTTTCAATTCAAGGGCAAAAGTTCGTAANNAAAGAGGTTTTAGATAGCCTGTTTCTTGTCGCCTGCGTCAGTCTGGGGATGGATTGCTTGCACAGAGGGTGGATGTGTGCTGACGCTGATAACCCAACTGCAAGAACACGCTGAAAGTGAAAGTGAAGGTGAAAGAAAAAAAAGGATGTTATCTAAGCTATCTTAAGAAACTATCATGGCGAAGATCTCATCGGTGCCAGAGAAGGTCATACCAGATGTACTCCGGCCGACTCGCTACTTACCATGAATAAGTTGGCAGGACGTTTTCGATGCATATGCTCCAACGATCTAGTCATATACCCACAACCTAGTTAAGAAGCGAGATGGCCAGAAAAAATCACGAGATTATGTCAGTAGAAGGATCGTTTTAGTTGAGATGTGACCAGCGATAAGACGCGCTGCAACACAGCTGAGAATTGCGCCGCGGTACGCTTTGTTATCGCCGATACATTTTGACCGAGAAAAAGGAGGACGACAGATTATATGCAGACTGAAAAACAGGCTAAGAGAGGACATCAGAAGGAAGCGCACATTAAGGTATGTGAAAACGGGCCCTATATTGTGTCAGGATGCATTCCGCTCACCAAATTGACCGTTAGTACGGATGTTGAGGGGTATCCTCGCAGCTATATCAAAGGCGAAGAGTACCCCCTCAACGAAACATACGCTTTGTGCCGGTGCGGGCAGTCCACGAGCAAACCATTTTGCGATGGAATGCACGAAAAGATACATTTTGACGGTACAGAGATCGCCAGCCGAGCGCCCTACCTCACTCGAACTCGGAAAATCGACGGGCCAGACCTCAAATTGACCGACGCTCCAGATTTATGCAATCACGCAGGTTTTTGTCTTAGGGCAGGGGGAATTGGCAACCTGACCAGATCTTCAGACGACCCGGAGGCTAAGCGGTTAGCCATTGAAGAGGCAGGAAATTGCACTTCTGGACGTCTGGTAGCGTGGCATAAGGAACCCGAAAAATCGATTGAGCCTGAATTCGAACCGTCGATTACGCTCGTCGAAGAACCACACAAAGGCTGTAGCGGCGCCTTGTGGGTGCGGGGTAACGTGGCGATCGAGTCATCCGACGGCAGCGTCTATGAAGTTCGAAATCGCGTTGCCCTATGTCGCTGTGGCGCCTCCTCCAACAAGCCCTTCTGTGACGGAAGCCACATGGTAATTAGATTTACAGATGGCGACAAATCGCTTGAGAATCGATAGGACTCGAAGATGTTTTTCGACAACTAAGTGGACTTTTTTGAGCAAACGAGGGCGTGAGATTAACGCGATGATCGAGGAGTTACAGAACTACGAGATACACGTCTCAGAGAAGGGCGCAGACCAATTCGGCGCCTTCAAGACCGGCTCGCATGATGATCTCGTAACCGCCCTTGCATTGGAGATAAGACATTGAAACGTGCTTTCGCAACACGTAGTCCAGTCTAGCACGCCAAAAATAGACACTACGTCCACATATCACGGTGTTCTTGTTTGTGGCAGCTTACACAACTAAACCAAGTTGTCTATCGTGTTTGAACCGCCGTGACGGCCAAGAAACGCGATGAAACTGTCAGTTGTATTATTTCGGGAGATATGTCCATTTGTATAAGTTTTGTCATAGCAGTCTGACTATCTATGTCGAAGAGCGAGGGGACAAAGTGACTGAGGTTGAAGAGTGTGAAAAGTGTTACGGTTGTTGTTGTATGGTATACGGAGAAATAGTGCTAAAAGATGGAGAGGCAAGAAGGATAGCCGATTATCTCGAAATACCTGAAATCGAATTTCGAGAAAGATATGTGAAGAATGTTGCAAATAAGGATTTTTTTAAGATAGCGAAGCCTTGTGTGTTTTGGACATTAGGTTGCTGTGGGATTAATGCTGTAAAGCCAGAAACCTGCGCGAGTTATAGCCCAATCATAAGAAAAGATAAGGAGGGCAATCCCCGACTTATTTGTGGAGAATGGCATAAGGGGAAAATGCAGTAGGGTAATAAAATAATACTGAGTGAATAAGAAAAAAAGAGGTTTTGTGTATTCAAGGTTATAACTGAGTTATCATGTGAATAACGAGGCAATTCCACCTATAAACAAAAAGATAACTCCTAACAAGTAAACCAAATTACTAAACCTGGTAATAGCCTATAAGGGCTCCGAGTATAATAGCAAGCAGTATGGCCCCCCGCACTCGCTTGTTGCGTCTCCCTACTTTTCACCTCTTGAATTTAGTTTGATTTTTTATTTAGACAAAAGATACCGTTTTTTTAATTTTGCCGTGTGAAGACGGAGGATTTGACGCGACGAACGGGCGTTTCCTCCTTATACTGCTCTAGCTTCCCTGCGTTCCAGGGGCCGCATTTAGATTTATAACTGCTTAATGTCTATCTCTCTAAGGTTTTTTCGTGTAAGCTTTCCAGCACGGTATCCTTCCCTATCTCGTATGGAATCATCTCTCTTACGTCATATTCGATAAAGGGACTAAACCTGCTCGTCATCCTGAACAGGTCTTGAGACGTGCCCTCAAAGATGAAACACCCTGAATTGCCGTCGACGAAGAATGCGTTCTCCTTTACCATCCCAGCATCCATGAAACGCTCCATCGCATCGAACTTGGCCTCCACGTTCTCTTCCGCTTCTCTGCGGTCACTAGACCAGGGGGCGAGCAAGTTTAAACGCCACAGTAGCAGGAACTTTGTCATCCATCTTACCTCCTTTCGACAGGTGGCAGCGACACCGCATCACCAATTTCAAAATGCTAGCCCGAGGTAAATAGGTGCTGCGGGATGTCGGCAAATCCTAAAGGCAAACTTCGACTATATTTCAATCGCTCGATAATCGTTCACCTGCCTATGCGCCAGGAGAGGATAAGCGAAGCCCTATTTGTCTAGATTTCGGTTCAATCTCGCGAAGTTGATATGACTAGCACAATACCAGCAATGATGATTAGTACAGAAACTAGCTGGAAAGTGAATAGTCGCAGTCCTGTGTCTGTCGTGTACAACAGTTCCAATAAGATTATCAAAAAAGCGAACAAGATTATCAAAGCACCGACTACGATTCTAGCTATATCTCCTCTTTCCATGATAACTCACAATGATTATCCAACAAGCGAGTAGCTGCTTAACTATTCCTATTTTGAAGTATTTTGAACTATTTGAGGCGCCACCCTGAGACTTGACTTGAAGAAGCCCCATGTCCGCTCCTGCAAGCACCTTTTTCAAACGTTATAGCGCTATCATTTTTTGTCGCCTCCAACCTTAACAAACGCTTCTTTTATGATTGTCCAAGCTTCTTTTTCATCCCAAAAGGCACTAGGCTTGTCCTCTCTCCAATTGAAATTATCTTCCCAACCGTACATTAATGCCTGCTCGCAAGCATCCATCAGGATTTTTAGTTTCTCTTCGCAATTCATTTTTTCTCACTCCTTTAAAACTAAAGACATTCTGATTTCTCAGCTATATGAACTTCGATTGCTGGAATGATGCGTTCACTCGTAATATAGCACAGCTCGGCTCTTTCAAATAAGGCCTGAAACTCCTTTGTTGAATACAGTTTGACGTGGGCGGGCTGCACCTTACGGCCGAATCTGTCTACGAGCCTCATGAAGGCGTTATTGGCCGTGATATCCAAAATGTATAGCTTACCTCTCGGCTTCAACACTCTGTTTGCCCCTCTAAGTGCCTTTTCGGGGTTCGAAAAGTGATGGAAGGCGTTCGAAGACATAACGACATGGAAGAAGTCGTCGTCGAACGGGAGCGCCTCAACTCTTGCTTTATAAAAATGCAGGCTGCCGCAGCTTTGAGATTTGGCTTGTGCCTGTGCAATCATCTTTGATGAATTATCGACGCCGTAAAACTCGCCTTGCCCATTAGTTCGGTTGGCAGCATACCGGAGGGCCCAGCCCGTGCCACACGCAAGGTCTAAAAGATAGGGATTATCGCCCAACTGTAGTAGAGAGACCAGTTTCCTCTGTGTCCAGCGTGTAAAACTAAAACGGGTGTCATATGTTTCGGCTCTCGAGTCCCACAACTCTTCATTCTGTTTGGCTATCTTATATTCGTCTCTCACAACGGAGTTTCCGCCTTTGGGTTCATCTCGCCCTATTCTCGGTTCTTCATCACCCATACTATCACCAGCATTGTGGTGCTATGCAGTATGTGCCTACTAAGTAACTGATTACCAAAATCAGCGCGATGGAAAATAAAGGCCGTGGTTGCGTGCGTTAAAACATCTGCATGATGGCCTGAATTTTCTACACTTTCAGCTACTTTTAGCTAACACTCAGACAAGCCGACCATCTTGCCTGTGCACAACGATTGCGTAGAGGTCGATGAACTCATGCTTCAAATCGTCGACTACAAAAACGACTTAGCTGATATGGCCGCCGGGCACTGCTTAAATGTCACACGTTCACGGCGATAGCAACCGCCGTTTTTAACAATTTGAAAAAAAAGAGATGCAGGTCACTAGGCCTGCACCATCTTCCATGTTTCTTCGAGTGTCATTGCCGCTTTGAGTTCCATTGTTGACCAATTCACTAAGCTCACACTTTCTGGTTCCATTAAAAATGCTTGCATCGCTTCAAAACTCGGCGCTTCCCAATGCTTCTGATTGTTACGCGTTTTAAATTTTTGTAAAAGCTCATAGTGCGGTGCGTTGGCATCGAAAAGCTTTAAAGCAACTAATTATATATATATTATTATATATAATTTTTTATTAAAATCAGGCGACTCATATGTATTACGGAAGAGCAACAGATAAGCTAGTACAAGAACAGGGAGAATGCGGGGGCGTGATTACCGCTGTGCTCATAGCCGCGGTAGAGCAGAAGTTAGTGGACGGAGCGTTGGTGATCAAAAGAGGTGAAAGCATCTATGACGGTGCTCCTTATTTTGCGACCACCAAAGAGGAGATAACGGAAGCTGCCGGCTCGTTGCACTGCGCCCCAACGCTGAGCGCGAAATTGATAAAGAATGATTTCAATGGTGCGCGTGATTTGCGCATTGCGGTGACGTGTAAGCCGTGCGACGCGCGTGCCATTATCGAGTTGAGCAAACGTAATCAGATCGATCTCGACAACGTCTATATGATCGGCGTCAACTGCGGCGGGACGATGTTACCCGGGCCTGCCCGTGAGATGATTCGACAGTTCTTCGACATTGATCCCGAGGACGTGGTAAAAGAGGAGATCGATAAGGGAAAGCTCATCATCATAACCAAGGACGGCCAACACAAAGAGCTCTCCATCGATGACTTGGAAGCCGAGGGTTACGGCCGACGCACGAACTGCCAACGATGCGAATACAACATACCGCGCATGGCCGATCTGGCGTGCGGCAACTGGGGCGTCATCGGTGACGACGCAGGAAAAGTCACGTTTGTCGAAGTGCGCACGGAAAAGGGGCAAAAGCTCCTCGATACAGCGATTGCAGCGGGCGCGATCACGCTGAAGGACGCGCCGCCGCAAGGTATAGCCCTACGCGAGAAGCTGGACGGCATCATGGTGAAGATGGCACGCAAAGCCATGGCGACGCAATTTGCCCAATTTGACGGCGAGCGCAAATTCGAGAGACTGTTCGCCCAATTTGACAAGTGTGATGGCTGTCGGGAGTGTATCGACGTGTGCCCGATATGCTCGTGTGTTGAATGCTTTACGAAGCAAGAGTTCGTGGTGCCTAAAGACACAGTGCCGCCTGACCCGATGTTCCACCTTACGCGATTGATGCACGTGAGTCCGTCGTGTGTGAACTGCGGCCAGTGCGAGAACGTGTGTCCGAAGAAGATCCCGCTTGCCACGATCACCCATATGGTACAATCGTCGGTTCAAGGGACGCTGGGGTATGTGCCGGGACAGTCGACGGCTGACGCGATACCTCTGTGCAAAATAGCCGAGGTGAAAGCATGAGCCAAGCTGAAGACGCTACGGAAATGGATGAGCGGCAATGGGAACCTAGTATCTTGACCTTCTGCTGCAACTGGTGCTCTTACGCGGGCGCGGATGGAGCGGGTACCGCGCGCATGCAGTACCCGCCGAACGCGCGCGTTATTCGGGTGATGTGCACGGGACGTATAAATCCGCTGTTCATCGTTAAAGGATTCCTTGCTGGCGCCGACATGGTCATGGTGCTCGGATGTCACTTCGGTGACTGCCATTACCTGAAGGGGAACTACGCGTGTGATATGCGAATGAGCTATCTCAAGGCCTATTTGCAGGCAATCGGCATCAATCCCGAGCGGCTGTACTGGGATCAGATCTCCGCGTCGGAGGGGATCAAGTTCACCGAAACGATGCGCAACGTCGTCGCAAAGGCAAAAGCGCTCGGGCCAATCGCCAACGAAATTGGCGCGTACGCGCACGGCACACGGCAGAACCGCTCGATACTGGGGATGTCGGTATTTGATGCATGCGCGAACGGTGCGGGGGAGAACGGGTCGACGACACAAGAGATCGCGGAAGATATCTGGTAGAAGCATTTGGGCGTGAGTACAACCCTAAACGGGTAGAGGATACCCCCTGCGAGCTGGATTGCAAATATATCGTAACCGTAGCCCACACGAGATTCTCTGCCGTCTCGTCGCAGGTGCTTTGCGCTAGGCCCGGTTTGTTTCTTAATCTCAATCTGAAGACAAGAGTCAGGTCCAATTCATCGGCTAGCAAGAACGCCAGCGCTATTCTTCGTCCTCGCTAAGCATTTCTTCTATGTCTTTAGCTACAGGGCTTTACTCAAGTTCAACAATAACGGATTTTGGTATAACCTCGGATACGTTATTGGCCTCATTGTCCTTTGGGTGGGTGGCGGAGGCAGCGCAAGAGCTTCTAGAACGAAAGAAAGACCCAGGATACAGGGTCAGGAAGCCCCACCACCTTGGCTGTTGCTGTTTGCCAGCATCGCTACCGCATTTGCGTGGCTGCTGTTCCTGGGACTCTGGTTGTTTTTCTATGTCAGTAACTTTAGCATATGGGAAAACGTCGGAGTGTTCGTCATCTCCGTTGCAGTAGTAGCAATATTAGAGACCGCAATCTGGGTCCCGTGGGGACTGAAACAGCCTGGTAAGTAAAAGCTTCTCTTCGCCATCTTCGTCACTGCACTCTCACTATCATGATGACGTTTTCCTTTGCACGCGATTCACGTTATCCACTCAAGTACAGCCATCGCGTGACAGCACCGAAACCGTTCGGTCAGCAGCTTAGATCTTGCCCTGTACGCGAGGTCAAAAAGCTGAGGTCAAGAGCCAGAGCCGCCACTTACCTATAGTTTTGCGACAGAAGCATTAGAGCTACGAAACAACTACGTTTTAAAGGTTGATTATGGGTCAAGCACGTGCGAAAGCATTCCATGGCAGAGAGGCGTGAGCGTGACCGCGCGAAGCGCCTCTCGGGTCATTTGGTGGATCATCATTGCATTCGGTCTTTTGGCGGGGGCCGTGCTTCTCTTGCTGGGCTATTACCTGTTCGGAGTGATCATCGGCGGATTTTCCGTCCTACGCCTGATTTATACGCTCTCTCTACCCAATAGGCGTGGGCCGATGTGGCTGCCGCCCCTGAGCGATTCCGAACGTGCCCTGCTGCGGTCAATGGCTCGAGACGAGTTTCTGGTGGCTGCGGGCACGATGGGGATCAGCGGTGCGCAGCTACGACAGGACTTCAACGGTGGCATGTCCATCGCCGAGATGGCTGCCAGCGTGAGCGTAGGGTTGGAACCGATAATCGATGCTATTGTCAACGATGCTTCAGGCCGGATCGACCGAGCGGTCGCGCAGGGATCAGTCGAGCACAATGAGGGTAATTCAGCAAAATTTAAGTTACGCCTGTGGGCCGAGCGATTGGTCAACATCCATAAGCGGGACCTCCCGAGTAGCCGATATTGAAGGCAGCAGTTAATTCCAGCCGAACCCTTATCGGCAACCGCGTAGGAGTAGAATTTTAGCCCTTTTCCGTGGTTTAACAGCAGTTAAGCTTTTATTTGCACTCGGCTTCTTTTTAGGCGATCGCTATGTTGTCTATTGACGTGTTGTATTACGAGGACTGCCCGCATTACCAAGAGGCAGCAGACACCCTCAAACAGGTTCTCAAGGAGGAGCACGTTGAAGCGAGGGTGAACATGGTAAAGATCGCCAAAGGCGGGGAAGCAGAGGTGGTTGGCTTCCTTGGCTCGCCTACGATTTTGGTCGACGGGCACGATGTGCAGCGAGGAACGGACCATACGTCCCCGTTTCAAGGACACTGCAGGATTTTCACATACAAGGGACACGTGTTTGAAATTCCGCCAAAAGACATGATTCGAGAGGCGGTTAAGCGGTTCGCGTGAGCGAGAAACGCGACGGCGACCGGTACGGCAATTTACGGAGATTAGACAATAACTAGAGACTTGCTATCATGCCTTAGCACGTATGTTTCGCTTACGAAATGCCTGGACCTTGGTGAAAGCGTGGCAGAACATCTTGAGGCTCGCGAGAAAAACGCACGCGTGCTAAAGAGAACCAAAAGTTACAATGATCCATTCCCTTATCTCGTCACGCACGCGCCTAAAAGACGTGCACGGTGCATTTTCTTGCCCCGCATCTGCAAGGGGATCGTCAAAGGCGTGATGGATGTACTTGGTCCCTCCGGGGATAATGGCTCCGGGGAAAATGGGGCATCTCTCTTGGGCGTCAGCACACATGGTCACGACGTAGTCAAAGGACGCGTCGAGATACTCGTCGAGTGGCTTTGCGCGTTGAGAGGCAATATCGATGTTCTTCTCTGCCATCGCTTCGATAGCACACGGGTGGACTTCTGTCGGTTCGCTGCCGGCGCTGTACGCCTCGTAACGATCACCGTTTAGGGCGTTTACGAACCCTTCAGCCATCTGTGAGCGTGCTGCGTTGTGCGTGCATAAGAATAGGATTTTCCGCTTATTCATTTTCTAACACCTGTCAGGCACAGGTTCAATATCGGTACAAATAACCTCTGAGCCCAAACTACGTAGTCTCTATAGAAGAGTGCGACCAACGCACTGGGAACCTTGTCGGAGCTTACTGAGGGAAAATTATCGCTATGTCAAGACGGGCGATTTTAGGCTCTCTCAGGCGTTTTCTGACGCTAAGTTAGAGGGCGCAACAACCATGAGAAAGGCCAGCGCTCCATCATGGATGGTGTGATAGATTCGCGTGGGTAGCCCTGTAAGCATTGAGAACGTATGGGGCAACCGTATCGTTGGGTAGTCGTGTCCAGCCTTGGCGCGGTGGAGCGAGATTTTGCTGCGATGGACTTCCAATAGCGCGCGGTTTGGCATCGCACCATCATAATATGGGTAATGCTCAGCAGCTAGCATAGTAAGTGCAAGCCAGCACTACCATTAAGTCGTTATCCTTCGTCTTCCGTGATTAAGCATAAATTACAGCCAACATATCCAATCAGGGTAGAAGCGCTATTGCTTCACGCATTGACGTGGCGGAGCTGGCAAACAGCGAGTAAAGCCTTAAATCATTATAACTGAATTAGTAGCAGCTACGTTGTTCGCTGTGCTTTGACAGCCGCGAGAGGCTTATCCGCGCCTGTGAGTGTTGGCGCGCCGCTTAACCGATCGATTACGATCTTGGTCGGAGTCTTTTTGCTGTCCTTGACGCGGACAAGGGAGAAGAACATAATGGAACAATTTAGGCTTTCATCAGATTCCGTGAGCAGCGATTTAATCCCAATCGCATTGGCATTTCACGCTGTATTAGGCGGCCTGCCCGTCACGATACGAAGCCAGAGCCATCACGGCGTTCAAATCGAAGACGGCAAGGTGAAAAGTCGGAACTATACCGGGCCGATACTTGAAAGAGTTCTTGCCGAGAACACATTGATAAAGACGCGGCCGCAAGCGGGGGAATATGCGAACGTACCGGTCATAGTTGCCCCTATCCAGGACAGTGGAGGCTCAGCAATAGCCGCCGTTGGCGTTGTCGATGTCACCGGAATATTCGACCTGGCGGATGCCATGAGCCAGCAATCGCAGATCATCAGCCAACTGCGTTATTGCGCCGTGCCTGCGAGCAAATAACGGAAATGGGGGTTAAAACCCCCAAAGCATCTGCTGGGCGCGACCCTACACCACTGCAGCCCCCACCGACGAGACGCAGACTCACTCCTCAAGGGGCGTAACGTAGCATGATGTCCGCTTGCTGCTGATGAGCTTCTGCTCGTGGAAAAGGCGCGCTGTGAGGTGGTACACGCCTTCATCACTCGCGTAGAGCTCGCTTGCGAATCGCTTCGTGCCGCCTCCT
>PLGY01000019.1 GCA_003139855.1 Candidatus Methanoflorens stordalenmirensis
CCGGCTGGCCTTGTGCAGGATAGTGGCCTAAGTCTTTTAGATCTGGCTGTTTTTTCTCTCTTATATTCAAAAACTCTTGAATGGCACTTCACATTTTTGAAATCCTTATTCTAACAAACGTTATTATTGAAAAGTATGATCTCTCTTCTTAACGGGGCCCGATTTGGCGCTTTCGCTCAGTCGAACTTAAATAGTCCCTTTTGGTGAATGTTTGATTAGAGTTGATAGGCCACAATATCGGAACATTAAACCTTTTATATCGACCAACTCTTTGCTCCCCCGCGCTGGCCCACTGAGATCCAAGGAATCCCTCCCGAAGAAAAGCCTTTCGAAAGAATACGAGTGGACAGAATAAGGAGGGACAGTCGGTAAATGCCTACAATGACCCGGCACGACGTCGCGAATACGACGCGGCATACAAGCGGAGGCACGGGCCGAGGGATTGACGAAAAAAAGGATTGACACACATCTAACCGCTTTGAAATTGAAACTGCAAAAAATCTGCGCGACCTATTTAATAAGATTGTGAAGGGGGTCTCAGAAAAGGTCAGCCGCATCGTCGCACGGCCCCCCTTCCGAGTCGACTACGTGGGACTTAAGGGGGCCGTCTCTGCTATTCCTTGACTAAGCAGCACAGGTGAAGAGCTCTAACTCGGCGAGGCCGACGCTCGCCGTTTCACAGGGCGGGAATCCTTCTCAGCACGGCACACGGCAAACAGCACATATTTTGGCACGGATGGGACTAAGAACCGGACTCGAAGAAGGTCAAATGACCGCGGACTAATGCCCCCGCAGCAGTCAGCGATCCCTATTGTGTGTCTCGTGACATATGACCTGAGCCAGTAACTGATCCGCTTTCTCGGTTAACCTGGCATCGAATATAGCTACGATCGGGATTTGGTATGAAGGTGGAGATCCTTCGGTGAGCTTCTAGCGGGACACCTCTTTTTTCGATTTTCTTTACTAGCTGCAACCGAAAAGGCCTAAGAAAACAAACTACTGTATAAGAAAAGGACCTCTTTAAGTCTTATAAATTGCAATTAGAAAATCGACAGGCAAGCCGTTTCTACGCTATTCCTTCGATTCGTGGCACTTTCCGCCATCTTCCGAGTCCGCATCGTTTGTTTTGCTTGTTTGACCTATCCGAAATACGCGCCAGAGATAGCTCACAATAGCGGCGATCACGGCTACTGCGGCAACGGCTAGGGCTATCGTGATTCGTTTTCTCATTACTTCGTTTCCTCTTCTAAGCTTTTCTTCCGTACTCTTCTGTACCATTGAACTCCGGAATCTACTCAAACATCACTGCTTCATACCTTTGGCGGCGGCGCATTTGGGTCTTCGAATCCGTCGCCCTTGGGACCGCATTGTCTACGATTAAGCGCGTGTCCCGACGCCTAGATCGAAACGATCCCAAGGGGTTGGAGACGGATAGCTTTGTTGGGCTCTCCATCGGTAGCATAGCCTGCCGACCCGCTTGAGGTTGCTCATTTTACGGCCTTGACTGAAACTGAGCGGCAAGCGTCACGCCACTGTCCAATCCTAATCACTGACGCCTTCAGAAGTTGAATCCAANNGTTACGTGTCTGAGAGTTCAGCGCCGACGACGGTGTGGGTGGTTGTAACCCCGGGCACATCGCGGATCACGTCCACCGTCTTGCTGAGCAGGGGCAGACCGTCGACTTCGATGATCACTAAAAAATCATACTCTCCAAACACGTGATGCAGTTCTCTAATCCCTGGGATCTCGCCGAGTTTTTCAAAAACGCGTCGCTCCTGCCCAGCAACCACGTTTACTAAGGTAACTCCGACTACCATGGGTATTCCTTGATCTAAGATGGTGTGTGTCTATTTAGAGCTAACTCGCAAAAAAAGGCGGGTTTAGGTCGGTCGTTGTGAAGGCGAAGTGCTTTGCATCCTCTGGCCTCGGTGTGATAGTTGCCGTTCTTGAGTCGCACTGGCTAAACTGATAACCTATTTTTAGCCGCGCGGTATTTGCTCGCACGACGATGGCTTGATCAAAGTACCCGTAGGCGTTTAAGATAAGGCGCACAAACGGGCGCACATCGATATTTGGAGGCCGACACATTTGTTGCTCCGTCACCGTGCCTCGGTCGTTTGGCTATCCTAGGTTAACCTTGACAGATTGTAAATCGTCGCGAGCTTCGGCAGGTCGTTCACCACGTACACAAAAGCCATCCACGCCCACTTGCCCCAGCGGCCACGCACGGCTTGTGTCACTGCGTTAATTTCTTGTCTGGGGTGTTTGGGCTTGCGTCCGAGCAAAAGCTCGCTCATGATGACCACGCTCCACGCGTCTAGCGGGGCGGAGCCCTGACCAACGATCAGGCCTGCCGAGTACGCCCCAATGCCTGGGATTTTCATCACATTTTTTATAGCCTCTGTCTCGGGCTGCTGGTGCAGCTCTTTTAATGACATTGGATGTTCCATTAGATAGCGCGCCGCCTTAACGAGCCGCTCCGCTCGGTACCCGAGCTTTGCTTCTCGCCTCAGCTCGGTGGGATCCCGCTTAGCGATATTGGAAGGNNCCATCATGTCTTGGCTTCGTTTGAGCGGGGCCATCTGCAGGGTTGTAGCAAGAATCACCCGACCGAACAAGTCATCTAGCCGCCCGACGCGCATGCCGTAGAGGTCTTGAACTGCGGGTGAAAGCACCTCGTCATTGTGGGCGAATCCATAAAAAGCGCTAAGGTCTTCGTCCTCTCCCAGCCCGATTCTGATCGACATCTGCAGCGCAGCTTCTTCGTTGTTAGTGAGATGCGATTGAACGTAAACACTTACCATCACACTCTTGTTGACTGCGGACAGTTTCAATCCGACCGACTTGCTATCTAGATAGGTGCCGCTCCAAAGCGTGCCGTTTCTAAAAACTTCTCTCGGAGTTGACCAATGCCAGCCAGCCGGTTTAGCGACAGTGAGCGAAAAATCAAACGGCTCAGGCATAACGATTTCAAACTGGTCGGAAGCGCGCAAACTACGGGGCGTATTCATGGTCTCTACTTGGTACCTAGCGCAGGCCTGCTAATTATACGTTAGATGTTGTTTTGTGTTTTGCTGAGTTCGAGCTCCACGGAGCTGAGGTCGTAATTGCGTTCATGATTGCTACTCTCAGGCTAGGCTCGGGTTCGAAGGCGAGGCCCACCGGCAACTAGCAACGGGGCAACTGCAAGCACGACTGTGATTAAAGCAAGTTTCTTTTTACGATTGATCTCGTCGTACACTTGTTGAAGGTCAAGAAGCCAAAGCGTCGCCTTAAAATAACCTTTTGCCGCTTTTTGCGTGAAATGCTGCATTCGAGGGGCTTAACTTGCGATAGTCTGCCAAATGGGCTTGATCGTTTATCCAGGTGTGTTAGTGACTCTGGTTTCTCACCGCACTTTAAGAGAGACTGAGCTAGCACGCTTGAACTCCTCGTCATTCGATAAATCATCGCGGTGAAAAAAGGTCGAGCGGGAGAAGTGAGATGTGCCGCGTAATGACGAGCAATTCTCGCGCTGCCCTTGTGACAACCCCTTGTTTAAAAGCTTTTCAGGCCTCGAAATTGAAATTAGCGCCGAATGTACTGACGAGCGACAATTCAGCGGAGAAACTTGCTTAAACGCACTTTGCGTAACAAAGCGGTTAAACGCTGGCACGCCTAGCCCATCGCTTTCTCCAGATAAGTCAGCAGATACACACACAAGCACCGGCCCTTGTTGCATCTTGCTCGTTGGATATAGTCGATTGCTGTTCGGCGCCCTAACCGATATGCATAAACCCTTGACAGTGCGGTATCCGCTAAAGAAGGGTCATGGTGTTTAGCACGTTGAATCCTCGTAATGAAGCTGTGTCGCTTAGAGCTGGGTCGAGCTGTTTGGGTGAAGATCTGCGTCACGTGTAGTAGACTGTGAGGTAAAGGATAATGCCGAGAGCGAGGGCGACCAGCCATACCCCGAGAGCAGCCCACATAGCGTCCTTGCGTTTGACGATGGGCCTGATGACGTGTCCGACTTCGAGGTTGACGTAGATGAAGATCGCGATCAGCACAAGCCCCAAAATGTGATGGATGAGGAGCTCAGGGTACAGGAATGGAATCGGCGGAACGTTTGCAACATATCCGAGCAGCGAAGGCAGCATCACTATCAATATCGCAATGATTTGGACGACGACGGCTCCTCGCACGATTGTGCAATGTCGTTTTATCCTTCCCCTGCGCGCAAGATAAACAGCACCTAGGATAAGCGCGATGAGCACGAGCTGAACAACCAGGTTCGCTGTGGCCAATGTTCGTATATCAATTGCCATATAGTCCCTCGCCCTTTTCTCGCTCACCTATGAAAGCGTTGCGTTTCGACTCCGTAGAGCCTGCGGACGGCCAAATTGCTATCACAAGAGCTGGGTCTGTGTCCCAGCAGCGTCGGTGCGATGATTCAGCGGGCAAACTTCATTAAACGAATCCTGCATAACAAAGCAGCCGAAAAGCTGCAGACAGTCTGAGGGAGAAAGAGAAAATGAAAAAACACCTCATTTTAATGCTCGTTGTGATAACGGGTGCAACAGTTAGTATTGCGGGATGCACATCATCATCCTCAAATCCGAGCCCTGGTCCGGTTACTAGCACCATTACTAGCACCTCGAGCCAGAATTCCGTTGCTATCCAGAATTACGCCTTCAACCCGTCGACGCTCACGATTCAAAAAGGGGCGAATGTAACGTGGAAAAATTATGATTCGGTGCAGCATACGGTTGTTTCAGATTCATCGGCGTTTTCATCGCCACTTCTTAACACCGGTAACACTTACACGTTTCAGTTTAACGACTCAGGGTCGTTTCCTTATTACTGTAGCATACATCCCTATATGAAAGGGACGATCGTCGTCAAATGATACGATTCACGATGACTTCACTTTCTTCAAACGAAAATCGATCAACTGTGGCTCCGTTCTGCAAAGCAAGTAGTCCACGTAACGGAAACATTTCACAAAACAGTTTGTGCCCTCTTTCGACTTGTGACCTGACGCAAAAAAGGGCTAAGGCTAAGCGATGCACTGAGTTTCTTCGAAGCCCATCCAAAATGACTGTGGCTGTAAGAAATCCTCTGGCAAATATGTGAGCGCTTAGAAAAAAGCGTTGCGAGTTCAGACCGACTGCGTGGCCTACGTAAAAGAAGGTACTCATCGTGTCAAAAAGGCGAAATTCGTTGTCGAATGACCACGCTTCAGATTCATTGGTCAGCAGTTTTATTAAGGCACTGCACGACTACTTTAATCCGCTCCTTCAAGTGATAGAAGAACTTCAGAGCGATGCCAAGAAGACCCGCAAAAAGTGAGCTAAGTTAGCGGAGTTTCACCAACGCTACACTTCCACGCGATCTAGCCACTCGTTGACTAAGCAGTTAAACACAGTCTCTTGCTCGACTTCCAGGCCGTGCCCAGCCATATCCAAGATAGCAACAGTCCCGCGGGAGTAATTCGCAGCGATTTTTAGTGAGTCACGATACCCCACCGATGCATCTTGGCGGCCAACAAGGATGAGGGAAGGCCGGTCGAAGGGATGCGAAAGCTCATCTATGTCGAAGGAAAAGCTGTACCCGCGGTTTTCAAATCGCTCGAGAAACTCCTTATCTCTTGCCTTCATCCCTGGAATAATATCCTGCGTGAAGCGATCCCATCGCGGTTTGTCCTGCACCACGAGTACGCGTTCAAACAATTTTTTCTGGTCGTCAGAAGCGATGCTAGCTAAGAACGATTCATCCCTGACGAACACACGTCGGGGGGGCAGATCGCGCTGTTTTCGCTCGGCCACGACAACAGGACAGATGAGGAGGACTCCTTTGAGGCGTTCGGGTATGGAACGGACCAAGCCGCGGGCCAGGTACCCTCCATAAGATTCGCCTGCCACCAGGAACTGGTCGTTGGGAATAACGTTTTCACAAAACTTTCTGATAACGTCCAGCATCTGGTCTGCATCGTTCAACCAGCTAGGAGCGCGCGTGCGACCCATGCCTGGCAGGTCTAAGTAGATGCGCTTCCATCCCGCGCGTCTGGTGAAGATCGGTTCCATGCAGCCGGTCATAACGTGGTGATCGATGCCAAACCCGTGGATCGCAAGCACGGGGTTGCCCTCGCCGCACATCTCGTAATAAATCCGCAGATCGCCCATTTCGCATATCATGGATAGTGAAGAGAGAGGATGAGGTAAAAAAGATGGCGCCGTTTTTTGACACAGTTGGCAAAGTTTTGGTAAACTTCAATGGCGGCGCACTCAGACATCATCGAGGAACTGCCAGCGCAGGCATCGAACCGCCGTTCCGCGCCATGCCATTCTGCGAGGTTTTTGACGCCTAAAGTGGAGTTCGCACCGCAGGAACGTCTGCTAACGAGAAGGTCCGATGGGACTCTCTAAATATGATGAAGAACATATACCCAAGCAGCGAGTATAACGGTCTCGCGGCTTTAGCATTCACTTTTGCTGTCTTGAATTGCTGTTGGGAGGCGCTGCCGCATGGCTCCAAAATGAGGTAGTCAAGCTCTGTGTGAGACACGCAGCTTTCAGTGCCTTTTCCCAACTATTTTTCCCAAGCACGAGGTACTACTTTAACTTGTTGGATTAGTGGCAGCAGCCCTACAGCAACTCAGCGCCAGCACCGTTTAAGGCGTAGCCAAAATACGCTGCTGGGTTGTCCTTATAACATTTGACCCACCCAGCTTTGATCTCTGCTTAGAATTCAGAGATATCAGCTTGCGCAACATCTAATCTGGTTTGCTGACCTCGCGCCTTCACCTCGAACGTCGCGGCGGAATAATGATCCTGGGGCCAGTCAGCGCCTCTCCATTTTGCACGATTTGTTGTTTGGGATCAGTTCGACGGTCGTTCTGGAGGGCCGGGCACCAAAGGCACTAAACTCCCCCTCATTTCCGTCCGTATCACTGCCGCGAAGGCGTAAACTCTGAGTGCTTCCTGGAATCTATGGGAGCCTCATAGACCTTTTGAGGAGTTGTTTTGAGAAAAACTGATCGATGAAGGGTTTTGGTTTTTCATTTGCATCACTATTTCGCGAAGACGTGCTGATACTCTCTACTCAGCACGCCAAGGTTTTCCGTTCGAACGTAATGACGTAGCTCCGGTCTTAGTGCTTTGAATTCAAGAGATGAAAGGTTTGCGCACGGAACAGGCCACAAATCGATGCTGTCGCGGAGAGGGCCCCGTTTAGGCTTAGCTGGCGCTTGTTCTCTCCAATGCGCGAAGCTATATATGACATAGGCATACAGATACGTATTCAAGCAAAAAGGAGGTGACGCCGTGTATAGAGCAAACACAAGAAACAATTTCAGCGGCGGCTACAAGAGCTACGATAGCAAGCCAAAGGCTGCTCCCGTGGATGTCGGAAAGCAATACGACGTGAAAATCGAAGATATTGCAAAACAGGGCGACGGGATAGCTCGCATTAGTGGTTTCGTGATTTTCGTTCCACACACCAAGATCGGTGACGAAGTTAAGATTGAAATCAAGGCTGTGAAGCGCAACTTCGCTTTTGGTGAAGTAGTCGAAGAGTAACCAAGCTAGTTTGAGTTACGGATTGAACTGAATTGATGGATTAACTGCATTATTGTGGGAAGTTGCGCTGCGCACCTTGACTAATATGTTGTTCTTCCATCTACCTTTTTGATTAACTGGTGCATTTAGAGCATGTTTGACCCAGTGCGTTTCTGCAAGCCTACTTAAAAAACGCGCCTTTTTTGAAGTACATTTTTCCGTGTTCAGAGAACAAGACGGGCTCCGCAATTGTATATTGCCGTCTTTCGAACGGTCCCGAATTCACTGAGCGCATTAGATGGATCTATGCCATAAACCGCATCCCCGAGCATCGCCATCGAAGCGCACCCGCCGCTCGCCTCTACGGCTTCGACCGCGTCTCGCGCTTTGTGACTCAGTAGTTCGGTGTCACGCGCAAATTGCCGAGACAAACGCATGAATTCGCTAAATGTGGGCCTCGTGATCAGCTTCTTAAGCGCGGCTGATCCAAACTTCTCTATTGCAGCGAGCGCGCTTCGATCTGCCAAGATTTCAGGCGTTGAAAGTGGTCCGAACACAAGATACGAGATCTCAAGCGGCGGGGTGGGAATTCGATCTACCGAATTTTGTCGCCTGATGACGACACCTCCGACAGCTTGAGCGATAACGTCTCCGACTCCGGTCTTGTTGACAATTTCTGCGCGCTGGGCGGTTTTGCAAAGCGCGTTAAAACTGAGATTGAGCCCGCATAGATGGTTAAGGGAAAGTGCAGTGCTTAAAGAGCCGGCACCACTCGTGCCGAGGCCGCAGCTGATCGGCCCTGCGAGCTCCGTCCTTATATCAACTTGCTTCGCAGATAGAGAGGAGATGACCGTCTTTGTGGTAGGCGCGAGAGAGGGCTCTTTGTTGATATACACGCTGCCATCACCTACGAAGGCTTCAGTCGTTGCACCATCGGCGATAACAATGCCGCACCCTACCGAGGAGATCTCTGCACGGTCGGGCTTCAGCGCGAAAAACCCCGTTATGTGAAATGGGCAAAACGCTTTCATGAGTCATTCATTCGACGAACTATAGCATTTACGATCTTCTCAGCGAGGAATGCCTTGTCGCCCTGGTGCCGCTCGACCTGTGAGTTGACAATGTAAATTTCGTTATCTTCGGTGCCCATACCTCGGAACGTTACATCGTTAGCGACTACCAGATCGACCGGGATGGATCTGGCGCATTCAATAAGAGCGTCAGGAGTTGTGTGTGTTTCCGCTTTGAAACAAACGATAAAGAGGTTCGGGTACTTCGCTCTGACGATGTCGGTGAGTTTCGGTACATTCTTCAGCGCGAGATGTAGCTCTTGACCTGATCTTATCTTCTCACTGTGTTTATCGGCTGTATAATCCGAGATGGCCGCCGCGTTGATGAAAATGTCGCACCCTTTCTCGAGCTCAGAAAGCACCGCTTGAATCATCTCCGTGGCGCTTTCGACACGTACTTGGTTGACGAGCCGTGCTTCGCCGTTGTGCACGATAGTGACGTCCGCGCCCCTCCTAAAGGCTTCATACGCAAGCTCTCTGCCAGTTCGCCCGGAACTCCTCGTAGTAAGAATGCGAATGGGATCCAATGATTCTGTCGTTGCTCCGCTGGTTACTAAGATCCTCTTTTGTCTGAGCTCACCTTTCGAAACGAGCCGTTCGACCACGAGCACGATGTCATTGAGTTCGGCAAGCTTTGCCTTGCCCTCTTCCAGGCGTGGCGATATGAGATGCACAAGCGCTTTCAAGCGATCGAGGTTCTCAGCGATGAACGGATGAGAGTACATGGACTCATGCATCGCCGGGACGATAACTACGGGCTTTCCCGATCCCAGCGCCGTGACGGCGCAAGTCGTGACTGGGGTGTCGTCGATGCCGTGTGCTACCTTGCCAATGGTGTTTGCCGTGCACGGAGCAATCAGCAGCAAATCTGCCGATCCACCTTTACCGAGAAGTGTAACATGTTCCACATTTCCGCTGAGCTGGGTTATAACGGGCTTTTGTGTAGCGTATTCCAGCGCGGTTGGATGGACTATCTTGCAGGCCGCGTCTGTCATCACACAATGTATCGTTGCGCCTTTCCTCCTGAGCTCGTGGATGAGCTTGACTGTTTCGACTGCTGCGATACTGCCAGTAACGCCAACGACGATGGTCTTGCCTTCCAAACTTCTCATGTGCGTGCAACCGTTACGTTTTAAGCTAGTTTCCTCTCGTTTAACTCATTAAGTTTTGCATCACGACCCATCCAACTGACGGTACACGGCTGAACAAGCGCCGGCTGCTTGTATTCTAGATAGGACAAACGTCAATGGCAGCGCGTTTATTTCGGCTATTCGCACCGTAGTGCGCTAACAAGGATTGAGCGAAATAACTATTACGCGTCGCCTCGTCTGAGGGTATAATGAAGCAAAACCTCATACGAAAGGGACGATTAGCGGAGTTCGATGAGCAGGCGCTGCGTTTCACCTCCTCGATCGCCGCGGACGCGTGGTTCTTTCGCTATGATATACTCATTGATCTCGCTCACGTAGCAATGCTGAAGAAACAAAGCATAATCGCACAAACGACGTTCGAGGTGCTGACAAAGGAACTCCTCAAAATCAACGAGCAGGGGTACGTCAAGCTGCCGCAGGACGTTGATGACGTCCACGTTGCGATTGAGACTGCGTTAACGGAACGCGCCGGAAGCGCGCAAGCAGGTTGGCTCCACGTCGGCAGGTCAAGAAACGATGAGGTTGCAACCTGCATTCGCATGGCCTTGCGCCACGACTTACTGGCGCTCATGGACGCTGTTCTCGCCCTACAAGATACGCTTCTGGAACGATCCGCAAGCAACGCCACGACTATTATGCCGGGATTCACGCACTTGCAGCACGCACAACCAACTACGCTCGGGCATCATCTACTTGCGCACTGTGACGCTCTCGAGCGAGATTTGGCGAGGCTAGCCAACTCTTACGAGCGGACAAATCAATCCCCTCTCGGCGCAGCTGCGTTTGCTTCAACAGGCTGGCCGCTTGATCGTGATTTTGTTGCGTCAGCGCTTGGCTTTGATGGGATCGTAGAGAATTCTATGGACGCCGTGAGCACGCGTGATTTCGTGATAGAAGCGCTAGCCGCTGCGTCCAATGTGATGATCACGCTCAGTCGTTTGGCCGAAGAGTTGATATTATGGAGCACCTCTGAGTTTGGTTACGTTGAAATAGATGACAAGTTCGCTTCGACAAGCTCTATCATGCCGCAAAAGAAGAACCCCGACACGCTCGAGCTCATTAGGGCTAAGACGGGTTCGGTTATTGGAGATTTTACCGCTAGCGTGGTAATTTGCAAGGCGCTGCCGTTCAGCTACAATCTCGACTTACAGGAGATTACACCTCATTTGCGACAAGGGATCGCGACGACAATCGATTGTGTTCGTATCGCGAATGCGGTGCTGCAAACTATTTTGATCAACAAACAACGGCTTGCTGAAATGAGCTCTGTGGGTTTCACCACTGCAACTGAGCTGGCTGACACGATCGCGCGTACTGCACACGTCCCTTTTCGGACGGCACACACGATTGTCGGGGACCTCGCACGTGCCAGCACGCGCGACTTGAATGCGATCGACCAAGTTGGGTTGCGATACCTCGGAAAGCCGCTCTCGCTGCTTGGTCTAACGGCAGACGATGTCGCAGAAGCTCTTGACGTTAATCGTAACGTTGCAAAGCGGGACATTACGGGCGGGCCTGCCGCCAGCCAGCTCAAACGAATGTTGAGAGCGCGACGCAGGCGGCATCGAATGCGACAGCAACGCCTCTTGCTGCGACAGACAGCACTGCAAACGGCAGAGAAAGGGCTGCTGACTGCGTCCGGAGCGTAGAATGGGCGACATAGAACACGGTGATCGCGTCAGAGTGGTTAAGGATAAAAAAGAGTTTTTCGGCGCGTTGATGCCGAGTGTAACTGACTTTATCGTGATTAAACTCGACAGCGGGTATAACGTAGGCTTCGCACCCAAGGGGGTGACGATGACGCTTGTCGAAAAGGGAGCGTCGCTCGCCGAAAAGCGATTGCCGCGGCCTGTGCGACCTGAACTACCGCGACTGAGCATCATTTCTACTGGGGGCACCATTGCTAGCAAAATCGACTACCGAACAGGTGCGGTGACAAGTCAATTTGACGCGGATGACATTATCGACGCGATTCCTAGCTTAGCCGAAATCGCTAACATTGACGGCACACTGCTCTTCAACATACTGAGCGAAAATATGCGGCCAGAATTGTGGTCAGAGCTCGCTCAATGCGTCTATAACGAANNGCTGCCTTGTCATTCATGCTCCAGGTACCCGTGCCGGTTGTGCTCGTCGGTTCGCAAAGATCTGCTGATCGACCGAGCAGCGACAACGTCGTTAATGTGATCTGTGCCGCAGTAGCAGCTACAAGTGACCTTGCTGGAGTTTTTGTGGTAATGCACGAAGACGCCTCCGATGACACTTGTCTTGTCCACCGAGGAACCCGCACTAAGAAAATGCACACATCACGACGCGACGCGTTTCGATCAGTGAACGCATCGCCGATTGCACGCGTCAGCTATCAGGAACGGTCACTGCAATTCTTAGGCGATCACGCGGGCCGAGGCGGCTGCGAACTCTCCGTCCGTCCATGCATCGAGCCGAAGTGCGCTTTGGTTAAGTTCTTCCCGGGAGCGAGTCCTACTATTGTGGACTACTATGTAGCACACGGGTACAAAGGCTTGGTCATTGAAGGAACTGGTCTAGGGCACGTCGCAAGCGACTGGGTGCCGCACGTAAAAAAGGCTGCAGATGTTATGCCGGTCGTAATGACCTCTCAATGTGTTTACGGAAGGGTGTGCGATAGAGTCTACGACACTGGGCGCGATCTGTTGAGCGCAGGCGCGATCGAAGGTGACGACATGCTGAGCGAAACAGCGCTCGTCAAACTGATGTGGGTGCTTGGCCAGACGTCCGATCGTTTTGAGATTGCTAGGCTTTTGAAAACTGACGTCGCCGGAGAGATAAGCGCGGAAGCGACTAGGACACGAAGCACGTTCGAGGAGTTGCCGTGAAAGAGCACGACTACAAAAAAGTCGGCCTGAAAGCAGGCTTGGAGATTCATCAACAGCTGAACACTACGTCAAAACTGTTTTGCAGCAGCCCGACCGAATTGCGCGACACAAAAGACGCGTCTTACGAGTTCTATCGTTACCTGCGACCTTCAAAGAGCGAGATGGGGGAGATCGACCGCGCCGCGATCGAAGAGGGGATCGGCACCCGGCGATTTACGTACAAGGCGTATAAGAGCACGTGCCTTGTGGAAAATGATGATGAACCGCCGCTGGAAATGAACCTTGATGCCCTAAAAATTGCGCTTCAAATAGCCCTCCTTCTGCAAATGCAACCTTTCGAGCAAGCGCACACAATGAGGAAATTAGTGATAGATGGGTCTAACACGAGCGGGTTCCAGCGAACGGCACTCCTCGCAGCAGGCGGATGCATATCACTTAGCAGCGGTTCCGTTCGAATCGACACGCTGTCCATCGAAGAGGAAGCAGCGCAGATAGTCGACAAAGACGTTTACTCCATCGACCGGCTCGGCATCCCCCTCGTCGAAATCGGCACCGCCCCNNGGAACGATCAGGCAGGATATCAACATCTCCATCGCGGGCGGTGCACGCGTCGAAATTAAGGGCGTGCAGGCGCTTGACCTCATTGAGAATATTGTGCGCTTTGAAGTCGCGAGGCAGCTGAACCTGCTAAAGATCCGAGACAAGCTACAGGACCGCGAGGCGGACGTAGGAAAACCAGTCGAAGTCAGCTCGATATTTGCCCACACTGCGTCAAACGTGCTTGAGAAGAAACACGTGTGGGGCCTGTTGCTTCGTCGCTTTGCCGGCCTCGTGGGCAAGGACATCCAGCCCGGTCGCCGGCTTGGTTCTGAATTCGCGGATCACGCAAAGAAGAGAGGAGTTGCTGGGATCTTTCACACAGATGAGTTGCCGCGATACGGAATCACGTCTCGCGAAACCGAGGCTCTTTTGCAGTTTTTGAAAGCAGAGGAAAGCGATGCTGTTGTTATACTCGCAGACGAGAACGTTAAGACGTGCGTCGAGGCGATTTATGCTGTCATGCACCGCGCAAAAGCAGCCACGGAGGGCGTGCCCGAAGAAACGCGACGCGCGCTGAGCAATGGATGCTCTGAATATATGCGGCCCCTTCCTGGAGCGGCCCGCATGTACCCGGAGACGGACGTCTCTCCCATCGCGGTTCCGACGGCACTCATTGATCGCATCAAGGCGCATTTGCCTGAGAGGCTCGATGATCGGATGCGTCGCTATAGGCAGGATTTTCTCCTGAACGACGAGTTGGCGAGGCAAATAGCGTGGTCTGAAAACAGTCAGCTTTTCGAGCACGTTATGCGCCTCTGGGGGGGCTACTCAGATAGCAGCCTCAGCCGAGATGAAGTCAAAGATGCCGCCACATTTGTAGTGCGAACGCTTGAAGGAACGATCGCAGAGTTAAGAAGGGACAACGTGCCTGTCGACCGTCTGACCCGTGAAAACACACTTGATGTTTTCAGGCTTGTGAACTCTAAGACCATATCAAAGGAAGGCGTGCCAGAAATCCTCCGCTGCCTCGCCGATTGTCCAACGAAAGCGGCAAACGATGCAGCAGCAGAGCTTGGATTTGTCATGTTGAGCGAGCGCGAGCTCCAAACGATCGTAGACGCCGTCGTGCAATCGCGACTCGAGTTCGTTAAAGCAAAAGGTGTTGGTGCTGTAGGCCCCCTTATGGGCGTCGTTATGAAGCAAATCAGAGGCAAGGCAGACGGAAAACTGGTGAACGAAGTGCTTCACGCAAAGATTCTGTCCGTTCTTCAGTAGAGGTGATTTCCTGCAGAGCACGGAACTGCTGTATGACTTGGTGAGCATCCCGAGCACTAGCACGCACGAGCATGATATCAGTCTTTTTGTCGAAGAAATGCTGAGTGACCTCGGAATGGAAATCATGCGCTCTGGCAACAATCTTATCGGAAAGCTGGGTCGGGAGGGGCCTGTGCTAGCACTGTGCGGCCACCTTGATACGGTGCCCCCATTTTTCCCGCCTAGAATTCAAGGGCGAAAGCTTTACGGGAGGGGCGCAGCTGATGACAAGGGTGGTCTGGCTGCTGTCATCAACGCTGTGGCGAACACTGATCCGGAACGGCTCCGTGGCACGCTCCTTACGGCGTTCGTCGTCGACGAAGAGCTCAGAAGCCGCGGCGCTCAGGAAGTTTTGCCCCAGCTGCACGCTGACTTTGGCATCGTTTGCGAGCCGACGAATCTGAAAATTGTAAACGGGCACAAAGGGCGCATAGCGTTTCGTATCCAATCTGTCGGTAAAAGGGCACATGCGAGTAAACCTGAGCTCGGGAAGAACGCCATCGTTGAGATGGCAAAGCTTGTGTTGCGGCTCGAAAGGATTCCGCTGATCCAGCATCCGGAGCTTGGTCACGAAACGATGACGGTTACTACTATTGCTGCTGGAGATGCCGTTAACATCGTTCCCGATTTTTGTTCGATTGACGTTGACTATCGCTACGTGCCTCCCGACGATGCATCTAATGTTTTAGCCAGGCTGAGGGCAAACTTGCCAGAGGCGCGAATAGAATTCGCGGACGACCCCAAAAATTTTACGCGCCCATTCTATTTGCCCGCTCATAAGATTATCACTTGGTTGAGCGAGTCTATAAACAGGAGCGGCATCGAGCCGCAGACGGTCACAATGGACGCGGGCACTGACGCTTCGCGCTTCAATGAGGCTGGAATACCTACTGTTGTGTTCGGGCCCGGGGGCATCGCGCAGGCGCACACGTCCGATGAATGGATAGCGCTTCGCGAAGTGGAGAGGGCAAGTGTCGTCTTTCAGGACCTGATCAAAAGAGTTTTGACGACACAACGCTGATGTGGCCGGGTGTCACTCTATCCTCGCTCTCGCGGCGCTCACGAGGGCGATTTGCACAGAGACACAAGAGTTCTTATTACAGAAAGGCTTAGAGCTATGGCGGTAGCGCGCACTTGCGAGCTGTTGACAACGTAAAACGGTCAACTATCCCACTTTCAAAACAGATCCTAGCTGAACCACCATGCTTGTTGAATCTATCGCTTATTTGTTGTTCGCTTTTCTTATACTCGTGCTGCTCGTGTTGGGATTCGAGACCGTCGGTTTCAGACTGTCAGAAGCTGTGCTGATCTTTGTTGGATCAACTTTGTTGTTCCTGATTTCATTTCCTTCAATATTGCTGTATTTTCGTGGTTCTTTGGGCATCGGCATTATTGATGTGCCGCTTGGTATCCTAGCATTTCAGGGTTTTTTTGTCGTGGGTCCCAGCAATAATCTTGCCATCGGCTTCGATGTCGCCGGTTTTCTTATCCCGTTCTTTATTTCGCTAAAGATGATATTCGACCGGCGAAGCCCAATCCGTGCAAGTCTCATCGGAATCGCGTTTGTTGCCGTCGTTTCCTATGTAAGTTCAGCGTACGTGGCAGGAGAAGGAGTTGTTATCTCAAATATCTACCTTATCGCAATTGCCGCAAGCATCATAGGCATAGTGCTTGCAAACAGGCAATGGAGAAGCGTAGGTCCGATCGCCTACGTGTCAGGTTCATTGGGCGTGCTGCTAGGTGCGGATCTCGTTAGAATCGGTGACATACTGACATATCAGCCTACAAGTTTCGCGTTTGCTTCGATTGGGGGTGCAGGCGTTTTTGACGCAATCTTTTTAGTCGGAGTTTTGGCGGTGACCATCGATGTGATTTTTGTCGAAAACGTGCGGTTGATAAATTGGATCCAAAGACGCGTGGCTTAGCTCGGAAACTCTTTCTTGCACGATCTTCGTGTATCAACACACGGGACGCTACGTGGCAAGTCCTCGCGGACATCAGTGCCGAAGAAAACGTTTTATAGGTAGCTCCACAATTGTGGGCGTGGAGATACGTATGCACTTGAAGGTTCGTTTTCTTCGTCAATTCGAGAATGAATAATGAAGTAGTCACTTTTTTTGATACGACGCTACGTGATGGAGAGCAAACACCTAACGTTTCGCTCACCAGCGAACAGAAGCTTACGATCGCAAAAGCTCTCGACAAGTTAGGCGTCGACGTGATCGAGGCCGGGTTTCCTGTTTCCTCAAAGGGAGAATACAGCGCGGTAAAAAGCATCGTCAAAGCCGATCTGGCAACGACTGTCTGTGGTCTCGCTCGCGTCGTGAAACCAGATATTGACGCGTGCCTAGATGCAGGCGTAGGGCTGATTCACGTTTTTGCCTCAACGTCAGATGTGCAGCTGAAGTATTCTATGAAAAAGACGAGACAGGAAGTGTATGATCTTTCGGTCGACGCAGTCGAATACGTTAAGGAGCACGGGACAAAATGCCTCTTCTCTGCGATGGACGCCACTCGAACTGAACCGGAGTTTCTTGATCGCGTTTGTCGCGGCGTAGAATCTGCCGGGGTGGACATCATCAACATACCGGATACCGTGGGCATTATGGCCCCCTCAAGGATGTTTAACTTCATCAAGCGCATCAAGGGTGTTGTCGAGGTTCCGATCGACGTGCATTGCCACAACGACTTTGGTCTAGCCGTTGCCAATAGCCTATCAGCGATCGAAGCCGGCGCCCATCAAGTACAAGTAACGGTAAATGGGATTGGTGAGAGGGCTGGGAACGCTGACCTCGCTCAAACGGCGATGGGTTTGTCGAGCATCTTTGGAGCGAAGCTGAATATCAATACTCAATTCCTTCTCGAGACCTCGCGGTTAGTGGAACGATTCACGAAGATCAACATACCCCCCACGATGCCAATTGTCGGCGAGAACGCGTTCTCGCACGAATCCGGGATTCATTCTCGCGGAGTGATCGAACGCGCTGACACGTTCGAGCCAGGGATTATGACGCCTGAAATGGTCGGCCAGCGTCGCCGCCTCGTTGCTGGCAAGCATGCTGGCAAGCACGCAGTCCGCGAAATGCTCAAGGACGCTCGTTTTGACGTCACCGAAGAAGAGCTCGCTCGCATAATGGATCGCATAAAGGAGATAGGCGATCAAGGCCGGCGAGTCACGGACGTTGACTTATACACTATAGCTGAAGCGATCACAAATGAGGTGCTGACGCCGACAATTCTGCTTGAGGAGTTGTCTGTGATGACGGGCAATCGCATCACTCCAACTGCAACGGTGAAAGCAGTTGTAGATGGGACGATGAAAATCGGGGCCCGTATAGGCACTGGTCCAGTCGATGCCGCGATTAACGCAGTACATGATGTTCTCGGGGGCACCGACGTGCAATTAAGAACATTCAGAATTGACGCGATAACCGGTGGGACTGATGCACTTGCTGACGTCGTCATCGGCGTCGAAGATTCGGACGGCAATATGGTGACTGCTCGCGCCGCGCGAGGTGATATTGTAATTGCGTCCGTTGAAGCTATGATCAGCGCGATAAATCGTCTTAAGGCTAGAGACGGTGCGTAGTGTTGCGATGGCATCTAGTCGATACTCATTGTCACATCGACACGCCTGCGTTTGACGACGACAGACCGTCAGTGATTCAGAGAGCGTCCGACGCGCGAATTGGACTCATTAATTCGGGCATTAGCCTCACATCAAATTTGGCGACGAGAGAATTGCTTCAGCACGAGAACGTGTACGCGGCTTACGGTCTAAGCCCGCTTAACGTTGCGGAAAAAGAAAGCGTCGAGGAATTCATTCGGCGAAACGCAGATTCAGCAACCGCAGTCGGCGAAGTTGGGCTGGATTTTTACCATGTCAAGTCGGGACATCAACGTGAGCAGCAAGAAAACGCGTTTGAGCAATTTATTCGGCTGAGTCAAGAGCTTGGCCTGCCCCTTGTCATTCACAGCCGCGATGCCGAAGAGCGCGTTTTTGAGCTCGTCCACGGTGTTGACCAGGCAATCTATCACTGCTATGGGGGCAGTGTGGAGTTGCTCGAAAAGATCGTGGACTGTGGGCACTATATCTCAATTTCAACCAGAGTTTGCCGGTCCGGGCACCACCAGAAGCTCGTTGAGAAAGCCCCGAGAGATATGGTAGTCATCGAGACTGATAGCCCTTATCTAGCCGCGCGCAAGGGTCGAAACGAACCGTCGTTTGTAAGAGACGCGATTGTCACTATATCGCAGGTCTGGGACACAGAAATTGAAGAAGCGGCGTCTATTGTCGCTGAGAACACTTGTAGGGCTTTTAATCTTGGATAAAGAGGCATATTTCGGGCGAATAAAAGAAAAACATATATAGCACGCCGCCAGTACATTATTTTGCCATTTTTGCAATAGCAGGAGTCTTAGCACTTATGCCTCCCCATATCCCCCATATTAAAGAGCGATTCAAGATTAGGACGATAATTCGACGGCGCGAAGACGCCCGCAAGGGCATTGGGCTGCTCGTTGATGGGCCTAACATGCTTCGGAAGGAATTTCAGATCGACCTGGAAGAAATACGCAATACCCTAAAGGAATTCGGCGACATCAAGGTAGGGAGGGTCTACCTGAACCAGTATGCCTCTGAGAAGCTCGTTGAGGCAATCGAGAACCAAGGATTTGAGCCTGTGGTCAGCTCGAGTGACGTTGATGTTCGACTCGCAGTTGAAGCTACGGAGCTTATTTTCAATCCTAATATAGATATTATCGCAATAGTGACCCGAGATGCTGATTTTAAGCCCGTGCTTTCAAAAGCGATGGAGCATGGCAAAGAGACCATCATTTTCGGAGCAGAGCCTGGGTTTTCGACCGCGCTTAAAAATCTCGCTGACGTCGTTGTAATATTGAGCGATAATAGTGTCGCTGCGAGCGAGAAGTTTGGCGCGAAAAACGAAGAAGAAGTCTACCCAAAACCCGCGTAACGCCTCGAGTCTCGTTCGAACCCGGAAGATGGGTTACGCGCCCTGCGGCGCAGTCCCCCCTCCGAGCGCTTTTTGCAGCTGTTGCTGGAGTTGTTGAAAACGCGTTTGAACGCGTTCTTCCTGCCTTTCAAGGCTCTTTAAACGTACTTCATTTGTCTCTTTTTTTTCCGTTAGCTCAACTTTCACCTCATCTTTGTTCGAGCGAACGAGGATCGTTCCTACGGTCTTGAAGATAACAGCTTTTTCGTCCAGCTTTTCGAGCTCAACGAGGGTTTGGTTCGCTTCGTTCAAAGCGAGTTCGAGTTGGCTTCGTTGAACAGCAAGCGCTTGTGCCTGCTGTTGAAGTTGTTGCAACTGAGCGACTTGATTTTGAATTTGGGGTGGTAATTCGTTACTCATTCAAGATTCTCCTTGAGGGTCTTTTTTCAAGCGGTGACAGTTTAGTTTGATTCTTTAAAGTATCTGCGACAAGTTCGTCCACTTCCGTAGCAATCTGCACCAATCTCAGCCACGAATTTGTCGCCGACCGGCAGGAGGCTACGTCTGAAGCTTCTATGTCGATGACTAGCTTCTCTGCCGTCTTACGTACGGTTACAGAAGAGCGCGTCCCCGCGATGGCGATTGTCTCCAATTCAGGAGTAATTGAACGGTATAAATAGTCCGCGTTTTGCGTTTCTATCAAGTACATTGAATGGAGCATTTGTGTATCAAGGCCATTATCGCGAGCGGCTAGCGATTTCTTGCGCTCAGCAATGGTAGACTTTAAGCACTCCTTTGCCTAAAGGACCCCCACTTTCTTGATGATAGTAGGCCGCTCCTTTATCAATATTCGATGGCCGCAATACGGACACCTGATCCCGCCGTACTCGGACTCTACTTCAACCTCGCGCTTACACCGAATGCATTTGTAAACCGTAAAATCACCTCGCAAGTTCAAATCTGTTCTTTTTCCTCATTCGCGCGGCGAATCGAGCGCGCGACGGTTTTGCCAACCGAGGTCTCCGGGAGGTATGCTCCCCCAGCAAACGTTGTTTGGCACTTCGCGCACACCCATATCCCCGTGCCCTTTCGAGACACCGCCTTTCGCCCACACGCCGGACATTTGTGCGCTTGGTGCATCGCCTCTTCGACGTCGGCAATTCTCTTGCGGATCTTGCGGCCGTATCGCGGGCCGAACCGGCCCGCAGAACGGGTCTTTCTTCCCTTCTTGCGCGCGCCCTTTTTAACCATCCGTTGAACCACCAAAAAGATCATCTCTGATCTGCATGGCTTTGCTGCTCGCTAGCTTAACGATACGCGCGATCTCTTCCACAGAGAGCGTTCCAGTTCCGCTTTTCTGCATTCCTGCAAGCGCTCCTTGCAAGCCGGAGATGACCGTTAGTTTCGAAGACGCGATAGTCTCTTCATCTAGCGAGGGGTCCAGCATGATCTCACCGTCGAGGTCAACCGCGGTCACCGCGATCGGAGATTCCTTGATCGGTAGCGGGGCGTCAGGTCCGTAGCCATATCGCTCACAGGGTTTCGTTGCGTGCACGAGCGCAGCGAGCGCTCCCAGAGCGGCCGCGTCCATGAGATTTCCATCGTGGTCTAGAACGTGTACGTCAATGAAAATGAGCCACACTTTGCCGTCCGGCAATGTTAGCTCAGATAAGTCAATGGCCCCAGATTCTCGAACGCCGCGGTCCACCACACGTGCGAGCTCAATCGCGTTTTCATCGGGTGGACCCGGTTCAAAGGACGGAGATGCCAGTGGCACTAGCTCCACGTTGGTTATTATCACACCCGTATCAGGCGTATCTGGAAAAGGCTCTCCTGGTTGAATCTTTACACCAACGAGAACCTGTGTGTTGCCTACCTTCACTCTCGCGGAGCCTTCGGCTTTACCTATCAACCCTACTTCGACCTGTATCGGCCGATACTCATCGAGGGCCCGCCCATCTGCCCTTTCGCTTCGCTTGGCAAGCTCGTAAATATAATCTCTTTTTATCTCAGCAATGACGTCATTCATCTTCTTTCCCTCGATACTTCCGAATCAGGGCTTCTCTTTGCATGTCTGCAATGCTGGCACAGCCTATCTTACTGAGTTCTAGCGCCTGTTCAAACTCGTCCAGCGTCAAATGTCCGTCCATCTGGAGTAGCGTGACTTCCCCGGTCCGTACATCCATGGCGACCGGCATGTCTGCTTGTCCATAGTTGTCCTCCTCTTTCACGAGATCCAAGACAACCGTGTCATCCACCTTGCCGACTGCACACGACGAAATGAGACCGCGCATGGGCACTCCAGCATCGGCCAGTGCAACAGAAGCCGCATTTATCCCTGCTGATCGAGTGCCGGCATCTGCTTGAAGAATCTCCACGAAGATGTCGATTGTCGACCTGGGATAAAACTCTTTGATGATGACGGGATCGATCGCCTGCCTGCTCACCTTTGAGATCTCTACGCTCCTCCGGTCAGGGCCTGGTCGCCGCCGCTCCTCTACTGAAAAAGATGCCATATTGTAGCGGTACCGGATGATCGCACGGTTTGCTTGCTGCAGGTGACGCGGATGTACTGCCCGTGGCCCGTAAACGGCGGCCATGATCTTGTTTCCACCGTGCTCGACATAACACGAGCCGTCGGCCCGTTCAAGTGCGCCAACCTCAAACTTGATTGGACGTAGCTCATTCGGGAGCCGATCGTCTATTCTCTTACCGTTTTTCATGAACTCCATGCTTTTCTTCCTCTAACAACTTAGTTATCCTATCTGTGAGTCCCGACGTATGCGCCTCTCGCTCGATTCTTTTGATCACTTTGATGGCGAGATCCTCGTCTTCTGCTTTCCCATTGATCCAAATACGGCCATTTTTCCCTACGAAAATGTTTACGTCGAGTTTACTCTTGAGCAAGCTTATCATCGACCCGGCCCGGCCGATAACCCGCGGAACTTTTGTATACGAGACCTCGACGACTCTGCCACTTCGCAGCACACGGAGTTGGCCTTCTCGGGGTGCGAGTTCAATCTTCATGGATGGATCTACATCTACAACTTTGAATATTGCGAGGTCGCCGACACCCATGATCTTCGCCATTTCACTCGATTCGATGCGGCGAGGATATTCTGATATATGCATGAGCGCTTCGTACGGCGAGTTAATATCAACCTTCCAGTTCGAGAAACTGACGTCTGATACCATTCCGATGACCACGTCACCGATCGCAGGAAGATATTTTCCCGAAAGTGGGATTACCCGCACTTTTTCCCTTTCGTCAGCAAGCCCGTATGTGAGCGAGTAGACTTTCCCGTTTTCAACGTAGGTTCCCTCTGCAGCTTTAGTTGCGTCTTCAGATAGCAGATCTCCCGGCACGACGATCGTCTTATCGAGTTTTTCTTGCTTCTTCATTTTTGCCCTTCCCGGGTAACGATTCGCGTCTCGGCTTCCCCTCGTGATAGTCCATTTACCAGCTCATAAAAATCGTTTTGCAGTCCTGCAGGAAACCGGACCACGCCGATCCAAGAGCCGTCTTTTTGCCACTCGCGTCTCACTATCGTGCCAAAGCGCTGGATTGGGCCCTGCAATTTTGCGGCATAGTGGGCCGGCACCTTGACAGCAATGTTGACCTCCTCGAATCTGATAGGTATTAGCGGGCGGATTGCCTTCAAAGCGACGTTCACTTGTTCGTCGACACTTTTCAGCGGGTCTATGTTCACTTTTGCCTCTTCAAGTGCTTTTTCTATTCGCTGTGGCGGATGAGGCAGGCCCGTTTGGGGATTTATGGCATTTGCAGCTATGGTGGCGACAACTTGCTTTCGCTTGTCCTCTTGGATCTTGCGCCTTTGCTGAGCGGTAAGATGTAGGTCACCTTCTATGATGATCCGTTTTGCGATGGCTGTTGGATCGGTGGTACTAAATGCATGCTTGAGGTTCTCGTCTGACGCTTTTTCCCCTTTGGATGCATCTTTGAATATCTCTTCAATCGCAAGAACAGCGTCCAGATCAATATCGCCGCCTTCTCGCAATCGTAAGGCATTTTCGGGGTCAGCGAGCACCTCAAAGTGTTCCCCTCCTCTCGCAAATCGAGCTACAATTGCGTTATCGAGAGACACCATCTGCATCTACTCCTCCGTGTGCTGTTCGTTTATGGCGGCGCAAAAGGATGCAAAACCACTACTCTTTAGGCATCGACTCGAGCACACGTTTCACGTACGCTTCGAGGTCATCCATGCTTAGCTTCTTAAATCGGTGATCTTCCGCGTATATGGCAGCGATTTCGATGGTATCAGTTGTAATCTTGCCTTCCGTCGCCTTGTATAGTGCTTCAAGCCCGAGTTTTATGGCGCTGTCAATGTCGGCGTTTTGGTCATACTTCTCTTCAAGAAACTCCATAACAGCATTTCGCCCTGAACCAATCCCCGTAGCCTTTACCATCAAAAGGGCGCCGCTCGGGTCTGTTTCAAAAAGTCGCGGGCCCGAGTCATCAATCCCGCCGATGAGAAGTGCCGTCCCGTAGGGCCTAACCCCTCCGTATTGTGTGAACGTCTGCTTATGGTCGGCGATTTTTTTCGCGAGTGCTTCAATGCGAATAGGTTCGTTATACACAACGCGATTGATCTGGGCGTCGACACGGGCACGGTCGACTAAAGCTCTAGCGTCAGCCACGAGGCCGGAAGTCACAGCGCCAATATGATCGTCTATTTGGAAGATCTTCTCGGTAGATTGGGGCTCAAGGAGCCGACTTGAGATACGCTTGTCGACGAGCAGGGCTACGCCATCCTTTGCTTTTATGCCGACCGACGTGGTGCCTCGTTTTACAGCTTCGCGCGCGTATTCGACTTGAAAAAGTCTACCGTCCGGTGAAAAGACGGTGATAGCTCTATCGTACCCCATTTGTGGTGCCATCTGCATTATATTAGCCTCTCATTGTCATCGATCGTGATGCCGATGAATCGGACGTCAGCACGATCAACAATTTCCTTATCTTCTGGAATTATATCAATTTCCTTGCCACGCATCCTCACTGCTTTCCCGGACACGGGCACTGTCACATAAGAAGATATAATGCGTCGTATTTTCTCGTCAATTTGTAAATACTTTTCTATAGCAGCCTTGATCGTTCCGGAAGTGCCGACAACCGTCACGCCAACACGATTGTTCTCAATCTTGCCGATGCTTGCAAGTGTCGCTTGTAATTCGGACACGTGTTGGTAGCGACAACGCACAAGCCCTTTTGTGCCATCAAACATAACAAATTTGATTCCCAACTTACTTACTCCGACATCTCCAAACAAGCTTTTTGCAGCATCGAAGATTTCTGCTTGTAAATCGCGCGTTCTCACAGGTTCTTCAGAGTTGAGCGTGAAGGCGACGTACCGAAAGCTGTCTCGCAAAGTAGGCCGAAGTGGTTTCATGCGCGCTCCTCTTCTTTTTGAGCACTGCGCTTGATAATATTTCGCGGGGCACTCGATAAAGCGGCCGTCGCTTCCGTGTCTTCTAGAGGCAAAAGCCGTGCGAGAGCCTTTAATTGGCGAGGAGCCCGCAGGTCGAAGTGTGAGTAGGCGTCGCTCGTAATCACGATTGGTACTCCAAACTTCTGGCATAATACGACGTTCTGATGCTGGAACGCGAGCATGCGAGATCTTGCAACTTGTCCCGTCTTCCAAAAGTAGCCAAAACTCAAGCCTAGTGCGACGCCGTTTTTCTCGGCGATTTTAGCTGTCACTTGGTTCAGACCGCCTCGTTTGCCTCTTTCCGGGTGCATTAAAAGATCTACGCGGTCATCGGTGCAAGCAGCTCTGTTGATTTGTTCATCCCCGCCGTGCACACTTATGACGGCCACTGTGTCGCTAAAGAACGCAATTTTCTTACGCAGGTCGCGAACGCTATGCGCTACAATTTCTATTCCTGAAATGGCGTTCGAGTCGGAAAACTGAGACCAGTAAGGCGAATGCGCTGTTAGACCAATGGCAGTGAATCCAAGACTCCGAGCAACGAGGTTAAGCCTTTTCGGCGTGTCTGCCCCTTCCGGAAAGGCGTGAACGCTTATATCGACGTAGTCAGGCATCATCAAAGAGGTCGCGAATAATCCGCGTTGCGGTCTCAACACGAGCGGGATATGCTGCTATCTTTACGCGCAGCACTATTGGGTCTTCTTTCCCTTGTCGGAGGAACCCGCGTGCGGCTGCCTGTTTGTCAAATTTCATAACTAGCGTGCACCGTTGGTTGAGGTGCTGCGGGATTTGTTCTCGCAGTTCCATTAGCTCATCTGTTGGGAGCTTCTGCTTGATCGCGCCGACAACGTGACGAGTCTCGTATGCTTTTTCCGTTCGCGCGGTGAGAATGACCATTGGATTTCCAAAGTGTCCCGTCACCGGCAGGCGATCGACGCTGACGCTCTCTGGCACGATTAACCGCAGCGCCGCTAGAACTTTACCCTCATTCTCAGTACCGTGAGCGAAAACACTGACGGAGATGCTGTGAATTGTTTTTTTAGGCCTGCACGATGCTTCGCTGCCATTTAGGACAAGAGGCAAATTAAATCCTCAAGAAAGGGCTCACGACCCCCGTCTATCATGAGCACTAAGTGAGGGCATAGTTTTCTCCGCACCTCGCCCTTTGTTCCTCAAACCGCGACCTTTCTTACCGGCGCTTGTCGTCCCTCGCTGGGCACGACCGCGTGAAGACGCGATCCAGTTGAGATTGCGGTCGCTCAGTACCCTGGGGTGGTTCGGATCAACGAGTATTATTTCATACCACTTCGATTTCCCGTCTTGTCCTACCCAGTAGGAGTTTAGCACCTCCAAATTGGGAAATCTTCGTGCAGCGCGTTCTTCTGCAATGCGCTGTGAACTTTTTCGAGCGGTAAGCCTGTCAACTCCGAGATGCTTCGTTCGACGGCCTCCGCGCGGGCGCTGTTTTCTCCTGCCACCGCGCCACGTTCTCACACGAGCCGTGATGATACCTTGTTTGGCTTTATATCCCAAGCTTCTCGCTCTGTCGAGTCGCGTCGGCCTCGCGATACGAATAACCGCTGGCTCACGCCGCCAGGTTTGCAGGCGCTGCCACGTGAGACTTTTCACGTAGCTGCGTCCGGGGATTTTCCAGGCATCCCGTATATATCCGTACATCGATTTCATTTTGATCTTGTCTCAAGCGGTTCAGCATTTACGCTACATTCCTCAGGATGCGCAATTAGCGTTCATTGAACGCTGCTTAAACAAGAGAATCATGGAACATATATCTTTCCTACTTGGCGCGCGAACTCGCGACTATTTTGATTATATCCCCGTTTTGAAGTATGTGGTGCTCGCCGAGCCGCTTTTGCGTGCGCGCGTCGACAGCGTAGATGAACCCGCGTCCGATATCAGAATGAACCTTGAAGGCGAGATCTTTGGCATTTTCTCCTTCCTTAATTAGAAAGGCATCGGGCAAGACTCTTCCTTCCTTGTCCGACCATCGGTGCTCGTCTTCGACGGGATATACAACGATGTATCTGAGAACATCGAACACTGCCTTGTTTAGGCATGTTTGTATTCCCGTACCATCAGCCTCAATGAATTTCTGCAATCGCTCAAGAGCCTTCCGCTGCTGCTGATTTGATCGCGCTGCTACGACAAAATGAGTGTTTCCTGGAACGTAGGTCACGAGCCCCTTTTGGTGAGCTAGTCGAAGCGCAAGTTCGGCCTCACCACTTGTTGCCACCACGTCTTGGTAGACGTCTTCGATCCGCTCTAAATTATGCGGTGAAGCGACGTCTCTCTTGTTTGCCGCTATGATGATCGGTTTCGCGATCATCCTCAGTTGCTGCGACAAGTTGACTATATCTTCGCTTTCCCAATTCTCCGCCGATCGCTCAAACAGCTCAAGCTTCAGCATAGCAGTTTTGACTTGGGTCTCCCCTATATTGAGACCTGCTAACTGAGTCGCAATGACGTGCGCCACGTTGCGTTCTAACTGTGCTTTCTTTGCGAGTCTGTGCCAATTCTTTTCAATAATGCCTGCAATCCACAGAGCGATCTCACTTTCAAGTAGGGTTACGTCCTCCACTGGGTCGTGCGACGCGGTGCCGAGCACGTTGCCCTCTATATCAGTGCCACCAGATGCATCAATCACGTTTATAATCGCTTCTGACTGCCGTAGATTATCGAGAAAAGCGTTA
Source organism: Candidatus Methanoflorens stordalenmirensis (assembly GCA_003139855.1). GTDB lineage: Archaea > Halobacteriota > Bog-38 > Methanoflorentales > Methanoflorentaceae > Methanoflorens > Methanoflorens stordalenmirensis. Next base: position 27,577 of record PLGY01000019.1, read on the forward strand.
CCGAGGCCTCGTCCCTTGTGAGCATCGGGAACTAGGCCTGCTACGTCAACCAGCTCAATAGGGACAAATCGGATTCCGTCAACACAGTGACCGCACCGGGCGCTGCGCTGAGCACAAGGACACGGAGCGCGCACATGCGACACCCCGCGGTTAGCGCTGATAGTCGTGAACGGATAATTTGCAATTTCGACATCCACAAGTGTGGCAGCCTTGAAGAAGGTTGACTTCCCCGTATTGGGCTTGCCGGCGAGAGCGATCGATACGCTCATTTGAAGTTCACATCCGCGTGTTCGAGCAGGCGCTTGGCCCATTGCAGCTTTTGCATCTTTCTCGGTGTAACGCTCGTGTCGGAAAAATCAAAACCAATCGCGCTGATCGCGCGAGCGCCGTACTCTTTCGCTAAGAAGATCGCCCGGTCTCCGTCAGTAAAACCACCTACGTCGAGTAAGAGCGGTTCAGGCTGCGTTTGCGTCGTACCAAGTACCGCGCTCAGCGACGGCACGTGCGCTTCGATCGCGTCGATGTTGTCGCCGTGCGCGTGAACGACCATTATCGCGCACATCGCATTTGCCCGCTTAAGATCGCTAATGCTGCCGTCGAGATCGGAAACGACTATGTGGGGGATGACCCCCTGCGCCAACAGCACCGAGGTTGCACCATCGGCCGCAATGATCGTCTCTTGACCCTCAATCTTGCCGCTCTTGATGTCACGAATCAGTATCGGCGCTTTGCCGCAGACGAGGATGTTGCATCCGTTGATGAGGCGGCTCAGTTTTTCCAGCGTTGAGTCATGGCCTGTTTTTACAGCCAACAAGTGTGATAGAATCTGGGCGGAGCGCTCGTCTTGGGCGCAATCAAATCTGAACTCACGCACTATTTCCAAGTAGAAAGGTCGCCATTCTTTCAGGTTCATACGCTATTCCGCTATTGAGAGCACCACTTGATGACCGTCGATCATCCACTCTTTTCGCAGTCTCGCTTTTTTAAGATCTCCTTTAACTATCGACGTCGCCAGCGTCTCATCTTTGAGATAAGAATCAAACGTTCGAATCGCTTGGGAGACTTCTGAAGGGCTACTGTACGCAACCCTGATTTTTGCGGCATACGGTAAATCCAACTCCTTTCGCATGACCTGTATTCTTCTGACGACTTCTCGAGCTAGTGATTCTTTCCGCAGTTCGGCTGTTATTTCGGTGTCCAAAAAAACGACCAGGCTGCTGTCGTCGCTTTTAACAAAGCCGGACTTTACTTTTTCTGAAACCTTCAGATCTTCCTTTGATAAACTAATAGGTGTTTGTCCGATTTCTAATTCGATGCCGCTATCCATTTTCTCGAGCACAGCGTGAGGCGCTAATGTGCTGAGAACTTGTTTTATTTTGGGGGCCAGATCTTTGTATTTCGGTCCGACGTTGGCGAAATTTAGGCCAATTTCGTACGCGATAAACTTATCTTCGTCTTTTTCAAAATCAATTGCCTTTACGTTGAGCTCATTTTTGATAATAGCCCGGAGTTCATCACTCTCGAGTTCCGGTCCTATGCAAATAATTTTCCCGAGCGGTTGCCGTATTTTGATGTGTGCTGACGACCGCGCGGCTCTTCCCGATTCCACGATCCGCTTAGCATAATCCATATCGCGTTCCGCCTCGGGAAGCAGACGATCGGGTTGCGGGGCGGGATACGCTTCGAGGTGAACGCTTTCTCTGGCCTCGGGAGCATATCGAGCGAGGGTCTTGTGCATGTACTCAGAAATAAATGGCGCGAAGGGGGCGATAAGCGCACTTAACGCCCACAAAGTCTCGAAAAGCGAGACGTAAGCAGATGTTTTGTCTAGGTCATGTTCGTTCTTCCAGAAACGTCTCCTGGACGTTCTGACAAACCAGTTGCTTAGCTCGTCGATGAAAGAGTCGATCGCCAGGGTCGCTAAGTAGTAGTCGTAACGGTCCATATACTCGACCACGTTCGACACCAAACCATTTAGCCGGGAGAGCAGCCACCTGTCGATGATGTTTCTTTGCTCGTCCGCGAGCTGCCACTTCACGTCATACTGGTCTATCTGAGCGTACGTCGTAAAAAAGGAGAGGATGTGCCAAATCGTAGATATCGTCTTACGCTGAGACTCAATGATTGCGTCTTCATAGAACCTCTTGGGGGTTCCAGGATTGCCGGCGCCGAAAAGGTACCATCTGAGGCTATCGGCTCCCTCGTTGTTCAGGATTTGCCAAGGATCAACCGTATTCCCCTTGCTTTTTGACATCTTTCTACCCTGTTCGTCCACGATGTGGCCCAGGCTTATTACGGTGCTATACGCGTTCGATCCGAACACGGCGCTCGCTATTGCGTGTAGGCTATAAAACCAGCCGCGCGTCTGATCAACACCTTCGGCTATAAAATCTACAGGTAGCTTGAAGTCGTCACTTCGCTCGAACGGATAGTGCAATGAAGCGAACGGAGCGCAGCCCGAATCGTACCAGCAGTCAATTACGTCGGGAATGCGACGCATTATCTCAGCGCATTCGTCGCACGGAAAAACAATGCGGTCGATATACGGCTTATGGATATCACCTAGCGTGGCATCATCACCGATTCGCTGCTTCAACTCATCGATGCTACCGATGAACACTACGTGATCGTTGCAGCATTTCCATATGGGCAGTGGGGTGCCCCAGTAGCGTTCCCTACTTAGCGCCCAATCGCGTGCATTTTCGATGAAGTTTCCAAAGCGTCCGTGTTTAACCGTTTTCGGATACCACTGGACCATCTCATTGTTGCGCACAAGCACCTCGCGCATAGAGCTCATGCGAATAAACCACGCCCTTCGCGCATAGTACATAAGCGGCGCATCGCAACGCCAACAAAAAGGGTAGCTGTGTTCGTACATCTCGCGTTTGTACAGCAAGCCCCGACTTTCGAGGGCCTTCAGTATTGTAGCGTTCGCATCGGTGAAGAACAATCCACCGACTAACGGCACGTGATCGTCAAAGCAACCATCGGGTTTGACGAGCTGCACGAGAGGAAGGCCTTCGGCCTTTGCGACGTTAAAGTCATCTTCTCCGAACGCTGGAGCGATATGCACAATGCCCGTGCCCTCTGCAGTGTTAACAAACTCAGCGAGCACGACGGTTGGCTGCCCGTCGCCAAATAAGGGTACATATGGTGTGCCACTGAGCTCATTTCCTTGAAACTCAGCTACGACTGTGAAATGCAGCTCATCGCTCAGCACTGTTCCCAACAGCTCCTTTGCGAAAATGAGAAACTGGTTCTCCACCTTCACCTTAACATACAAAATGTTAGGGCTAACGGCAAGAGCGACATTTGAAAGCAAAGTCCACGGCGTTGTCGTCCAAGCCAAAAAAAAGGTGTCGCATTGGTCCGACAAAGGAAACTTCACAAAAGCTGCTTCCTCAGTTATGGTTTCGTACCCTTGGGCTACTTCGTGCGTGCTGAGAGCGGTACCACAGCGGGGACAGTAGGGAACGACATAATGTCCTTCATAGATAAGATCTCGCTCCCAAAGTCGTTTAAGCGACCACCATACTGATTCGATGTAGTGGGGGTCCATGGTCGTATACGGCGTAGTGAGATCAATGAAGAAGCCTATCCGCTTAGTCAATTCTGCCCACTCATCTATATGACTAAATACTGAACTGCGACAGACGTTGTTGAATCGTTCAATTCCATACCCCTCTATGCGCGCTTTATCCTCAAACTGAAGTTCTTTTTCCACAGAAATCTCCACTGGGAGTCCGTGACAATCCCATCCGCTCACGCGGGGGACATAGAAGCCTTGCATGCTCTTGTAGCGGAGAAACAGGTCTTTTATGACGCGAGCATACACGTGGTGAACCCCTGGTGAGCCGTTCGCGGTCGGCGGCCCTTCGATGAATCGGAATAGCTCCGCTCCTTTGTTTGCGTTTATGCTTTTACTGATGATGTCGCGGTCATCCCATTCTTTGAGAATGGTTTCCTCCATAGCAACAAAGTTGAAATCGAGTTGCGAGTTTGCCCTTGCCGCGTGCGCATCATTCTCGTTCACGAGTAGTTTTACCTCAGAGTTACCTGTTTGTGCTGAAATGTTTCTTTTTCCCTCTATGAGACGAACATTTCTCAGACAAGATTCTATCCCGCGCTCGGTAATAAAGATTGTCGAGTCGCTTTCATTTGCTCAGGTCGGTCGAAGTATCTTTAATTAGTCCAGGTTAGCGGGGTTTCGTCGCTCGTCCCCCAAAGTGCCAAGACTCAGGGCAGGGATAATAAACATCTGAACTTGAAAAACACCGCTGTTCACCATTTTTTTCCGCAAACCTCCTAGATCCGGTGTACTTCCACGACGACGTCAATCTCGAGGCGACTTTGGCGTCTGAATGAATGTGTATGGTCGAGGCAATATGTTCGCGTTTTCGTATTGGATGTCAGTCAAAAGGGAGATAAGCCACATTGCTCGCGATGGTAGACAAGCGTGATTACGCCGATCTGAGTTCCTTCTGTCTGACTGAACCAGATAATCAAGAAGATACCGTCTTATAACGTCTGTGATCGCTTCGGATGGACAAGAGCAGCCCTTTTTGCCTATCACCTAGCCAAATGTAGCTCGAAATTACAGGTATTGACACCCTCGTCCTCACGAGTTGATCCTCCACTATGTCCTCAGTTTCACGCAATAAGTGAGTTCTTGCGAATATTTATCGATCAGCTAGAAATAGACTGGTCTTTATAAAATTGTGTTTGTACTGATACGAGGCTGTGGCAAGTTTTGCGAGGGTCCTTTGGACTCTTATTCAAGAACAACGCAAAAATGATCCTTCACCCTTAAGACTAATCCACTGTTCAAGAGAGGACTTGACTGTCGGAGCCTACGAGATACGCTGTTGCCAGCCAAAGGGCGCCGTTTGGGTGCGCCCGGGGCCGCGATAAGACTATTCGTCGTTCTCACTGATTTAATGCCCGGCTTGGTCCTCAGACGGCTTAAGGAGCTGGAGAGCCGTTTGTGAGATAGAACAGCCGCGAAAAAAACGAGCAGGCTCGAATGTCGCGAACATTCGGAACTCAAAATCCCTCAGCGACTGGAGCGAATCTCCGTGCGACAACGAAGTCATCAGTTTCGTCTTTGGGCCACGTCTTTAATGCCGCAAGGTTGGCAGCTGTTTAAAAAGGCTTAGTCAAAATTGCTAGATAGCTCTCAGCGAACGATTTTAAGAGCTTGCTCTGCAATGAAATAAACTAAAAGGGTTCTGGGAACCGAGTTTTGGCACGTGTGCAGCCGCGGCTCTTGAATATCCAAAAGAATATAAATTCCCCAGTGTCCTATCACCTATTAATACCGGAGATTTGAACATCTCCAAAGCTAAACGGAGTTTTTTAGTTTGAGTACCACGTCAAATCCGATAGAAGGAACAGAGTTGCTGCAAGCGCGAAAAACTATTGTGCACATCGTCAATTCACTGAGCCCGTCAAGCAGGCTTAAAGGTGTTCACATAGACGACATCGTAAGCTACAGCGAATCTCTCGGAATCTATCCTGAAAGCGTTATCGGGGTGATTCAGCAATTAGCAAAAGAAGGGCTAGTCGTCGAACCGTCGAAGAACCGTTTTTTGAACCGATTTCCTCCGGTCACCATCCCCAAAAACAACCAACAAGCGGGTCCGCGTAGGTCAATAGAGCAAGCAGTCGATTCTCGGCGCGACACTAGCGATGATCTGGAAAAGAAAGCCTTGCTTCTTGAGAAGAGTCACATCCTGTTGACCCCCGAGCAACTGCTTCAAATTGAACGGGAGTACACGAACATAATGGCATCCGGTAACCTCGATTTTTTTTACGACGGTTATCCAAACGACGCTGAAATTGGCAAACGCGTGGGAATAGACAAGAGAAAGATTCAAGGAGCGCGCGTCTTGCTAGGTCTCTTGACCGAGCGTGACGTGAAAATCAACTTCGACCGCGAAAAGCTTTTAGAGTGGCTTTCGGCGCCCAAGTCTGCGAGAAAGAGTTCTAAGGATTTTGCCGACGAGCTCGGCGTAAGCTACTCAACCTTCAAGCGAAAAAGAGCTCTTTGGGAAGCATATCTGTCTAAAAGCTCCGTCAGCAGTAAATCATTTGAGTAGTGTGCGAAGTGCATGAAGTTCTTAGCTGATCGAATGCTAGGGCGCCTCTCTTCTTGGCTCAGAATCCTGGGTTACGATACTCTAAGCGCGAATTCCTTCGCTGGTTTGTCAAACGCCGCTGAGGACACTTTCATGCTCCAGCTGTCAGGATCCGAGGAGCGGGCGTTGCTGACTAAGGATATACAGCTTCATACCCGAGCAAGGCAAAAGTGTGGCATCCCGTCACTTCTCGTTCGAGAAGGAGACGTGCTCTGCCAATTAAACCAAGTGAGACAGCAGTATGGCTTGGTCTTCCCCAAAGAACTCGAACCTGTTCGATGCAGCGTTTGTAACGGGACGCTTGAACTGGTGTCAACTGAGGACATTCTTCGGTCTCATGAGATCAATAAGCTTCGCACAAAGGGCGTCGATATTGAGAAATTCATTCACAGGTACGCTCACTTTTATAAGTGTAGTCAATGCAGCAAAATATTTTGGAACGGGCAACATTGGCGGAACATGGTCAATAAAACACGACACCTTAGTGAGGGGCACTAGGTGCCTTTTTAAGAAGTTTTTGTGCCGGTCGGATCGACAAAATGCGTCTTTCTGCCACTTTTACCCCCCCGTAAGATCGCAGCTCTGCACTCTAATCATTTGAGCCAGATGGTCGCGACTTTCCTTTACAGCTGTGCAGTCGTTAACTTCAATTATCGCTTTGTTTATCCCTTTTAGCTGAGTCCAGTCGATGGTTCCTTTACCGATTGGAAGATGCAAATCGCGTTCGCCGTCGTTATCACTCAGGTGATAGTAAGCCACCGGAACATCCACCTGCAAGAAGTCTGTTACGGCGTTGTTCGTGTGTGCGTGCCCAACGTCGATTGTTGCAAATGCGCCGCACGTTTCATTAAAAAGTTCGTGTTGCTTAATGTCGGTGCAGAAGTATTTCATGTTACGGGGCATATTCTCGATGGCAGGCGCCATTCCAACGTCGGCGGCGTAGTTAGCCCACTTTTCAAGGCTATGCAGAGCCAAATCGAGCGATCGAGTCGTCAGTCTGTCATTTATTCTCCACGTAGCCAGGGTGGGTCGTGATCGTCGAAGCGTCTATAGCTACAGCAAGATCCACCGTCTCGGTGAGTTGTTTCGTTGTTTCCTCGCGTATTCCAACGTTGACACTGGCAGGATTGAGATCGACCGTAGGCGAATGAATCGTTAGTTCAATATCTTACTGCGACGCAATTTCAAATTGCGAAACATTTCTTAAGGCATGACGCGGCAGGCAGGAGCCCTCGCATAGAACCTCGATCACGTCGAATCTGTCCTCAAAGGCTCGTTTCATGATCTTGTCAAAAGGCGCGTCAAATAGAGCAAGCACCGTGAATCCCACTTTCACAAAAAAGATGCGTCAACTACCGAATATAAACGTGTTAGCTACGGGTAACGTGGAGTGCTGCACCCTTATTACATTTAGTTCCTGGAAGCTGAGTTGGCTCGAGCAAACAAAGATGCAAACTGCTAATTTTACATTAGCAAAAAAATGACGGCACTAATTAGCGCGCAGGATAGTAGTCTTCCACTCGTACGATATCGTCAACAAATGGTGTTGAGACACTGTGCATGAGAGAGTTTTCTGTGGCCACGATTTTGTGCAAAGCCCCACGCGGAATATCCATTGTATCGTTTCTTCCGAAGAACTCCTTTTTGTGCTCGAATTGTACATAGCAGGAACCTTCGAGCATGTAGATTGACTCCTCTTTTTCTTTGTGATAGTGATATGAGGTTGTATAGCCTTCTTTTATGTAGATCTCTTTTGTGAGATAATTCTCGGTGCTGATGAGAACCTTTTCATAACCCCAAGGTTTGTCAGTTCTGTTTGCGTACTCCTTTTTTATCTCTTCGAGGTCCTTGGTCGTATCTATCGACATCCAAAACGTGTTTTCTTTGTAATATCCGAGTTGATTGGTGTCTGCGAGGACAGGAAAAACCGTCTTTTCTATTTCGCCCTTTTCAAAATTGCTAAATGGAATCTCAGAGTCGAGGAGATATATCCCCCCGTTTATGTAATACTCGAGGAGTGGCTTCTCTTTGAAAGAGCGGATATGGTCCTCCCCTAGTTCTACAATGCCGTAAGGGCTGCGCATTTTCGTGACAAACATCATAGCTTTGAAATCGCTGACGCTGTACTTTTTCATCATCTTCTTCAGGTTGATGTCGGAAACCACGTCGCCGTTGCGGATCAAAACTGTTTCTTTATCTTTCAGCAGATCAATTCCAAGTTTGATTGCATTGAGGGTGCCTAGCGGTTTGTCTTCAACAGAATACTGAATTTCCATGCCACGATAGCTGTTCCCATATCTCTGTTCTATTAGCTCACTCAAGTACCCGGTCAGCAGTATCACGCTCTCAATATCGCTATTGGCCAGATCGTAGAGCTGTCGGTCTAGAATTGTGTAGTCATCCGTGATGTCTATGAGTGGCTTGGGTATGTCCTCAGTATACGGTTTGAGTCGCTTGCCATACCCCCCACAGAGGATCATGCCTATCATATGAATCCTCGGTTGGTGCTGCTACGACTTTACTTTTTCTGTAGCAAAAAAAAGCTAGCACTCTAACTGAAGTCTGTGGACCGAAGAAAAAAGGAGGGGAAGGAATCAACCCGCCGCCTGCACGGGCTTCTAGATAAAAAAAGGTTCTGGCGGCTCAATAAGCTAGCCGCACCCTCCGCTGCACGACCCGCATCCGGTGAGGCTCGGGTGCTTGATAGTAAATCCTTTTCCAAACATAGGGTCATCGACAAAATCAATCTCGGCACCATCGAGTGCCGTCTCTATGTTCTTTTCTAAGAAAATTTTTACGCCGTTTGATTCGCGTACATCTTCTGCTTTGGTGGGATTTTCGTCAAGGGACATCGTATACTGCGGACCGCCGCAGCCCATGCCGCCATATGATATCCTCAAACCATATTCGGACTTACCTTCTTTTACGAGGAGATCCTTCAATTCTCTTGCTGCTATTTCGGTTACTTGAATCATTTTGAACTCCTATATTTTTCTCTCTCGTCGCATCTATTTAAAGCTACGCAACACCCTCAGCGCACTCAGAACGTCCGCAGAAAAAAAAAGGAAAAGGGATGGGCCGCTTCACATTGGAGGCATGCCGCCCATGCCGCCCATGCNNCGCCCATGCCGCCCATGCCGCCCTCAGGCATCGGCGGAGCTGAAAGCTTGCTGGCCGCTATAACATCGTCAATTCTGAGAATCATTATCGCAGATTCTGACGCAGAGCCGATTGCTTGAGTTTTTGTCCTAAGTGGCTCCACAACGCCTGCATCGACCATATCGATTGCATCACCCGTAAAGACATTTAGTCCAGCAGTCGTCATTCCTTGTTCGTGTTTTGACCTTAGTTCAACCAACGTGTCGATGGTATCAAGACCAGCATTTTCTGCTAGGGTCTTTGGAATGACTTCCAAAGCGTCAGCGAATGCATTAATGGCGAGTTGCTCCCGACCGCCTATTGTAGAGGCGTAGTCTCTGAGCTTCAGCGCTAGTTCGACTTCAGTTGCACCGCCTCCGGCTACCAGTTTTTTATCTTCTATCGTGACGCCTACTACGCGCAGCGCGTCGTTTACTGCCCGCTCTATGTCGTCCACGACGTGCTCCGTCCCTCCGTGAAGCATGATGGACACTGCTTTCGGGTTCTCGCACTTCTCTACAAAGATCATATCGTCGCCGCCAACTTTCCGCTCTTCAACAAGGCCAGCATGACCGAGGTCGCCTTTTTCCAGTTCGTCCACGCTTGAGGCGATCTTTGCGTTGGTAGCTCTCGCGAGTTTTTCCATGTCGCTCTTTTTAACGCGTCGTGCCGCGAGAATTCCGGCTTTCGCCAGATAGTGTTGGGCGAGGTCATCGATCCCCTTCTGACAGAATACTACGGTAGCACCTTTGCTCTTGATCTTATCGACCATGCCCTTGATCATTTGCTCCTCTTGACTGAGGAAAGCTTGGAGCTGATCCGGCGACGTGATCGAGATTTCTGCGTCAACCTCCGTATCCTTAAGCTCGATTGCGCCGTTTATCAGAGCAATATTTGCTTTGTCGACGCTTTTCGGCATACCAGTCGAGACACGCTCTTTATCTATAATCATGCCCTCGACGAGTTCGGATGAGTCGATGCTTCCCCCGACCTTTTTCTCAATCTTGATGTTATCGATGTCGAACTTGTCCTTCCCGTCTTCAGTCTCAACTACAGCTTTTACCGCTTTAACACACATGTCAGCGAGTTTCTCTTTTGACGCTTCTGCGCCTTTGCCAGTCATCGCGGTAATCGCTACTTTTTTCAGAAGTTCTACATCATCAGGTGATACAGGGATCGCCACCGTGTCAAGCGTTTCTCGCGCCTTTAGTGCAGCTAGCCTGAATCCCGATGCTATGATGGTGGGGTGCACCTCTTGTTCGAGAAGGTTCTCTGCTTTTTTGAGTAGTTCTCCAGTAATGATCACTGCCGTGGTCGTTCCGTCCCCGACTTCGTCGTCTTGGGTCCGGGCGACTTCAACGATCATTTTCGCTGCGGGGTGCTCAATATCCATCTCCTTCAGGATCGTAACGCCATCGTTCGTAATGACGACATCGCCCAGCGTGTCCACGAGCATCTTATCCATGCCTTTGGGGCCTAACGTTGTCCTCACAGCCGAAGCAACCGCCTTCGCTGCGGTTATGTTCATACCTTGGGCCTCTTTGCCCCGAGTCCTCTGGCTGCCTTCTTTAAGAATCAATATGGGCTGTCCACCCAGTTGTCCGACTTGTCCACCCAGTTGTCCTGCCATTTTTTTCCTCCGTGTAACATGATGAATCCTAATGCGTATAGGTTCGGGCTTAACTATGCAGAAAGTTCTATAAAAGCGTTTTGTCCGACGCCTCAGCGAAAGCGCGGCTATTCTTCCGATCGCTCTCGCACGAGATGCATCAATTCAGTCGAGTTGTCCAAGTCCTCGAGCTCTTGCAGACGCACGATAACGGTGTGTAAGATCCTGAAGCATTTGGGCTCATCGTCAGTGATGTACAATGAGTGCGCGGATACAACTCGCGCTATGCTGCTCATCAGTTCAGCTCTTTTTGCCATCAGACTCGCGTTCTTGCTGATTCCGGTCAGTAAGGTTTCTTTATTGGTCTGTGACAGCATGTCAAAAGGCGCTTGGAACATGGGAAGCACCTTGAATCCTAAGTCAACGAGCAACGATACTGCTTGTCTCTCTATGGGCGGAAGTGAATCAGCTTTCGCTGTTTCCTCGTGAAAACTATGTCGCGTAAGCAGGCTTATGGGCACGGCAAGCGGCGCGTCTAGAATCGCCTCTAGCCTGACAGCTATTTCAACCTTAGCATCCATTCCTTCTTCGTACTTGCGAATACTTCTTCGCGAAACGCCTAGCTGCGACGCTATTGCACCTAAAGAAAGGTCCCTTCCAGTGCGAGCTGCATAGAGTGCATCCTCATCCAATTTCACGTAAAGTCCGCCGGGAGCGGCATAGATAAGCGGCGGAAGCTCATCTATGAAGAAATCCGACAGTGTGTCGACGTTAACAGCAGGGACCCCATAACGCACATACACGGCACCATCCTGGAGTTCGTGATTTCGGGCTTTCTCGCCGACAAGCAAAGGCGAGGCATAGAAGCACTCTGCAAGTTTCTTCAGTTCAGACGCTGTTTCTTCACTTAGGCCATCAATATTTGAAAGCATCTTCAAGAAAATTAGAATTGAGCCCCTCCTAGCGGCGATGTCGAAGCATCTAGAGCGAACGTCGCATCTCTTCGATGTTACGAAGCCTGCCGTATGTAGCACCTCAGCAGTTTGATCTGTTAACAGATCCTGGCGCATTATTGGAGTCCTCCTAAGTGATTGCAAGCCGCTAGAGCTTGTTAATCTGCCCTACCTTAACTAACATGTTCAAAAAGATACTTATATACTTCTGTCGATAGAAAAAAAGAGGCTCCTGCTGGCATGCTTATTGGAATCGACGATACTGATTCAAAGCGCGGGATGTGCACTACTTACTTGGGCACTTTGCTAAAAAAAGCGCTCGAGCAAGAGCTGAACGAAACTGTTCAGCTTCGTTTAGTGCGGCTCAATCCGACAATACGATTTAAGACCAGAGGGAACGCATCAATTTGTATCTTCATAAGGCACTCGTATGACGTTCAAGATATCGTGCGAGAGCACATCGAACGAATGGCGCACCTTGATGACGACAATACACATCCTGGGGCTGTTTTTTTTGATGACGATGCAATTCCAGCTGATATCCGGTGCTTCGCGCGCGACGCGGTGCACGCCGAGCTCTGCTTGGAGAACGCCACCGAACTCATCGATGGACACGGGCTTGATTTTTTATCATTTAAGAGCGGCAGAGGCTTAATTGGGGCGCTTGCTGCAATAGGTGCAACCGTTGAAAACTGCTCTTCGTACGAACTTATTGCGTATCGTTTTGAGAGGAATTTTGCAAAAAAACGTTACATAAATGAGCAATCAGTTTGGCGTGCTGATGCGGCTACTTACCCTTACACGTGGGATACGCTCGATCGAAAAGGTGAAGCAGTTATATGTGCCCCACACTCTTTAGATCCCGTACTATACGGAATTAGGGGAGATGACCCCAATCAAATACTCGCTGCGCAGCGCAAAATTATTTCAGAACCATTTCAGTATCTCACGCTTTACAGGACCAATCAGGGGACAGACGCACACGTTCGACCCGCTCAAATTCGAGAGTTGGAAGAAGGCCGCTCCTACAAGGTGACTGCAGCGGTAACCAGAGCACCTTGGACAATAACAGGCGGGCATACTTTTGTTCTAGTAGGCGACTCCGGTGCCAGGCTGCTATGCGTCGCATTTGAACCCACTAAGCAATTCCGTACTACGGTCCGTGAGTTGCGTGTTGGTGACAAGGTGGTGGTCCAAGGCAGCTATGTCAAAAACTGCCTGCACTTGGAGAAATTGCGAGTTCTGGAACTCTGCGATCAATATAAAAGCGGGAATCCTATCTGCTGCGACAAAAGCATGAAGTCGCTCGGGCAAGATAAGGGTTTCAAGTGCTCAAAGTGCAAGGCTGTCAAGGATGTTAGACTTAAATGCCAGGTATCGATAAAAAGAGAAGTAGCGCCTGGCGCGTATGAAGTCACCCCGTCTGCGAGACGTCATCTCGCAGAACCACTCATAAGGGGTCACAACCGTGGTTATGCTGTATTTCCAAGCAGATGAAGCAACGTACCAACGGTTCGTCCGACCCTGTCAGACACGTGAAAGGTCGTTAACTTTCGTGAAAAACGTGGAGTCATAGATTGATGTGCGCAAGATTTAATAGGCGTGTTCTCACAGGCTTGGGCCGGTTTGACGGGTGCATTGTTCACTTGACGCATACGGATCTAGATGCTGTGTGCTGTGACGCGCTCTTTAGGAGAAAATATGGAAATGTGTTTACGATCTTTTCATCCGTTCAAGATTACAGCTCCTACTTGGAGCTTCTCGCCCAGGCCAAAAAAAAGGTGGATATGACGTTGTGTCTTTCTGATCTTGGGGGCAGAACAGACGCTTTTGAAGTTGTTGCACGGTTGAAAAGCAAAGGATGGCGCGTTGAGTGGCGCGACCATCACGTGTGGGATGAGCGCTTTTTCGAAGATATCAAGAGCGTCGTCGACTACTTGCGCGTCGATCGCGAGCTATGTGCGTGCGAAATCGTATATACAGACCTCCTGGAAGGCGATGCAATCGCCAAGGAAGTCGCAGCGATAGGGAGAGATAGAGATTTTTGGATCAACAATGACCCACGTTCTGAAGTGCTCTCTACTGCGATAAGTGATGATAAGTCGCGAGAGGAGATCGCATTAAAACTGTCACGCGGGGCTTTTGCAGACGCCGAGATCGAAGCGATGTATGCGCTTCAAATCGGTCGGAAGAACAAAGCCATCAGCAAAGCGATAAGAAAATCGGTTCTGCTCGGTCATACGGCGGTCACGACCAGCAATGGTTACACAAGCGATGTGGCTGCGAGGCTTAGGGACGAATATCACTCAACAACGGAGCTCATTTTGCGAGAGAATGGTATATTCTCAGTCAGAACGGTCGCTCCGGTGAGCAACCAAATCGCAATGCTATTTAACGGAGGTGGGCATCCGCATGCTGCTGGCGGCAATCTCTCTTTCACGAGACGAGACCAGATAGGATTTAAGCTGGTCGGGTACCGACTCGCGAAGGTGCGGGAGCTTATCGAAGCAGCATCGAGGTTCGATCACTCGTGACCGACCAGAGTGCCCCCACGCAACTCTGCGATTAGAGCAGCCACCTCTTCTGGATCATAGACCCCCTTAAACACCATAGTGTGACCACTAGTGGTCTTAATAACGACATTTCCTGTTCTCAACAGCCTTTCTAAGAAGCTCTGTTGCCTTGCGAGCTTCGCAACTCGATTGAGCGGTATCACTGCTCTCTTTTTCAAAAAAAGGCCTTTTTCAATGGATATATCACGCGAAGTGATGCCGTATCTTTCCGAGTAGACGGTGAG
>PLGY01000066.1 GCA_003139855.1 Candidatus Methanoflorens stordalenmirensis
CACGCTATGAGTTGTGTATAACTGCAGTATAAAGACAGATCCAAAGGCCCTATTGTAAGGAGCCCCGTAAAGGTACTTTAAGTGCTGATCTGAACTTAGTCGCGCGCGCGAATAATCGCAACGATTAAGAGCCAAACACGCCCGCATCCGCCACCATGTTAGTCGCTGAAAACTACCCCGCCCTTCGTACTCACGTTGCGCTGCCTAAACAAGAGCTGTTGGAAGTCCGTCGCAGCAAAACCTCACTCACCGCGCCAGAGCCGACTACGACCACCCGACGATACGCTTTCCATTCGCATTTTTGGGGCTCATAGGGATGTCGGCGCGCCTACCAGACGGTGCACAATTGAGCGCTTGCGTTCCTCGTGGTTGTCTCGCCGCCGTCAAAAAGCAGTCCAGATAAACGCGAAAAAGCCCCATCAAGCGCTGAATCCTCCGTCTTCACACGTCGATAATCATTTGGTGTTAATCTAGCGTGAGCTGCCAACGAGGATATCAGCGAAGAGTCTAAGCAGCCACAATTGATTGTCAACGTCGCCTATCTCAGGCGAAGGTCGCAAGTTGATCTAAAGTATTGAGATCCATTCACTTTCACCTCCCTTCCGCCACATCCCTTATCCCTCTTTCCCCCATACCGCTTTTCATGGACCCGATCATTGAGCAGATACGGCAGGAGCTGGAAGCACTGGCCGATCCTGAAATTCAGAAGAGCTCAAAGAGATTCTTCAAGGAAGAGATCCGGTGTTACGGCTTGAAGACCGCCACTGTGATTGCAATGGCAAAGAGATACTGGAAGGAGGTTAAGAACCGCCCAAAGCCGGAGATCTTTGCTCTCTGCGAGGAACTCTACCGGTCGGGATACGTGGAGGAATCTTTCATCGTTTCTCAATGGGCTCATGCCCTTTCGGGGCGGTATGAGCACGATGATCTCGCCGTCTTCCAGCGCTGGATCGAAATTTACATCACCAACTGGGCGTCGTGCGATGGGTTCTGCAATCATGCAGTGGGTGACTTCATCGAGCAATACCCAGAATATACCGATGAGCTAAAACGCTGGACTCAGTCGAAAAACCGGTGGATGCGCCGGGCATCAGCCGTTTCTCTCATTGTCCCTGCAAAACACGGGAAGTTCTTAAAAGAGTCCATTGAAATTGCTGACCTGCTGCTAACCGATACAGACGATATGGTGCAGAAAGGGTACGGATGGTTACTGAAGGAGGCAAGCCGAAAGCACACTGACGAGGTCTTTGCCTATGTTATGAAAAACAAGAGGCGGATGCCCCGGACGGCGCTGCGGTACGCGATTGAGCTGATGCCAAAGGAACTGAAGGCAGAAACCATGAAGAAGAACTGGTAATTCCAGTTTCTTTAGCTGCAGAACATAATTTATAGAAATGCAGGTTGTTTCTTGCTTAGTCGCGCGCGGCTAATAACAACGATTAAGTGTCAAACATTGACCTCATTCAGTGCTATGCTAACTGCTGAACATTACCCAGACGCTTTAACTGACGGTGTGTCGATTTCAACACACGAGATGTTGGAGATTCATCGCAGCAAGATCTCACCCCATCACGCTAAGCAGGTTATAACTACCCTACAATTCGGCTGCCTTACACGTTTTCAAAGCTTGCAGGACTGCCCACGCGAATCTAGCAGACTGTGCACGATGGGGCACTCGCATTTCTCGTGGTCATATCAGCCACAGAAAACGCCGCAGAAAGCGCTGGATCCTCCGTCTTCACACGGCGGAGGTCGCCGGTTCGAATCCGGCCGAGCACATCTTTTTTGCTAGAATTCACCTCACTTCATAAATGGAAGCTGATGTTCAACAAACGTGCGTGTCGTCGTGACCCCTTGAATAAGCTTTATGTCATCAACCACGCGGTTCAATTCAGAAAGGTCGTTCGCTTCGACGATGGCGACATAATCAAACTCTCCAAAAACATGCACAGCTCTTGTTACGCCACTAATCTTCACTAGTTCTTGCCACACGTCGTATTCTGCGCCCTGATTAACGTTCATCATTGTGAAACCAATTACCATTGATCATTCCCCCTTCGTAATCATCGCACAACACCAACATATCTTTTTTCAGTTTTTTGACACAACAAAAAGCCGGTAACTAAGCCGTTTGAAATGGTTCTCTAAACCTATTTGAATTCTACGTCTATCCAACGTTGCATATATTGTTCAAAACAGGCTCCGACACTGGGTGTTTTTAGCGCTTCTAATTGAGTCGCTCACGCTGCGCGTTAGTCGATGTAGTCAATTTCAGGGAGCGGTGTTTTCGCGTACATCAGGGAAAGAACCGTATCTTAAAATAAGGCATGGGACACCGGTTAGGGTAATAAAGGACTTTGGACCATCTTGATAGAAGGAGACAAATCCTATGGACAAAATGATTCTGATCGAGTTTCCATTGAGAAAGACAGGAATCCCCGCAACCCTCCTTATCCAAGAAGAACCCGAAATGTGCCAGACGCTGTGGGACCTTTTAGGCCAACCCATGAAGATGATATGCCACCACACATTGTCCACAGGAGACTACTTCCATGGTTGTGGCCGGCCTCCGAAACATCCTGTTGCCATAGGTTCGCAGGCCACTCCCCTCGGAAAGAAACGGCTTCTTCTCAGCCAACTGAAGCCAGGCTCCATCGTGTACAGTGGAGGACACGACATTGCGATTGCTTATGGACCCGATCTGACCGAACCTTTAGTGGCGAAAGGGCCGGTGGTGGCTAGGGTCTCTAAAGATGCTCTAGGAGAGCTCTATGAGGCAGGGAGGAGGATATGGAACGCCCAATTCATCACGCACCACCTGCAGACGATCACTCTAAAGAGGAAGGATGTGTAAGTTGTGGCTAAACACTGGCGAGAGGTGAAAAACGAAATCGAGGAGGAAATAGACCGAATATGGTGGCATGAACCTGAGGAGGTCAAGATGAGCAGACTCGGGATATTTCCAAGTGGGGCCGGGACAGACGGTCAGGTGTTGGGCAACCTTCTGTTCCTTGTCTCGGACACTCAGGCAATGGGATGGTGGACAATCGAGCCTGCGATCCGATCCGCGATCGCAGATCCTCTCTTTACTCTTGAGCACTGCAAGAGAATGTGGAAGTACTTGACGGTGCACATGGCCAAGCTCTTAGGTGATACCGACCCCCCTAAATGCCCGGCTCCATGGTTGAATTTGCCCAAGCTTCTCGAACTCTGTAATAACATTGTGGACTCCTTAGATACTGTTGAGACGAAGGAGGAGTTTGCGGATCTCATCTGGAGCTGGGAAAATTACGTAAACAGACTGAACAAGTGGTTCACCCTCGTGTTCCCCTGGCACCTGGGGCTTAGTTTCCCCAGGAGAGGACAAGAAGAGATAAACGAGATGGTTCGTTTGTCTCGTATTTGGGAAAAACAGTGACCATTGTCCCTCTTGGAGGCATCGCCAAAATAGCGTGAGTGGCGTGCGCCCTATGCCTGCGCTCTAAACATAACTGAGCCCGAGAACGCAAAGCGAGTCGTCTTAAGCGCCTGTTTTGAAAGCGCCAAACGTATGGTGCCCGGCTTCCGAGGCGATAGCACCATGATACACGTTTCTCAAAAAGCGCGCAGATCAGAAAGACGTCAAAATCAACTAACCTCCGCGTCTCAGCGAGGCGCTTGCCGTTCTTATTTTCTTTACTTATAATGATGTGCATGAACAAAGGTTGAATTTGTGCTGAAGGCAATAATCTCGCGGGCTCGAGATCTGTCGTTTACCTCCTCAGAAAAAGCTAAGTGCGCACAAGTTGCCTGATGTGCGCATGAACAGACTGAACGTCGCTGGCGCGCTCTTCTTCATCGCAGGAACGCTAATCCTCTTAGGAATCGTTACCGCGGAAGCGACATATCCCGGCTATAGCGTCTCGCAGAACTATATAAGCGATTTGGGGGGTGCCACAAGTGGCGCGATTATGCAGCCGGCCGGCGCCGTTCTTGATGCAACGTTGGTTGTTGGAGGCCTCTTGATCATCGGAGGCGCGTACGCACTTCACCGCGCGCTTGATAAACGTGCTTTTCCCTCAGCACTTCCGTTGCTAATCGCCCTCGCCGGCATAGGCTCCGTTGGGGTCGGCATTTTCAACGAGACCTTCGGCATTATACACTGGCTGTTGTCAGGGCTCACGTTCATCGCCGGGGGCTTCGCCGCAATCGCGGCCTTCAACCAACAAAAGGCACCCCTCCGCTATTTCTCGGTGATTCTGGGGATCACCGCGTTGGTTTTTGCCATAGGTCCATACGTAACTCCAGCCGTCGCGTTCCTCGGCGTCGGAGGGGCAGAGCGATGGGCGGTATATCCTATCGTGCTTTGGCTCATAGGGTTTGGCGGATATCTGATGGGGACGTCGTCCAACACGACGTCTCAATGAAAACCCCCTAATAGAGAAGAAGAGCAAATGAGCGTGCATTTCGTTTGCCTTGAAAAAAGGGAAGGCATGGGCCAACGCTCTAAGAAGCGTAGATTGGCAGTGAAAGCGAACAATACTGTTACTGTGCACCTACAAACACGCTCTAAGTTTTGGATCGTCGAAACCTAAGTTCGTTTAGAACGAGGAACGAGAAGTTTAATGCAAAATGCTCAAAAATTACTCAAGACCTGTTAGCCGCAGCGACAACGCCGCGCGTGCTAACAGACTATGTCGGGGGGAACTACCACCAACACCGAACATTGGCCTAGTACGACACAGTGGGCATCCCCTATGCGACGATAACGCAAGCGGCACGTCATAAAACGGAGTGCTGGCATTTGAAACCGAGGTGATAAAATAAGGGAGTCTTTTGTTCAGGGGCTGTTTCTGGGGCTATTTTTAGTCCTCGGCTTCTGGCTGCTTGTAGTCGCTGTGCTTATCATTGCCGCTATGTTTGCAGTGCTAGGGCCTGTTGGAGGAATCATAGTCGCTGTCGTACTTCTTGGCCTATGCTTTTTGACGCTGTACAGGATCTTAATAAGATTCCGAGCAGCCTGGAAAGCTGCGAAGAGGGCGAACGAAGTATCCTCTCCATAGCTCCCCGTTCACATTCCTTTTTTTAAGCCGATTCACTTGCCGTGTCCGGATCAATGAGTGAAGGGCAGATTCCCCCTATGCCTTCTTCCCGGAAGGCCACAAAAGAGCGTGATACAAAGGGGGTCTTGCACATTTGTTGGGTGGGCCTTTCAGGATAGCGTGTTCTTTTCGCTCGTTCCTTAGCTAGCAGCTCGTTGTTTCTTTTCCTCACTGCCTTCTTGGGTGTGGTTTTACGAATCTTCTCACGTGCCACCGGTTTCCCTTGTTGTGCGGTTGGTCTTCGGGTCTATCGCGAGCGCCTTGTCGAAACACTGAAGGGCCTCTTCGTGGCGATCTAACATGCCAAGAGTGGCTCCTTTCAGAGCTCACGCCTTAGCATACCGCGGGTCTATCGCAAGCGCCTTGTCGAAGCACTGAAGGGCCTCTTCGTGGCACCCTAACTTTGCAAGTGCATCTCCTTTGTCACACAATTCCTTCGCTGTCAGTCCTTTCTGCGTTGGTGCAGTGCTCGACTTGAACCTGTCAAATAGTCCCATGTTGGTCGCGCAGTACAACCGCGCGGGCATATTTATAATTCTTCTTTGAATTGGGAACACTGGTAGCTCACTTGCCGTCTTAGGGATCTTTTAGCTACTTCGTTGGGCACGAGAGATTGCGCTTGTTTTCGGTCGTCCGAAGCGCGAAAAATAAGATATATTAAGAAGTTAGGGAGTTATCAAAACTACCTTAGCGTGCTCGTGGCGGCTTTAGTCATTTCTCAAATCGATCATTTGCAAACAGAAACGTCCTCACGCGTGCGCCCCATTATATGCTTTCGCCTAGCGCACCGGCAGCCTAATTACGAGGGGTCGACTAGAAACGATATCAGTACAGTGTCTCTTCAGGAGAAGCAACACGACAAGGGTGATTACGCTAGAGGAGTACTTTCGGGAAGGGTTGCTGAGCAACATCCACTAAAGCAACGATTGAAACCTGAAGAAGACAAGGCGCACATTCTACGATTAGTAAAAGACTTTGGAATGTGCGGCTCTTGAACTTGTGAGACACAGGTACCTACATCTCGTCAACGAAGGATTAAATGCCGATGATCGATACAAAAGTCGTAGGCAATGCGCCCTGGTTTAAAAAAGGCAACGCAATAAGACTATGACAAAATCAAAGAAATAACAGCTGACTGCTATAAGCACTGCCGATTATGGAAGGTGAATAAATGAAAGAGAGGTTAGTAGAGGTTCTTGAATTACTCGACCATGAGAAGGAAGATCTAGATCAACTTTGTACAGACGTTTCGTTCCCTGAAACGACGCTGGCACGTTCTGCTGCGATGACCAATAGACGGGTGCGAGAGATCGTAGAAGAAGTCCTTGAAGGTATTGAGAATGAGTGAATAAATGAACCGATGTTGCAGAGCAACACCGTTGGTTGTTTACAAGAAAACGAGCAGTTGCGCTCTCTATTCAGCACACCTTCATCATTCATCGCTCATCGCCGACCGGCGAATAACGCTTAGGCACGGCCGGTAATGCAGAACCGTCAATCTGTCACGCGGCCGGACGGCGATAATATTCTCAATACGAGATGCGCTCATCATCGCCTCGCAGCTTACAGCCGACGAATTTGACGCACCTACGGCAATCCATCATTGACGGCTAATTTGATTCGCCCGTTACATTCGTCACCTATGTCCGGAGAAACTAATGACAGCCCCGACTGCTTATAGCGAGATTCTCCAAAAAACCACAGTGCTTGGTGCGGCTCCCTCTCAGTGAGCGAACAGCAACCAGAGGCGTTGATCTTTTGCAGTCGGCTCGTGCTCTGTGCACTATCAACGCCCTCGCTCGCGTGTCTGGGCTAATTAACGGTGATCGTCAGGGCTGCGCTCGTCGATGCCTTGTACCACGTGTCACCGGCGAAGGTGGCGTAGTAGAGCTTTTTGCCAGCTGATGTCCACTTCTGTGTAAACGTGACCTTGCCGCTCGCGTTCGTCGTTTTCGTCACAGCGTTGTAGCGCACGCCGTTCAGCGTGTGCCAGATCTGTATCGGCTTTCCGCTCGTGGCAACCCATTTGCCGGTTGCGGGGTTCCACCACGAGAGCGTGGCGGTGAAGGTGACCCGCTGATTGACACTGGCGGTGGTGGTGGAGGGGGTGAGGGTGAGCGTGGCGGGAAGTCTAGATGACGTTTGTGCTGAACTAGTTGGTGGATACTCAACCTGTAGATTTGCGACTATCTGTGGGAATCCTAGGTGCTCATAGTCGCTGAGCACGTGGGGATCAAGGCTACACCATACGCAAAATTGCGTGAAGCCGATCCCATTTGCGTAGGACCAGTCGAGCATTGACTTGTAACTAGGCGAGCCGCCGCCCAGGGTGTTGGCGAGAATCGGGTTGTCGCCCCCGCTGTTGGCCCACAGCCCTGCCATGATGCCGTTCTGGATGCCAGCGGCGGCGGCCTGTTTTGCTCCCTGTTGGATGGACGACCACTCCGGAGGATAGTAGCTCTCCCAGCTGTTCATGACCGTGAATGGGTTTTTGTACACGTTGAGCCAAAGGCCGCACTGGTCGCAATTGTAGTTTACATATCCCTTGAAAAACTGCTGCATGTAAGTAAGATCGCCCGGTCTGCCCCCCTCGGAGGCAACATATTCCCACCCGGCGTTCTTAAGTGATTGAAAATAGGGACCGAAACTGGTTATCGGGGTGCTCTGAAGCCGTCCTCCGCTCCAAATGACCGCTTCAACATCAATAACCGGCTGCATGCCAAGCGCTTTGATCGTATTGAGCTCGGTCTGGTATGTTCCGCTATCTGGAACTATAAGCTCCACAGTGGAGAACCCGTGTGCCTTAAAATAGGCAAGTGAGCCAGAGTCTATCATCGACGGCGGACCCGCAATAGCGTACCCTATAGGATGCTTCGCGGCCCCTACCGTAGGGCTCGCGTTAGTTGCGCTTGCCGCTGGACTTGCGGCATTTACCGTCGCCGCTGTGAGAGAGAGCAAAACCGTAGCCAGAACTAAAAGAGTGACGCATTTTCCACCAGGCCGACTCCGACTGTGCGTGCGGACGCCCGTTTTTCTATGAGGGACTAACTTGTTCATGGGTATCTCGTGCGAAAGAAGCTGTATCTGCAACTGAGGCGCTTATCAGGAATATGACTACAGAAAATGGCACGATCTTGTTTGCGCGCATAACTTTCTCGCGAGAGCTTAGACACTAGGCACCTAAGAACGTTCAGAACATAATATAAAGGCTTCGGTTGAAATGTGACCGTAGAAACCGTGCGTGGTGTTCAAATGGTCAAAGAATGGCTACGTTCGAACGATTTGACGTCCGTTAGATCCTTCTATTTTCCACTAGCTTCGCTACAGCCGTGTAACTGGTGCCCCCTCTTTCTTGGCGGGTTCTTCTTCTTTTAGAGTGCTGCACAGCCAATATTTGAAACACTGCCATCGCGAATCATAACGGTTATGCGTGCGTGGCGCATCTTTGCGATCGTCCGTGCTTGCCTTGCACTCGACCGCATTTGGGAAGCAAAGGTGAATGCGTGTGACCGGGAGAAAAGACCATGGATAAAACTTTCGGAATGCCGATGCAATCAGCGCTGCTGACAATCGACTGCAAACCGTGCGGCGCCGACGTACCCGCCGACCTACAAGATGATGCGCACGGTAGATTCGTCGACAAAAACCGCCTAAACGAAGAAGATCTGCTTATTGTCGTGATGAGTCTCTTGCGGCCCGTTACCTATGCGCGCCAAGAAACTGTGTTTGGGGAAAACAGAAAGAAAAATTGGCGCGCCTGCTTCACCGTAGATGGGCTAACTGAAGGGGGGTTTGTCGAAGGTTTTCGGGCCATTCAATTCCTAGGAACCGTTATTAACTACTTCAGCGACGCCGACGTTATGAATCTGGCTGGCCCCACTCCCGCTAAAGAGCACAGGGTAAAGGATTGGGCCCTTTTCCTCGGCGATAACAATATACTACTCACTCCTTTCGGTACTTTCGGGGTTGCTGACCATCGGCCCTATCATGACTCAATTTTTTGCACAATAGAGTTTTACACTGAACGACGACCAAACGAACTGGCGCGTTTTATCCTTGACTGGTTAAAAGCAGGCGTTGAAGACGGGTGGGTGGCGTTTGGTTGCATGACACCTGACGACGAAGCAAAAGCGCGGGAAAGGGTTGAGCAATTAGATCAACAGCTGGCGAGTTTGGGTTATAGGAGCATGACTTTTGATGCAGAGACGCGCAACCTATGGCTGGAAAGAAAACGAGGCAACAAGCACGGGACGAAATAAGCAGCGCTACCCCCAAGCGAACAGTGCCACGAAAACATCCAGCAGCAGCGACAGTCATTTTGTTGATGCTGACATACGATATCAGCTTTGATGACTCCGTACCGGGCAGCCCCCATCACCCCGAGACGATTTTGTATGCGCGGGTGATTGCCTCAGGCAGGCAATGTCCTTAGGCGCAGAAGAACGCGTCATATCAGTACGGCAGCTCTTCTGGAGAAACAACATGACAAGGATTATGACGCAAAAGGGGTATTTTTTGGAGGGGTTGCAGAGCAACATCCACAAAAACAAGGATTGAAACCGAGATTCAAAACATAAGGGTGGTTCGACAGCTATGACAGAAGCAATAGATTGGTTTAAGGTTAGAATGTGGGAGCTAAAGAAGCTGCTACGTGGTTCCGATTACAATACCGTACGCGACGAGTTTGGGGGTGAAGTTATCGCCGATCTCACTGAATGGCTAAAGATGAAAGGAGCAGCGAAGTTCCATAATAACCTCAATCCAGTGGTTGCTATCACAGAGAACGACGATGTGGTATTCCTCCAAGACTTCGAAGAAGCTCCTACCGACCGGAGCAAAGCGATTATTCACCTTGACGGGCTCTATAGGTTTATAAAAGAAAAGGTGTCCGAAGATATCTAAATCCACAGCTTTGACGTTGCAGAGCAACATCGACTAAAACAACTATTGAAACTGAACGTAAATGCAATAACCGCTGGAAAGAATTTGCAGAGAGACGTCCCCTTTTTCATATTCGTGCCCCTCGCAAAATGCACATTGCCTGCAGGCCCCTATTTGACGTGAAATGCAGCTGATATCATAACGCTTTTGTAGCGGTTTAAAAATCAAAGCAAATCGAAAAAAGAAAGACTTAGTGAGCTTTCAGAGGCGAGATATGCATATCGACGGCGCACTTTCGAATTGTCAAGAGGAACGCGCCGTGCTATCTTCGACAACCTCCGCCAACGTTGCCAACTCATTAACGACCAGCCGGCAGCTTCATACCCCATCATCGGGCATAAGTGAGCTCCCCCGAGTTTTCCGCTACGAAGGTTTATCGGTGCGCACTGTAAACCTGATATGAGGTTACAACATGCGTTTTATGGTTAAATGTACAATACCCGGCGAAATCGCCAACCCACTGATAAAGAGTGGAACGTTATTCAAACAGCTAATGAAGTATGTCAACGATGTGAAGCCAGAGGCGGTGTACTTTACACCCTCTGACGGACAGCGGACAATATATTTCGTGCTGGATATGCCAAGCATTGACAAAATGGCCTTAGTGACCGAGCCGCCGTGGCTCGATTGGGGGGCTGATCTTTCTATGACGCCTGTGATGACGCTTGCCGACTTGGAAAAGTCGGGACAGGACATGGAGAAAATAGTTCGCGACAGGAGATAGCTCCGGATCAAAAAAGAAATAAGGAGTTAGGAGCTAAGGGAAGAGCGACGTATATGATAAAAAAGTTGTTAATTATCACCGTGCTTGTGATAGTGGCCTCGTTATCAATAGCGGGTTGCACGTCATCAACTAACAGCAGCCCAACGGCAAGCAGCACACCGTCCGCATCAGTAACGCCTACACCAACACCAACGCCGCCGCCGGCACACTTGACGGTGCTATTCTTTTATGAGCCTGACTGTCCCTATTGCCAAGCATTAGAGGGCACTACGAGCTTTCACCAGCTTGAAAACACAAGCAAGGTCACCGTGACACCGATCGAGAGCTATACAAGCTCGCTGACCGATCAGTACAATGTGACGACAATCCCGACGCTTATCCTGCTGAACAACGGCCACGAAGTCGCGCGTTGGGTCGCTCCTACCGATGCTTCTGCCATCAATGCACGAATAGCCAGCCTGCTCAGCGCAAAATAGACGTAGCTTGACAGAGAGCGCGTTCTAGCGGTATTTTAAGCCAAATAATGATAGAAACTAGTATCCTCTTGTGTGTTCAGGCGTAAGGGGTTCGTTGCGCTTGCTTGAACGATTGTCTGACGATTTGCAAGCTAGTTTTGTCGCAGGCTGCTTGGAAATTACTAGGCGCCGACCGCTTTTTCTTTCTGCGGCCAAATAATGAACCGCCTACACCCTCTTTTCCAGCTTCCGAGCTTTCCACGTCGCATCGCTCACTTGCCCAAAAAAAATAAAGCCAACCTCACTTCTTGCCCCACGTGTTGGTAATTTACTCATTTCCCCCGCTCTTTGTGAGTATTATCTAGCTATCCCCCTAAAGTTAGAAGATTCCTCATATGCGGGCTTTGTTGGTAGATTACATGACGGGATATTCGCACGGCTCGCCGCTTGCAGACAACAAAGCCGGCCATGCCTGCAAAGAAAAAAGCCTCAAAAATCACGGCTCCCAACTCTTTGAGAGCTGTTTGGGCAATCCTCTAAAAACCACCAGATTTTTGCTGTATTCCTCTTTGTAATTGAGTTTGTGGGAAACTAACTTTTAGCCTTTCGACCATTCCGATCATTGCTCGACTGATCTTCAATTCGATTCCGCAGTCAAGACAATGTGCCGATTTAGTTTTGGCCCAAAAAAAGAGGAAAAGGAAGTCTTTTTTGGTTTAACCTACGATCTGCGTTATTTCTGTGACGATGCCTTTTTCAACGTGTTCAGTCCACAGCATTTCGGGCACGTCAACCGCAAGAAACAGCCAAGAAAGAAAGATGACTTCGACTCCTGCCACTGCCAGGTTCTGGATCCACTTGCCTATACCTACGTGGATTGAAAAATCATCCGGCTGACCCGTTATGAGGATGCTGAACGCTCTGTCCGCAGTGATGATATCCCGCAAAATCCCAGCCTTTGTTGCCTGTATGACTATTCCCAAAGGCGCAGTGGATGACTGTGTTTTGTAGCCTTCAGTCGTTAGTTGCTGAACAATCTGCTGCGATAATTGATTTAGGTCCTTGTTTTTTCCTTGAAAATGCAGTACTTTTTCAGATACCATTTTAAAAAACCTCAACATCAGTTGAATTAGCTACTCATTAATAGTTTTTCATAATCAGACCCAATACCTTCCACTCTCGCAGTGTGGGGGCTTTAATGGCAGAAACTCTTGGAAGGCCAGACAACGCTATCGTACTCTCATTTTTTAATGTATAATAGATGGACAAGGCAGCGCGCAATTATTCCTCCTTCGTCTTTGAAGATGCGCCGGCCTTAACTAAACCCGTTGTCCTGGTCTTCGAAAGAGCAGATGTCAATCATCTTATCACAGCCTTCAGAAGCCACGCCATATTTCTCCCGACATTCTTTGCCCGCGCGATGCCTTCATCGTCCTTGTCAACGTCACCGATATCCCTCCCGACACCAATCACCGGCCAACCCGGAACGATCATGTCCGCGATGAGCAGGAAGTGGAGCAGCGTATCGAGAGAATGGATCGCGCCAAGCCTCCTCTGCGCAACGACGGCCGATCCCACTTTGCGCTTGAAGAGCCCGTCATTTGCCAAGGAAACGACCCCGGCCCGGTCGACCAATGCTTTCATCTCTGCAGTCACGTCGGTGAAATAGACCGGAGAACCCAATATGATCCCGTCAGCCGCGGCCATCTTCTCGATGTATTCGTTGACTACATCGTCGTCGAAGACGCACCGCC
>PLGY01000001.1 GCA_003139855.1 Candidatus Methanoflorens stordalenmirensis
CACAAAACACCTTTTGTGCAAGCAATCCGTCCTCAGACCTATACAGACGATAAGAAACAGGCCATCCACAACCTCTTTGCTGCGTACGTTCACACAGTGCCACTCGCAGACCTTCTCGAAAACTTAGAACGCTCTCGGCGAGACGCCCAACTAAGATATGTGGTCATATGCGGGGCAGCGTGCAGCTACTGCCTCGCCAGAGCCGAACGCCTTGAATGACGACCATCTTGAAGCTATTTATGACGTCAGAAAAAATCGATCAACCTATTTTAGCATTGGTCATGTAAAAAACACGAAAGTGTCAAGAGAACGAGACGGGGCATGCGGGCCAAAGCAACAACCCCGACCCGTGCAGATTCTCAACAAGGGCTCCTTGAACGTCTCCCGATTTAAAGTTAAGAGAGAGCACGACAGGTTTGCTATCATCCGCTTGTGCCGTCCCTGTACGTTAACGACTTAGCTTGTTTCTACCAAACTAGGATCAATCCAGTCGGGAACCGACAATTCGTCGTCACTGTCCTTTTCGAGCCATATCTCGAACCCGATCGAGTCTTCTGAATCTCGAATGTCGTGCCTCGGAAATTTAGTCCTAGAAATAAACTCCTCGAATTGGTTTTTCGTGTAGGCCGTCCGTCGAAGCCACTTAAAGGTCCAGTTCATCGTAAGTGAACCTATTCTGCTCAAGCCCATGCTTTTTACAGAATTACGCAAGGCTCTATCTGACGCGTCTCTCCGCATGTCGATTATGACGGCCTTTCCGTGCGCGCGCAACACCCTTGTACATCTCACGCAGAGCCCCAATCGGGTCTGCAAAATTTTTGAACGCGGCCGTTGAGATGATGAAATCAAACGTTTCATCGTCAAACGGCATGTGTGCGGCATCTCCCTCTCTAAATTGCACTGCGGCCCCTACGCCTGCTTCCGTGGCGTTCTTTTGCGCAATCTCAACAAATGTTCTGCTGATGTCCAATCCGACAATCGTGTGCTTTCCACGTTTTGCCAGTTCTATTGCCAGATAGCCAGGGCCGGGAGCGACTTCAAGGACGCTATCGCCCTCCGTTACGTTCTCGGCCACCATTTTTGCCCACGTTTTATATTGTTCCGGCGTACCTTTTCGGGCGTTCTTATCGTACCACTTGGCAATAAAGCCCTCCATTCCCACTCTCTTGTATCCTTTCGCGACCTTAGGCGATGGCTTACTTTCGTCAGTGAATTCTGTGTGCATCTTGACGACTCCTTGCTGGGTGTGCCCTCTTCACGTTCATAGTGCAGTTTATTTGGCTTCAGGCTCCTCTCGGATCGATTTCATAATCTCCTTATACGGCATAGCTTCAGTCTCCCCCACGAACTTCGAGAATAGCGCAACGAACTGTTCTTGCTCATCAGAAACCAGCCTTGACATGCCCTCTGCCACGTAATCGAACACCTTCTGTTCGGTATCTGCGATCCAGGTTTTCGCTTTCTTAGTCGGAACGACGAAGACGTCTCGCTTATCCTTTTCACCGCGGACTCGCTGTACATAGCCCTTCTTCTCAAGCGCGTCGATATAGTAGGAAACCGTGCTTTTGACGACGTCGGTGGCTTTTGCGATGTCCTTCATGTTAACGTCAGAAAAATTGCATCGATAGACGATGAATGACTCATTCGCGGACAGATCACTTCGCATTCCCGGGCCTACTCCAAACGCTTTGTTGGTGATGGCTTGAATGATCGATAGATACAGACGGAGCCGATATGTCTGTTTGTCCATGATAGTTCATAGATCCGAACTATTATAAGCCTATTTCGAACATTTGAACTATTTAGGACGAGTATGAGGCACGCGTTTTTGATTTTGTGACGGGACGTTTGCTTTTTTCAGAATCAAGAGGCCCAACATTTATTCAAAATGAAGTGCGTTCACCGCCTAGAGATTCAGGGCTGAGACCGAACGTAGATTCGAGCTCCTTGAGTCTTTACAACACATTTTGTGCAAACGATCCCCCAGATTGATACAGGCGACAAGAAACCAGGAGATCTACAACCTCTTTGCTGCGTAATTCCACACAGTGCCACTAGAAGAGCTTGTAGAGAGCGTAGAACAAACGCGACGAGATGCGCAGCTCAGATGTGTGGTGCTATACGGGGCAGCCTGTAGCTACTGCCTCGGCAGGGCTCAACGCCTCGACGGATCGTATGTGCAGACGTTCGCGCTTGACTTAAAAGAAGAGCTTACCCAGACACTTGCTGCGTTTGTCACATCGATTCTAGCGGGGCCGCATCGCCTAGACGCTGAAGAGGCTGCAGAGCCCTCTGGCACACTAACGGCACTACACGGGACTCACTCGGTGGAGTGTGTACCTCACCACCCGCTGCGGCCTCCCCCTGGAACGCCAGTTACTTCCGCCTCGACGTCTTTGTGTGTGCAGTGACGGTGCCGTCTGGTAGAAGAACTGGAATGACAGTAAATGGTCTAACTGGCAGTCTCTCGGCGGGCAACTCGCCCCTAACACAGGACCCGCTGTGAGTGAAGATCTTTATCTCTTTGTACAAGGCACGGACCATCAGCTCTGGCATAAGGGTGCTGGGAGCGTAGGGAGCACTTGGGGTACCCTCAGCGGAAAGCCCCCCGAGGCGCTGTCCACTGCCACACCGGCTTCAGTCCTCCCCCCAGCGACAACCCCATAGTGTGCGTCAGCACCACTAGCGGGAACCTCTGGGCTAGCGGAGACCCTGTAGGTAATTACAACGAATGGACCTCCGGGGCAGCCCTCCCTAACGTCTTCAGCGTTGCTGATACCAATATGGAGACACGTATAGAGCAACGTATAGGTAAGGAACGCCCCTCGTAACGTGACGGGGGCGTGTTTTTCTTTTACTATTGCCTGGCCGTTTGTAACTCGTGCATCAGCGTAAGCAACAGCCCCCGGCCGCTTTTGTTGTGGTAGCTCTCATCTAAGAGTGCCGCAATTCTTGAGCAGGCCAAGCGAGGATAGCATAGCGTGTTCCTTC
>PLGY01000051.1:0-29160 GCA_003139855.1 Candidatus Methanoflorens stordalenmirensis
AGCGAAGAGAACTATGGAAGCAGAAACAGCAAGCGATCGTTTCTACGCCTCAAGTCATTGAAAACGATCTTAAAAAGGCGAGGATCGCTCTTTCTGACGTGAAACTCATCATCTTTGACGAGGCACACCGCGCGGTCGGCAACTATGCGTATCGCTTTATCGCCAGCAAGTATGTCGAGCAGGCACCCGACCCCCTTATCCTAGGGATGACCGCCTCTCCTGGCGGCACCGTTGAGAAAATCCACGAAGTGAGCGAGAACCTGTTCATTGATAATATCGAGATCCGCACCGAGTCTGATCCTGATGTGTATCCGTACACGCACGAGAAGAACGTAGAGACGCGCAAACTTTCATTGCCGGCCCAGATGGAGACCATTCGGCAGAATCTCAAGCAAGCGGCGTCGCAGCGGCTGCGCCAACTTATGAAGTTGAAAGTTGTGTTCAGCGAATGGGTCTCCACGTCCGAATTGATCAAAATACAGCACAAAGTCGCCACCGATAGGAACTACAGAGCGATGTCTCTGGTTGCTGAGGTGATCAAGTTACGGCATGCTATTGGATTGATTGAGACCCAGGGCATCGTGCCGACGCGCAAGTACTTTGAGCGGCTGAACAGAGAAGCGCAGTCAAAAAAGGGCAGCAAAGCATCGCGAAGCCTCGTCGCCGATGATCACGTAAAGGCGGCCATGACGCTTTCAAACCGTCTGGACGAAATGCATCCAAAGCTTGACGCCTTGAAAGACGTCGTCGCGCAGCAACTGGCGCGCAAACCCGATTCACGAATCATCGTTTTCACGAACTACCGCGATACCGCCGAACTCGTCAAAAATACGCTCAACCCGATGCGGGACATCCGGGCAGAGAAATTCGTCGGCCAAGCAAAGAAGGACGGACAAAAAGGCCTCTCACAGAAAGAACAGGTGCAGCTCGTAACAGACTTCGTAAATGGGACATACAACGTCATCGTCGCTACAAGCGTTGCAGAGGAGGGCTTGGACATTCCTGCTACCGACATGGTGGTATTCTACGAGCCTATTCCTTCCGCAATCCGCAGCATCCAGCGAGAGGGCCGCACTGGAAGAAGACGAGCCGGTCGTATAGTAGTTCTGGTAACAAAAGGTACGCGGGACGAAACGTACAGCTTTTCGAGCACCCGAAAAAAGCGCGTGATGAGTGCCGAAATGAAGCGTATGAGCGCAAAGCACGCTCAGGTCGCGGAGCTCGTTCAAATTGATGCCGAAAGTGGGCGCGGACAATTAGCTCGTCGAACGCCGCTGAGTGACGCAGACGATCTCACATCAACGCACGCACGATTGGAGACCCAATGCAGCTTCCCCGCGGAAGATGACGTTCGGGGCACTCAAAATAAAGGTCGAGATCCTGACACGGCAAATAGACCGGCGGGCGCTCTCTCTGAAGAGCAACAAAAGACGCTACTGGACTTTGATTCCCACGAAAAAAAGATAGGCACAAGTGTGATACAGATTGTCGCCGACCATCGAGAAGCTCGATCAGGGGTTATAGAAGAGCTTCAAGCGCTTGGGGCTATCGTTGACTGTCGGGCGCTTCCTGTCGCCGACTACATCTTGAGTGACCGAGTCGCTGTGGAGCGGAAAACTGACCGTGACTTCGCTGCATCGCTGACGGGCCGTGATCTTCTAGCTCAAATCCAAGAGCTCGCTACAAACTACGAACGGCCTCTCATCGTCATCGAAGGACCTGACCTCTTCACGCAGACAGACGTGCACCCTAATGCGATCCGTGGCATGCTCGCTGCTATTACTGTGGATCTGGGGGTGCCGATAATATGCTCACGCAACGCTGCCGAAACGGCCATGCAACTTTTTGTGATCACAGAACGAGAACAACTGGAAAAAAAGCGGACTCCTCGCGTGCACGGAAAGAAGATCCTAAAGACGTTTCAAGAGCAGCAAGAATATGTACTCGCCGCAATTCCCTCGATAGGGCCAACTACTGCTCGCGCCCTGTTGGAACATTTCGGCTCCGTTGAAACCATTTTTTGCGCGCAGACTCAAGAGCTCACGAAGGTGCGAGGCGTCGGCAAACAGGCCGCACAGACGATTCGCAAACTCGCATCGGCATATTACGAGACCAACTAGGTCCTCGTTCAGAGCTCGGGTCGCAGCGTTCATAGCGTAGATTCTTTTTGCAGTAGCAACCCCAAAAAATGCCACGCGAAGGGTTCTCTCGTCTGATGTGACGATCCATCTCATTTTCTTGACTCAAGGACGTGGGATGCGCAGCCCGCGCAAAATCGATCAACAGCGAAGGCGTCGAATACAAAGCGAGCGCTATGTGCGCGGGTTGAATCCGCTCAATCGTTTCAGTGAAACGCGTCGGATCAAGCCGCTGAGCAAAGCGCGTCAGACGCCAGGCAACCAGTACTGAAACGCGGCACTGCTCCATCGATTACTCTATCCCGTCCACCATACAGCTCAGTCGGCCTTGAACACTGCGACCAGTAGAATCAATCGACAAGATCGGTCTAGAAGGTCGCCGTCCCCCCTACCGGAAGCACGGTGACCTGGTGGCCTGCGTTTTCGGCTAGTTGCTTGAATCGCTGCGGATCTGCTTTGATCTGACTGAAGGTGTTGAAGTGCATCGGAATGACGACATCGGGCTTAATGATGTCGAGAGCTTCAAGCGCCTCTTCTACGTTCATCGTGAAAAAGCCGCCTATTGGAATGAATAGCACGGCGACGTTCTCCAAAGGTTGAACGCCATCCAAATAGGTGTCGCCGAGATGTGCGAATCGAACGCCCCCGAGTTCGAAGACGTAGCCGGTCGGATACTTGCTCTGATGATGGCTCGCGCCGACCATGGTCACGCGAACCCCTTCAACAAGCCTAGTTTGCCCGCGTTCCATGACAACCGCCTTGCGGAATCTTCCTGCCATGGTTGGCGGCACAACTACCGTCGCGCTAAACCTCTCAGCAGTGGTGTGGTCAAAGTGCTCGTGCGTGATAAGCACGATATCGGGTTTTCCGGCGTAACTGGGCGCGTTTGGGTTTTCTTTGCTAAAAAATGGATCAATCAAGAGAGTATGATCGACGTCTTGCACCTCGAAACACGAGTGGCTCAGGTACGTGACGCGAACAGAGAGAGCTTCTTCCATACAAGCACGTCATGCACAGAAAATATAATACTTTGCGTCACAAGCGGGGCGTTCCCAAGCCAGCTTGCAGCGGACCTTTGCCTACTCATGCGGCAAAGGCAAGCACCTCAATGAGGTTAAACCAGTGCAACACGGAACGCTCAACGCGAACTACTGCTTCGAGAACAGTTGATCGGCGCTCATTCGAAGAACGTGTTGCGCATCTGAGTCAGATATGTCGAACACACGATAACTAACTGACCGAGTAGCGGTCCAAATACGAATGTCCGGATCTTCGGAAAACGTGAGCCTGGCGTTGCCCATTGTAGCCTTTGACACGCCAACGAGACCGTCAGCCAAGTGAGGGTTCACATTTCGCGGAAGCTGGAGACGGATGTCGCGCACGTTTGCTTCAAGCGCCTGTGCAGCTTCGTACGCGATCTTCGCCGAAACTGCTATCGCCGCGCATTTCTCCCCGTGAAAATTGAACGCTTCTCGGAAAAGTTCCGCGAGCACGTCTCCCTCCGCCATGTGTTGAGTAATATACGCAGAGTGTGTGTCTCTTGCCCAAAAAATGGCGTCCCATCCGGCTGAATACGGCTTTATGTCCACGACCGGTGATCCGTCGATAAGATCAAGCGGTTCGACGTATAGGAGTGGACCGTCCACCTTTACTAGATGTGTGGCACTGAGCGACAGTGGATTTGGCCGTACCGGCGAGCGCAGAGAAAAAACGCCGCGCTTTTCGAGCTGAGGGTTTATTTTTCGCGGCCTTACCATCAGTGGCGCTCTATCAGCCTTGTCAAACCAGCCGATGACATTTATGTGCGTATCGCTCTCTAAGCCTGTCAGCCCCGCCACAAACTCATCAAACACGTTGATGACTGCCGGAACGCCTTGCAGTGGCATATCACGTGATTGCGTCACTGCCGACTGCACCGTGCCAATGGCCCTTAGGTCGTACATAGCAACCCCCTTCACTTCGTTAAGGCAGTTCTAGTCGGCCAGCCACCGGCCGCCAAGTAGTCTTCGCTGACAAGCGGAAGCACGTTACTTTGGAAAGTACTTTGCGACATCTCGATCGACCGCTTCAGTAATGCTCGCGTAGCGGTCAATGAGCTCTGCCAGCTCTTTGGCTTTTAACTCGTATCCCTCTTTTTCCCTTAAGAGGCGCTTTTGGTGCCGATCCCGAGCGTAGGCAATGTGTAAGAAGGCAGTTTGTTGGTCAATGGACAATGCAGCGCGATACTCCTGCGCGGCAACATCGATATCGCCCTGTTGCTCATAGACAACGCCTAAGCCGCTGCGTGCAATAACATCATCAGGAGCAGCTTTTAGCGCTTTTCGGTAGCAATCTATCGCGCTTTCCAGCTCTCCTGACTCGTCGAGTGCAGCCCCAAGTCCGGTCAATGCCGTAGGATCGCTCGGGTCTAATTTGAGCGCTTCACGGTACATTTGAATCGCTGCGCCTATGTCGTCGCTGTTCAAGCGGTCAATCGCTTGCGCTATATAATCGTCGACTGAACCCATGAGCGAGAAGTGCTCTGCTGACTTATAAAGCCCTTTCGTATGCGCTTGAGTAAATCCCCCGCGCGATCCTAGCGGAGCAGTTCCATAATGTTTTCCGAAAATACCCGACTCAGAGACGTTTCCGATAATCCCGTCCGCAGAATCGTCGCTATTTCATCCAGTTGCGAACCGTAAGGTGTATCAGAGCCAAACAACACCCTGGTATCCCCAATAACCTGAACGGCTTTGGCAATGCAAGAAGTTAGCATGACGCGAGAGGTCTCTAAGTAAACGTTGTCGTTGCCACGCGCGACCTGAATGGCTTCTTCGACGCCGGTTGGCGTACAGACTTCTGAGCAACCCATGTGGCCCATAATAATCGAGAGCTCGGGAAAGCTTTGCGCCACTTGAGCAATCATAGGTGGAATCGGATCGTATGCGTAGCCAGAATGAAACAGTATCGGCACACGGAGCCCTACACACGCCTCAAGTAGAGGCAGCGTTTGCTCATCGGATGGATTGAACATCTGGCTGCGCGGATGGAGTTTCAACCCTTTCAATCCCAGCTGCTTGACCGCTCGCCGGACCTCGTCGACTGCGAGTGGATGCTGAGGATCTGTGCGGGCAAATCCGATGAATTTTTCAGGGTGAGCTGCGACGACTTTCGCTATGTAATCATTTGCAGTCGAAAACGCTTTGCCAGGCTTGATCTCGTTGAACGGGAAGATTATACACTTTTGAACGTGCGATTGTTCCATCTTA
The DNA here is from genome assembly GCA_003139855.1 of Candidatus Methanoflorens stordalenmirensis. Taxonomy (GTDB): domain Archaea; phylum Halobacteriota; class Bog-38; order Methanoflorentales; family Methanoflorentaceae; genus Methanoflorens; species Methanoflorens stordalenmirensis. The sequence continues at coordinate 5,387 of PLGY01000051.1, forward strand.
CGCAGAAGGGATTGGGGCAGCTGTGTGACTCCCTCTAAGTCCATGCCGATGTGATTATGTGCGTCTATTATCGCCCCGTTATACAGAAGCCGTGAGCGGTGTGCTGAGCCCGTTTTAAAACGCGTCGCCATCTGTGCCTGTGCCATCCAATCAACAGTCCTATGAAGAGACGCCCTCATAAACCTAGCGTCTCGGCCCGCATGGTCTCCCGAAGCGCAGGAAAAACGTACGGAATGATTCGGTGACCCGAGATCGCGGCAAGGGTGGCTTGATCGGGTCACGTTCATACGAGTGAGTAGTCATCGCTAGAAGCTGTTCAGTTGAGCTTGTATCGTTTGAGGCGCAGTGAGTTTGCGACTACAGATACCGAACTCATCGCCATAGCCGCTGCTGCTAACTCAGGGCGTAGAAACCCCAGCGCCGCTATCGGGATACCGATTGAATTGTAAACAAGCGCCCAGCCGAAGTTCTGACGAATCGTCGTCATCGTCCTTTTTGAAAGCTTAATGCTCGCCACGACGCCGCGCAAGTCAGCTTGCAGCAGTGTGATATCAGATGCTTCAATGGCAACGTCGGTGCCGGTACCGATTGCGATGCCGACATCAGCCTCAGCGAGCGCGGCTGCGTCGTTGATGCCGTCACCCACCATCGCCACGACATTGCCACCCTCCATAAAACGTTCAATTTCAGCGGTTTTGCCCTGCGGGAGCACTTCAGCGCGCACGCTTCGGATTCCGATCTGAGTTGCGATTGCAAGCGCGGCCGTCTGATTGTCGCCTGTCAGCATGCCTGATTGAATTCCCATGTCCTGCAGTTCCGCAACGACGCCGGCGGCTTCGCCTCGAACTCTATCAGCTAGCGCAATGCCTCCTGCTAGCGTACCGTTGACCGCAAGCAGCATGACGGTCTTCCCTTGCGCCTCTAATTCGCGGATCGTGGCACCCTGTCTGACTTCTATGCCGCGTGCATGCATGAGCGCCTGGTTGCCAAGGGCAACCTCGTCGCCATTTACCGACGCTGTAACCCCCTGCCCCCCCACAGCTTTGAAATCCTGTGGAGGGCTCGAGTCTATGCCCATTTCCGCGGCACGGCGTAATACTGCTCGCGCGAGCGGATGTTCGGAGCCCCGCTCAGCGCTGGCGGCAAACCGCAGGACATCTGCTTCCGACAATGCCGCATCGCCAAAGACGTTTGTCACGGTAAGGACACCTTCGGTAAGCGTTCCGGTCTTATCAAACACGATTGTATCGATGTCCTCGGCACGCTCAAGGTATTCGCCCCCTTTGATCAGAATGCCGTTTTCGGCACCGAGACCAGTTCCGACCATCACTGCGGTTGGCGTCGCCAGCCCCAACGCGCACGGACAGGCAATGACGAGTACAGCGATCGTACGCAAGAGGACCTCATTTGACGGTAGCCCCAAAAACGTCCATGCCGCAAATGTGAGAAGAGCTGCTGCTACGACGCCCGGAACAAAATAGCTTGCCGCTCGATCTGCAAACCGCTGTATGGGCGCTTTTGACGTTTGGGCCATATCCACGAGCCGGATAATCTGTGCTAACGTAGTGTCTGCCCCGACCCTCGTCGCCTTTATTTTCAGCAGTCCTTCACGATTGATCGTCGCACCGATCACTTCATCCCCGGGCTGTTTATCGACGGGCACAGCTTCACCGGTAAGTAAAGACTCATCAACGGCAGACTGCCCCTCGGCGACGATACCGTCAACCGGAATCTTTGAACCCGAGCGAACAAGAACGATATCGCCGACCCGGACTTCGTCAGCCGGGACCGACCGCTCCCCCTCCTCCGTGATGATGATGGCAAATTCAGGCTTTAGCTGCAAAAGCGTCCGTATTGCCTCAGACGTGCTGCCTTTCGCGCGAGCTTCAAGATAGCGGCCGAGGAGCACGAACGCGAATATGAACACTGAGGTGTCGAAATACGTGTACCCCGGAATGAAAAAGGTGGTCGCCGTGCTGTACGCATATGCGGCGATCGTCCCTAACGAAATAAGAACGTCCATATTCGCGCCCCTGTGCGCGACCGAGATGATGGCCCTCCGGTAAAACCCATAACCAACGATAATCATGACGGGAGTCGCGACCAAAAACTGGAACACGGAGTTCATAAAGAACACCGGGATGGAAACAACGTAAGGAGCGAGCATCCCCAACAGGAGAGGTATCCCGAAGGCTATCGTGAAAATCAAGCGATTTCGATACTGTGCGATCTCACGTTCTCGAGACGCCCGTTCCCGGTCAAGCCGTGCTGTTTCCGCTATTTGCGGAACTTCTGTGACGTCATAGCCGGTGTTTCGAATTATTTGTATGAGTTTGTCAACAGTCACGATTGAGGGATCATAGTCGATGACCGCCTTGGCAGTCACCGGATTCACGCTCTCATCGATGACGCCTGGAATTTCTTTCAAGGCTGCCTCTATCGCCATAACGCACGAGGCGCACACGATGCCCACAACTTCAAGTTCTGCCCGGTCCGTGTCGACGTCATAGCCTACATCTCGTATAGCCTGCACGAGCTGTTTAGGGGCAACCGTGTCAGCATCATACGTTATCGTAGCTTGTCCCAGTGCAAAGTTGACGGTGGCGCTTGCAACCCCGCGTTGACCGAGAAGCTGTCTCTCAATCGTCAGTGCACACATCGTGCACGTCATGCCAAGTATCCTTAAGGTAACAGTGGTCTCGCGCATGTTCTGCCAGACGTTTTCTACCTTACTGGTATGATTTGAAGTCTATTGAAAGTATCTTGCCGAGCGCGACGCCCTTAGTCCTTAAAACTCAGTAGCTGCCGTTGACACGCGGCGCCGAGAGCAGCGCCGACCACTCGTGCGATGCGACAACCTGCCTCACGCTCCGTTCAGTGTGTTTTGAGCTCAGTCTAGAGGTCCCCGCACCGCACTTTTTCTCCGCAGAACTTTTCCAAATCGAGGCAACCAGCTCAAATTAGGCTTGCGCGAGATTACTAAGGGCACCAGCCATAATGATGGCATCGCCGAATGCAGCTCCAGCCCGGGAGGTATCAACGAACGTGTAGGGGATGCCAAAAAAAGGCGCGCCGTGTCCCTTACCGTCTCCTAGAAACACGAGTGTGCGAAAAATTAGGTTGCCGCTAACCCCGTCTGGCGCAACGAGTATGTTCGATGATTCTGTCGCGTCTTCAATAAGAATGTTGTAATTCGTTGCATCAAGGCCAGCGCTGCGGAGCTGCTCGGTTAACGCCTCTGCGCTTGCAAGTGTCCGATCAACGGCCTCCGTCCTACCTTTATCCTCAGATCTTCCGCCAGACAAAACACCTACTTTCGGACGCACGTTGAGCGCGGTTAGGAGCTGTGCGGTCTCCGTGACGAGATGAGCTCGTGCGATGGTTGATGTGCCTTCATCGATACCTACCGGAAGCAAAAAGAATTGCTTGCCGGCCGCGGTCGAGAGCAGCGCTGACCGACACATGTGACGGGCTCCGATCTGCAGTTTGAGGTGCTGCAGCGTCTTTTGTGCACTTATCGTGCCCCTTACGGCTGCGTCAATCGCGCCGTCCACAAGCATTTCGACAAGTTTTTGCTCTGGCTCTGGAGTTTTTACGACGTCTCGTCCCGCTCGTTTAACATGCCCGACGAGCACAACATCGGAGAAGCGCCCGGCCCTCGCGACTCCGCGCATGAGCCCCGAATTTGCATTTCCGACTCCGATGCCAACTCGGCTCCGCGATTGCGCGGCGCAGCGCTCAAGCTTCCTCAAGATATCGCGCGCCATCGTTACACCGTGACAATAGACTTCTTTGTATTACATGAACGCCGATAGGCTGATAAATCCTTTTGCATCGCTCTGCCACTTATGCCGTCACTGCGAACGGCGGACAATACGTATATAAGACAAGGCCGCAAATCTTGGCTAAAATAGGCAAAAGGTGATGGGATGCGTATCGATGACATCAACAAGAAGATCTTGTACTTGCTCCAAAAAGACGCTCGCATGACCTATAAGGACATTGCCAGAGCGCTAAACAGATCAGAATCGACGATACGTGATCGTATCTCTATCATGGAAGACGAGGGCGTGATCAAGGGTTACTCCGCCGTGATAAACAAGGAGAAAGTTGGACTCAACTGCAATGCCCAGGCGTTCGCGAAGATCGATCCGAAAAATCTGGACGCCAGCATTAAAGAGCTCCAAAAGATAGAATCGGTGTATCAAATCAACCAGATTTCGGGCGGCCACAACCTAGAATTCTCAATCGCTGCAACGGATTACGACCATTTGCGGAGCATATTAAAAGAACACGTATCTCCGTTAGGGATAAACGACCTAACGATCAATATCATCATGAATTCGGTCAAAGAAGAGGGGCCCATACAAATCCCGTGAGAACTGGACCGTCACACAAGGTTCCCGCCACCTTTTTTTGACGGCGCCGACGAAACGCTTCAGGAGGATATCCTATCAAATCCGCGTACGAGCATGCCACGCAAGACGTCCACTAGGGATTCAATGGAGCTCCGCACCTGTTTCGTCGTGTCTCTGTCCCTGATAGTCACCGTCGAATTTTCGGTAGTTTCGTGATCGATAGTAACCGCGAACGGTGTTCCGATCTCGTCTTGTCTTCGATATCGTCGCCCAATCGTGCCTGAGTCATCGTACTCGACCAAAAGACCCGCACGTCGAAGGAGGCGAAAAACCTCCAAAGCTTTTTCGTTCAGCACTTTCACCAAGGGAAATACCGCTACTTCGACAGGGGCTATATCAGGCGACAACCGCAGCACGATTCGCCTTTCCCCGTCGATTGTGTCTTCATCGTAAGCGTGTTCAAGAAGAGTGTAGATAGATCTGTCGATGCCAAACGATGGTTCGATAACGTGTGGGGTCACAAAGTCCCCTGAGACGGTCTGTCTAATAGTTTCGATCGCGTAGCCCTCGGGGTCTACGATGCGCCCGTCGAAAACGATAGGGCCTTCAGGGTCACGGATCGTTGAGAGGAAAGCTGCTACCTGTTTTGCTTTGCCCTTATATTTTGGACCCAGATATCCCATGTTTGGACGAACGATGATCCGCTCCACTTCTTTAGGTTCGTCATAAGGCACCAAAACCGCCATTTGGAGGCCACTTTGCCGCTCATGTTGTTTCAGATCGTAGTCCGTTCGGTCTGCGATTCCTGCAAGCTCAATCCAGCCGTGTTGCGTAAGTCCCTCCGCATCCCAGCAGTCGACCGCATAATGTGCCATCTCATCGGGCAAGTGCTGTCTGAACCTCAGTCGCGATTCCCGCACGCCCACGCGGGTAAAAAACTCCCGGCAGCGGGCGATGTGGTAGGCCAAATACTCGTGCGCGATGATGTTTCGTTCGCATGCAGCTTTGACTGAGGCCGTGCCTGCGAAATCCTTTGACAGAATATTGATTTCCACGTTAGCTACTTCATCGAACCGAGGATGGTGGTTCTTTTCGCGTGGATCCACAAACACTTCGACTTCGGCTTGGGTAAATTCTCGCAATCTGATTACGCCTTGGCGTGGCGATATTTCGTTTCTGTATGACTTTCCAATTTGCGCGACGCCAAAAGGCAGTCGGTCTCTGTAAAATCTCAGAAGCCTCGGAAAGTCAGCAAAAATCCCTTGTGCTGTTTCAGGTCGAAGGTACCCCTTTCGCTGGGTCCCCGGCCCTATATGAGTGGTAAACATCAAATTGAAATCGTGCACTTTCCCCAAAGGCCCTCCGCAATCCGGGCACATAATGTCGTAAGAATCTATCAGTTCCTGGGTCTTTTCGCTCGACGGCACGCACGCGTCGGCAATGTCAGGATCGCAGAGATCGGCAGCGATTCCCCTGCTTTTGAGGTACTCTGTAACGACGTGATCTGCCCTCAAAGCTGTCTGACAGTTCACACATTCAACGATGAGATCCACGAAGTTTGATAAGTGCCCGGAGGCGAGGAAAACCTCTTCGACCCCGATAGTGGGCGTTTCAATCGGGAGGGCGCTCTCGCCCACGACAAAGATGTCTCGCCACGCGCTTTCGACTCTGTGTTTCAGCATCGCACCAACAGGGCCGTAATCCCACAGTCCTGCAACCCCCCCATAAATCTCATACGAGGGCCAGAGAAATCCGCGTCTCTTTGCCAACTCCAAGACCCGGGCCTTTAAGCCATCGATGGAAATGTCCCGACGTTTGTCAAGCTGCATGACGAGTTCCTCTTTACCCCCCATTTGCTTCGCTGGAAACCGCGCGCTTTGAGAATTCTCACTTCGTAATGCTCGCTTACCGCCGCGATTGGTGCAGACTCAACCTACTCGTGGCGCGCATTGCTGGCGAGAGAATCGATTCCACGGATAAGCTGAATGATTCGGAGCCCGCGCTCTATGCATTCGAGCTGCGTGTGGATTCGCGCTAAGTCCGTTTCAGTTCTCATCTCGATCGCCAAGTTTGATATTAGTTCGGTTATCACGTCGTCCAAGGGCACGCGTTGACGCGTGCTCTCTGATTGCGTCGATTGGACCGCTTGTGTCGAAACCTTCGCGGGACTTTCTGATGTCCGAATAGCGTTTTGCATCGCTCTGTACGTACAAACAGGACACGTCGTCTTGCCTTCAAACTTGAACAGTGGAGACTTGCAGGCGACGCAGTGATCGGCAAGCATCTTGCCACCGCGTTCGAGCATCTTTGATATTTGCTCTAGCTCTCGATCATCTAAGGCCATACGAGTTCTACATAGCGATTATCGTTGAAAAGCTTTGTGAGGGGCGCCAAACGACTTCCACGCTGCGCTCGAGCCTCGCACCTGACAGCGCGCTCGCGCTCGCCTACATTCACGTCATAGCAGCGCGACTGAAAACGTCAAGGAGCGCCAAAACGTGCTTGTTCCCCCGATCTAACTTCTCGGCAAGCCTGAGCTCGAAAAGGCCTTCGCTGATTTCGCCAAGCGACAGAAAGCAGAGACTGCGCAAAGCGTACACTGACCAGTTCATACCGTGCGCGGAAATGCAACGATCAGTACACGTCAGAGCCGCCGTAAAGTCGCCCAGTGCAATCAGTGAGATGGCCTTGTTGTTTGAGATCTCAAACAAACCGGCTTGTATCGATTCTGCTGCATCAAAGCACTCGATCGCGACGTCGAACTCATTCAGCCTCTGCAACGTGCAGCCTTTGTTGTTATGCGACTCTACGTAGCGCGAGTCGAGTGCGCTGGCCTTATCAAAACTTTGGATGGCAATTGCGTAGCGCCCTAGGAAGTAGTTGCACAGCCCCTTCTGATTCCACGCGTGCACGTACGCGGGCTCAAGTCTGATAACCTCATCAAATCGCGCGAGGCTTTCGAGATATTTGCCTGACAGCGCCAATGCATAAGCCTCGTGGTAGACCCAACCGACTCGCCTGTCTGACAGTTTCTTGCTTGCGTAGACGTGGGGGGCAGGCTGGTGCTTCCTTACAGTAGCGACACTAGACGCAAGAAAACACGTGTCACGGGCAATTATTCTAAAATCGATACCGAAATGCCGTTTGAGATTTCCGATACCTTGAAAGTCCTCTCGAGACGACGTTTGCGTATTGTTCACAGGCAAGCTGCTGCCCTGCGATCAGCTATTGCTTTTCGCTTTCTTATGAAGTCGACCAACTTAAAAGCCACAAATAGAGACGCCAGGTCACGTTCCGTTCGAAAATACATCGCTAAAGTCTGAGCTCCAATAGTCGATGCCCATTTTCTTAAAGTCCTTTTCTGTCATCTTGTGAACAGGTACGATCAGTGCCGCATTCATCACATTGCAGCCTTTGCACCCGTCCGTGTAAAGCGCCTTTCTTGAGCGTGCCATATGTTGCCTCTGATCAACTAATCACGTGTGCGCGATCCCCTACCATAAATATGAGCCAGTTTTTCGGATCTTTCAAACGAATGAGCTCGTACACGCCCTCAAGCTTCTTGCCGAGCAGGACGACCTTGATCTTTTCTTCGTTCTTTTCAAGCAAATAATAATCCCCGGCATCGTATATGCGGACTATCCCGGCGCCGTAGTGACCTTCTGCGATCTCTCCCTCGAACCCGATGTAGTTCACATCGTGATCCTCAACCTGCACTGCGAGACGCCTAACTTTCTTCTCGCGAGGGACTTCTTTCGGAATCGCCCAGCTCTTCAATGTTCCGTCCATTTCCAAGCGGAAGTCGTAATGATGGTGCGACGAGAAATGTTCCTGAACGACGAAACGATTGCGCGGATATCGTATCATTATACGTGTTAGGACAAGGTGCAATAAACACTTTGCAGTAAAGAGTTTATTGATGCCGTAGGCAATAAACGTTGCCCGGCAGCTGCTTGCAGCTGTGTGCGTCCCTGTAACGCCCCAATTGAGCCTCGACAGGCGAGGTGTTCTGTAACGTTACTGAGAGGCCGCGTCGACAGAATGAACGATTTTTATGGCCCTTTTGCGAAACAGAAAGATATAATAGCGGACGACGCTAAGGACTGCTAAAGAATGTTGGAAGGTTTCAAATGAAGGTAAACGGCGTAAAAATTGACGATACCTACGCAGAGGCATTTCCTGTCTATGCCGCACGTGTTTTAATCACAGGCGCGACGACAGCGCTTGCCGAAACTGCCGCAACGGTTGCTACCGGATTTGCCACTTCAGTCATCGGCTGCAGCGCCGAAGCGGGAATTGATCGCTATGTGCAGCCGAGTGAGACTCCCGACGGCAGACCAGGGGTTATTATTATGGTTGTTCACCCGTCGAAGAAACAGATAAAGAGCAACCTCATCGAAAGGATAGGAGAATGCGTTCTCACCGCAGCAACAACTGCTGTTTTCAACGCGCTGGAATCTGAGGAAAGCGTGCCCGTCAAACTCCACTTCTTCGGCGACGGCTACGAGTATCAGACCACGGTCGGCGGACGAGATGTGTGGGCAATCCCCATACTCGAAGGAGAGTTCATCTGTGAGGAGACCTATGGCGTGCAAAAAGGCGTTGCAGGGGGCAATTTCTTCATCTACGGCGAGACGCAAGGTTCAGCCCTGCTGGCTGCCCAGGCAGCTGTCGGGGCAATTAAGTCGGTTGATGGAACTATAACCCCGTTTCCAGGTGGAATTGTTGCATCAGGATCCAAGGTGGGTTGTCCAACGTATTCGACGTTTATGAAAGCCTCCACGCACCACCGACTTGCCCCGACCCTCAAAGACAAGATACCAGATTCATTCGTCCCAGACGGCGTAAAGTCGATTTACGAAATAGTAATATGCGGCCTAAGCGAAGAGGTCATCGCAGAAGCGATGAAGCGGGGGATGCTTGCCGCGGCGCACGCAAAAGGAATCGTGGAGATCTCAGCAGGCAACTATGGTGGAGAGCTTGGACCATTCAAGTTCAACCTTCATGAGATACTGAGCCATTACGCTGATTCAAAATAATCGCTGCGGGCTCTGTTTGTCAATACCGGCCTGGAAGAGCCTCAGTCTTGGCGGTAACCAAAAGAGATAAGTATACTCTCCCGTAACTTACGAAAGATGATGGTTCATGGGAACCAAAGAGTAGTTCTAAGGTGATAGGTGAAGGAAAATGGTGAAATTAGGAATCGCGAAAATAGGTAATATCGTCAGCGGTTTGATGACTGATTTGCTGCTCGACGAGCGCGCGGACCGCGAGGACTTTGAAGCGGTGACCGTAACGAGCGGCACGAAGATGAAAGAGGAAGATGCAGAGAAGGTTGTCGAAGCGCTGCTGAAATTTGAGCCAGACTTGTGCGTAGTGGTGTCTCCTAATGCGGCTCAGCCAGGCCCGACAAAGGCACGAACATTGCTGAAAAATGCCGGGAAGAAAGTTGTTGTCATCACAGACTCAGGCAAGCTTAAGGACAAGCTTGAAGAAGAGGGAGGGTTCGGATACGTTCTTATAAACGCCGACGCGATGATTGGTGCTCGGAGAGAATGGCTTGACCCCATAGAGATGGCCATTTACAATGCCGACCTAATGAAGGTTCTGGCCGCGACCGGTACATTTAGGGTGCTCCAAACTGCGCTCGACACATGCATTACAGCTATCAAAGAAGGCAAAGAATGCGAGCTGCCCAAGATTGTGATGACGGCGGAAAAAGCGACGATCAATGAGTTCAGTAACCCGTACGCCCGCGCGAAGGCGATAGCGGCGTACGAAATGGCCGCCAAAGTTGCCGATGTCAACGTTAAAGCCTGCTTCATGACGAAAGAGTGGGAAAAGTACGTCCCGCTTACGGCTGCATCTCACGATATGATGCGGACTGCCGCTAAGCTCGTCGACGAAGCTCGTGAAATGGAAAAAGCTGACGACACCGTAAAGAGAGCACCTCACTCGAAAAACGGTGCTATTCTTAGCAAGACCAAGCTGATGTCAAAGCCTGAGTAATAGCCCCCCCTATTACTCACTTTTTACTTTTTTTGACCGCGTCTGAGGGTCTATCTTCTCTTTTTTTGGCGATCTAGTTTTGATCGCTGGCGTTGCTAGATAGTCCGCTAGTCGAGTATGAACGGGCTCACGTAGAGTCCGTCGATCTGTATCAGACGTTTTAAAGAATCAGCTTTAAACGGGATTATCCAGGCGCGTTCCGCGCTGTCCCATTGAGACCCAGGCACTTGCTTTAGCTTGTCCTCGATCTCGTGCGTATCCCCGAATACCTTGACCCACTTCTTATTGCGCGTTCCCACGGCCCACGTATTTTGCGAAGACGTGCACAAGCAGTGCACGGTCGGGTGCAATACAACGCCTCCGTTCTTCAGGCTCTCAATCGATGTTCGGTTGATCGGAAATCGCCATACCCTTTCCTCTTTGTCCCAGAACCCCCCTTCTGTAGCGCTTGGCCTATTACGTTCACTTATAGTGCTTCCGCGGACAATCAAGGTTGTGCAGTCTTCATCCAGTTCGCACAGAAGCCTACCCTCTACGTGGTGTTCTCGCAGCGGCTTCTGCACCGAGTTTCTTTTTGCATCCAGATGCTGCGAGCCGTTGTTTCGGTCAGTCTTCTGGGTTCGATCTTCTTGAGAGGTGTCAAGAGTTTTTAGAGCAATCTTCGCGTGCAGCCTGACGTCTTCGTGCGCGCTCTGCATTGCCGCTTGAGTCAAGATGTCGCGCGCCGTCAAATCCGTGTTTCCAGAGGCGAGCGCAACCGCTTCGAGTGCATCGACGGCTTTAAATCGCTGGTGCTCATTTTCATCATCGAGTGCCTTTGAAAGCACGTCAACTCTCTTGTAACGGGTCAGCCGGTCGAAGTCATATTCACCCATCTCTATCACCAGCGATTCGTTTCTTATCTTAATATGTACGGGAGCAAAATATAAATATTTACCTAAACTATGCGCGGGACACGCTCACAGGCCTTCCTAACAGCCTAGGACGCGATATTGAAAACCGTCGCCTCCAACGCAGTCGTATTGTCGCATATTTCAAGCAAAAAAGGGCACCTAAAGTGAGTCTTGGCTCGCATTGGTTAGATTGTCTGCGTCAGCGTTCGCGGTCAGTCCTTCAGACGACTCTGGCGTTTTATAGTTGGGAAACGTCCATTCATCCTTTTCGATTGCGCGCATTTGTTCGCACTTTGCTTTTGCAGCCTTTAAAGCGCCGCGCCACGAGCCATAGTCTTTGACCGCTTTGTTGTACACGTCCGGATGTTCTGCTTCGGCACTGATTGCCGTCATATCGGACCGATTTCGGTACAGTGCAATAATGTCGTCAACCACGTCGTAGTTCAGGGCTGCCTCGAGAGCTCTTTCAAGGGTTCCATAAATGAGTTCAGCTACAAGCGTCAATTTCGGATTGTCATATAATCCGTCCACCCCCAGCTGCCGAATTTTCTCCCGGATGAAGTTTTCGAGCTCTGCGTCCGACATTCACAGCTAATATGCCGTATGAGTATAGAAGCGTTACGGTATTAGAAACCGTCCTAAGCGACGGCCAGCGCTTTGAACTGCGTCGTCAGCAGAACGCGGATATTGGGCGGTGAGTCACTCGCTTTCGCTGACGTACTCTCTGGCGGCTTCTAAGGCTCTTATGAGCTGATCGAGTGTCGCGGGCGTAACCTGTATCGCGAAACCGTCTTTCGTCGGATAACTCTCAGTGCCGCGCCGGATCCACTTGCGAATGCTGAGTATCTTGGTCGCGGTGTCTTCGCTCTCCGAGACGCTGATCCTCAGGGCGACGCTTTTTGAACCCTCAATCTCAACGCCCCACAGTTCTTTCCACTCCACGTGACCCTCCGTTTGCCTTTATGGCGATTAAGCTCTATCCTCACAATTTGGCGCCCTCTTGATCGTGACGCTTTGCGAGTTCTACCGGATCACCAGCTGCTCTCAGCGAAACGCATTCAATGCCTTTCACGACGAGTGCCCTCTTGCCGTCTCCGTATTTGACGCCAAGACAAGGGACAATCCGCTTTGTGAGCATCAGTGTGAGGTAGTGCTGCACTTATTTAAAGCACGTTGCATGCGTGATCCTGGAGCAACACCAAAAAGTCTGATGCGCGATCGTCGATCTCGTGCGTTGGCTTTTTTTGAGCCGACACCCGAGCACAGATGGCAAAAGCTACCTATAAATACAAGCTGGCCGAACGTCTCGGCCTCAGCGATGGCAACGCCGCTGCTTACCAAATCAAACGTCTTAAGACGCCAGCAGCTCTCACGCGATACACGATTCAAATCGATTGGCGGAAGATCGGTTTTCTCGCAGATTTTGTCATCCTTGCTGAATCGGATGAAAAAGCGGCGCTTCGGCGTTGGAAAGGCACCTCGTCCTTCTTCAGGACTAATACGAAAAGCACCTTAGCAACGTGCTTCTACTATCAACCTCTTCTGGGTGCGTATTGCTGAGGGATATAGTCACTGTTACGGCGACAAAACGATGCTTGTGATCACCGGCAGGAGGACAAGCGATCTCGATATTGCCTCCTTCGCGGAAAACTACACAGCCCGAGCATTCCAGGGCATACGAACAACGCTTATGACGACGCGATACAGAACTGTGGGCAACTTCGTGATACGGAGTGATGCCGTCGACACCTTACGCCATCTTCGAGGCGACAGGCCTATCTGAAGAAGAGATCAGTCGAATGTCAAAGTGTTGAGTCTCAACCACGTTAACTAATCGTGCTTTCCCCGAAACCAGACATGAAGTTTCTAATTCTTGGAGTGATGAACCTAACAAACAAGTAAAACACGAAGGCGATGGTTGTTATAAAGAAGCTCACTGGGTACGGCTCAAAAAAAGCAATAAAGAGCCCCAACCACGTTGCTATCAGAGCAATGACTACAGAAATAATTATGACTCGCCCCGGTCGTTTTGCCAATCGCTGAGCCGTCGCAGCTGGCGTGACCATCAATGAGAAAATGAGGAGGACACCAACTACTTGAACCGCAAACGAAGTTGCGACCGCGACTAGGAGCATGAAAATTATGCCGAGCAAAACTACGGGCATTCCCTTTGCTTCCGCCACATCTTCATCGAGCGATGCAAACAAGAGAGGTCGATATACAAGCGAGATGAGAACCAGAATTATCACGCCGGCAACGAGGGTTAAAAGGACATTGCTGAAACTGATGCCCAGTATTTCTCCAAACAAGATGGAGTACGCTTCAGTTGCATAGCCGGTGTAAAGGCTGAGGAACAACACACCTAGGCCAAGCATGAATGCGAGAACTATTCCGATTTCGGCGTCGCGATTAGCGGCGCGTCGGCCAAGCGCGGCTATCCCAAGTCCGCCCACGCTTGTGAAAAGGAGAAGACCGTAAACTGGGTTGACCCCGATTAATACGGCCGCCGCTGCCCCAGAGAAACCGATGTGGGAGAGCGCGTGCGCTGCGAATGAAGAACGACGCAACACAACGAAATAGCCAACAATGCCCCCGAGGATTGCGACTACTGTTCCTGCCTCGAAGGCGTGCTGCATGAACTGGTACTGAAGCATCTGCTGCAGGTCGATCCATGGATTAATGCTGAAGGTCATTCTGGTTGACACCTGTGGCTATCTTCAATGCCTACAATTGCAATGTTGCCCCTAGAGTCTCGAAGAACCTCAACTTGAACTCCGAACAAAGCCGAGAGACTTGCTGACGTCAGGACCTCTTTCGGCGTCCCGGTCGCCACCTTGCCGTTAGCGATGTAAACCACTTTATCGAGATACGGCAAAAGAGGGTTGATGTTGTGGGCGATCAAAAGTGCAGTCACGTTGCGCGATCGAACTACACCATTTATAAGCTGAAGCAATTCTCTTTCGCGCCTGATGTCAAGATTCGACAAGGGTTCATCGAGCAAAAGGAGGGTGGGTTCGCTTACCAGAGCCTCTGCCAGAAATATCCTCTGCAGTTCTCCGCCCGACAATGCGCCGAGAGAGCGATGAGCCAAGTCTGTAGCTCCAACGTCTTTCAGCACGTCAAAAGCAGCTTTGCGGTCTTCGTGGGAAAACAGGCCCAGACCCCATTTTTTGCCGGAGAATCCCAGTCGCACAAGTTCAAGGGATTCAAGATTTGTGTCATCGTCGAATATGTGACGCTGAGGAACGTAACTAATCTGCGGATTGCCACGTTTGGGCGCTGCATCGAATATCTTGATCGTGCCGCTGACGGGTTGCTGCAAACCAAGGAGCAAACGAAACAGAGTTGTCTTGCCCGCTCCGTTAGGGCCGATAACCGCTACAAACTCGCCGCGATTGATTGAGAAACTGGCGTCTCGCCAAACTATGTTATCTGAGTAGCCCGCCACTAGATTCTTGGACGTGATGATCTCGTGTTGTGCACTCATTCGTTATTTCCCAAGGGCTTGTTGGTTAAGCGCGTTCTGAAGAATGATTAACTGCGCATTCATCCAGACTTGGAACGAGACATCGGGCGGTTGGATAGTCTCCATCACTGGAACGATCGGAATGTTATGTTGAGAGGCCAATGCTTCGGTGCTCTGAGTGAGCGGCGTCACCGTTTGCTCATTATAGACCAGCACTTTAACGGTTCCATTCGTAATAAGCTGATCGAACTGCACGATGCTCTGCGCTGGGGGATCGTTTCCTTCCGCGACAGCTTCCATGAATGCGGGAGGAGATACAACGTCAAGACCAACGGCGTTCGCCAGATACACGAAGATGCTCTCTGTTGATGCTACTTTCACGCCCCCAAACTGTTGCTTTATCTCAGCGATACGCCCGTTGTATTCCGCGAGCGATGCTTTCAACGCATCATACTGCTGCGTATAGTATGAAGCATGAGAGGGATCTATGGAAACAAGATCCTGATACATAGCCTTGACTGTTTCATTCACATAAGTAGGGCTGTACCAGAAGTGAGGATTGGCATCAACTGTCTGGTTAACGAGTTCCTGCACGTTTAAGACTACTTGATGTGGAGTATTACTTGATGCTATAAGCTGTTGAGCCCAAGTGTCATATCCGGCTCCGTTAATAATTACCAACTGGGCATTTGCTATTGCTATGGCGCCACCGGTATTGCTTTCGTATTCGTGTGGGTCAGCATTGGGGTCTGAAACGATGCTCGTCACACTAACCCGCGTTCCGCCAAGCTGAGTTATCAGACTGCCCCAGAAATTTTCGGCGGCAACGACGTGTATCACTCCACTGGAACTTGTAGTGCTGGAAGTTGTAGGGTTTGCGAGATAAATGCCTGCGAAGGCTGTCGAGACAATCAACGCAGCCGAAACGGCGGCAATAATTGCATAACTAGTTCTCCTCATTGTCTTACCCTCTCCGTATGCGCACTGCAGTCAGCCAAGTCTCCGCCGGCGAACGGCAAGTTTACCTGAAAGATTGCAAACGATGCTGCTGCCACCATCACCGTGATACCGACCGCTCTGCGGTGATGGTCTGCCGGCGCGCGAGGAGGAGGGCTGTCGTAATGAGCACGGCCGCCAGGATCCACCAAAGGCCCCGTCCGGCAAATGAATATGCGCCATTGACAACTCCCGCGCGGTGCGGCGCCACACAGTGCACAGCGCCATCTTANNACCGCGCCACGTTCGCGAAGAGCTCACTCCGGCGGTTGCACGAGCAATTCGACCCCTTGCCGTAGCGCTTTGAGAGCTGCGTCAAGCTCTGCCGCACACGCTTGGAGCATTTCATCGATTTCCCGTTGCTTTTTCCAATCTGCGATGCCCTGCCGCACTTCGCTGAGCCGTTCCTTGGGTACGTAGCGCCACTTCCCGTGCTGCCGTGAGGGCTCAAAATAGTAGTACGGGCCGTGCAACGCGCCAGACCTACAGCGACAGCTCCGCTTGCCACATCGCAGGTGCCGTTTTCGCAGTGAGCCTGGAAGCGGATTCAGCTCTGCGCGCTTGTCGGTTAGCGCGGCAATATTATTAATGAGTTCGTTGCTCTGGTGCAACAAGCGTCTCACAGTGGCGATCTCTGTGCCGGCACCAATTGTATCCCCTAGCGCCTCAGTCAAGCCCCCGCGATCATCTGTCATCATGATAGCATTGCATTACCTATACTAAACATATTTCAATCGGTTGCCCACTAAGTTTAGATTTCACATCTCAGGTTCTAATCGATCTTCTAAAAAACTGTAAAACTGCGCCTAAACACGTCTGGATTACATATTGCGAGCTCGGATATCGAATAGGAGCGAACAAAAGCGTTATAAAGCTACGGGAGCTATCCCTAAGAGAGAGTCCCCAACGTTATGCGCGCGTTTTACATTGGCCGCTTTCAGCCGTATCACTTCGGACATCAAGAAGTCCTCGAAGAAATAGCCCGCGAATGCGAGGAGATCATCATCGGTGTCGGTAGTGCTCAGCTGAGTCATACGTTTTCAGATCCGTTTACGGCCGGCGAACGAATACTAATGGTCACGCGCTCGCTCAGAGATCTTGATGCCTTACTCTACGTGATACCAATCGAAGATATCCGCAGAAACGCGGTATGGGTATCGCACGTGATGGCCATGACGCCCCTTTTTGACGTCGTTTACAGCAACAATCCGTACGTTATCCGACTCTTCAATGAGACACGATTTGAGGTCAAGTCGTCTCCGCTCTATCAACGTGAAGTCTACTCGGGCTCAGAGATTCGAAAAAGGATGCTGCGTAACGAACCCTGGCAGCATCTCGTCCCGCAAGCTGCGATAGAGGTTATTGAACAAATCGACGGCGTGAATAGGCTAAAAGAAGTTTCCAGAGAGGATAAAACGTCTGATCTTGGCACGCTGTAAGCGCGTCTGTCTTGCTTTTCACGGTGCTGTCGCGCGAGCACACGCTTNNATGCGCCACTGTCAAAAGCGGGCCCCGCGCAGTGTAAAATCGTCGATAGCCTAGATTTCCGACGAGTGGCCGGTTCGCCAGACGAAATTCCTCTCCCGCTTTGGGTGGTTTTGTCGGAGGCATGTAGTATCACGAAGCGCAAAAGGTTCGCTTGCCGCAAGTACTGCAGAAAATGCAATTGGCTGTACCCTCATTTTCCACGAACGTAAAAAAAAAGTGGTGATGCTTTAGCAAGGTTCCTGCAAGGCAACCTAAAAACACTCGCAAAATGTTGAAAAACGAGTTCTGCGCTCACTCAGAAACGCTGCTAACTTCCAGTCCAAGCACCTCGCCGGGGTCAGCGTTGCATTATGTTAACCAAGCGAACGATGTAAGTGTTGCCAATGTGCTCCCATTTGTAATTGTATTTGTACTGAGGGAACCTGTTTTCGAGTTCCTTCAGCTCGGTGAGTCGTTGGTCTAAGCACCGCTGTGATTTGCAGACGAATACAAACCTCCATTTTGGAAGAGCTCGCGGATCGTCAATAAATTTCGCCATATGAAGAAGGCCTTATTATTGAATCACCACGCAGTGCTGGGTGAGAACGCATTACTAGAGTCTTTAGCATGCAACTGCGGGCGGGGCGTTTTTTCTCAATCTCCACGTGTAAATGGTAGCTTTTGCAAGATAACGGTTATGGAAAATCGTGGAGCCTTCTTGGAGGCGGCTCGTGCTAACTCTCGTGCGTCAGCGACAGTAAACGGTAAGCACGTGACGCCAGACTTTAAGAACCTTCTTGCGTCACGCCCGGGGTGGCTGGCCAGCGTCGCAGCACGCAGTCGATCGGATTTTCCGTATATGCATCATATTCGGGCTCTAAATACCTGCAGCTAGTTTTTATAGTAATGTGAAGAGATATAGCTACAATGCACCTTACTAGGGATGAAGAAGATGTCCTCGCGGGCGAATCGGGCGCCGTCAAACAAAAATCGATGGAGATCTTGGTCGCACTCGGCGATATCTACAACGCTGAAAGACTTGTTCCAATCGAGAGTGCGCAAATCGCCGGTGTTTCGTACAAAACAATTGGCGAAGCTGGGCTAGAGTACCTTACAGACCTGAGCGGAAAAGTCGTCGTTCCGACAATGCTCAATCCCATGGGCATGGACCGCTATAAATGGAGAGAGATGGGAATCAACGAAACCTTCGTAGAAAGACAACTGGCCATAATCAGACGATACGAAATGCTCGGAATCGATGCCCAGTGCACTTGCACGCCTTACTATGTTAGTGCTCCACGAGCTGGCGCCCATTTGAGCTGGGCTGAGTCCTCTGCGGTATCTTATGCGAACTCCGTTCTTGGAGCGCGCACCAATCGAGAAGGAGGACCCAGCGCACTTGCTGCTGCCCTCGTCGGGAAGACTCCTAACTACGGCTACCACCGCGACGAGAACAGGGTTCCAGATATCTCAGTGAGAATAGATTTTCCCTTGGCCGGAAGCGATTTTGGCGCACTTGGATATATAGTTGGCAAGATGGTCAAATCACAGGTGCCACAGTTTTCCTTTGTTGCCCCACCGAACGCAGACGAGCTTAAAGCTCTGGGCGCCGCAATGGCCGCCTCGGGCTCTGTGGCTCTTTTCTTTCCCAAGGAGCGAGCGATGCCACGTGAAATCATCGAACTAGGCCGTTCAGACGTTGACATCTATTCATCGAGCGAACCCGACGTCGTCGTGCTGGGGTGCCCACACTGCTCACGCTCAGAACTCGCGGACATCGCGCGCCTTTTAGAAGGACGCACGGTCGCGCGGCCTCTATGGATCTGCACTTCGCGGTTCGTGGCCGATCGTTCCAGCTCAGTGATATCTAGCATTGAAGCGAGCGGGGCTCGCGTGATCTGTGACACTTGCATGATCGTTTCCCCGGCGTTTGAAAAACAAAGAATGATGGTTAATTCCGGAAAAGCTCTCGAATACGGGCCAAGCTTGTGCAATTCGCACACATTCATGGGAACGACAGCGAATTGCATCACGGCCGCGTGTACCGCGTGAACCTGCATCGCGACGGGGTTACCCATGCTCAAGCGAATAAAAGGACGAATAATAGCGAAAGGAATTGGCGAAGGGCCTGCTGTAGTTACGCATCAACCGCTCTCGTTTTTAGGAGGCGTAGATCCCAAGGAAGGAGTTATAACGGATCCACATCACGAGCTGCGCGGCACGTCAATTGCAGGAACGGTTCTGGCTTTTCCGCAGGGCAAGGGATCGACCGTCGGATCTTATGTGCTTTACCAGCTCAAAAGAAACGACAAGGCCCCGGCCGCAATTATTAACGCCTCGAGCGAAACAATTGTTGCTGTCGGGGCGATCATATCAAACATCCCCCTCATCGACAAGCTTGAGGTAGACCCAATCGCAGCAATCAAGCCCGGATCGCACGTTCTCGTAAACTGCGTCGAAGGTTTTATTGAGCTGGAAAAGTGACCGAACAAACCGATTTAGATCGCATTAACGCGGTGTTCCGCGTGTACGAGGTACGAACCAACGGGTCTGTCATCAAGTATTATGGCGAACCTAAGGTCGACAGCAAGACGCTTTTCACGCATCTTTGGAACGACTTCGCGCAGAGACGTTACGATATCGAACTCCGGCGCGAACACGGCGAGTATGTGCTCATGGCTACGCCTATGCGCGACTCCGGCGAAAAAAAGCACATCAACGTCATTCTTGCAATCGCCACCGTTTTCGCCATTATGCTCACCGGCGCTGTCCTGTTTTACAGCGTCAACCCTTTTGCGCAGCCCTTGCTTATCTATAGGGGCTTGCCTTTCGCGGCTGCGGTCATGTTTGTGCTAGGCTCGCACGAGCTGGCTCACTATTTGGTTGCAAAGCGGCGCGGAATGAAGGCAAGCTTACCGTTCTTCATACCGCTACCGTTTATTTCGCCGGTCGGAACTCTCGGCGCACTCATACGGCTCAAGGGGGCTATTCCGGATCGAAAGTCACTTTTTGACGTGGGGGTGGCCGGTCCACTCGTAGGCCTTACGGCAGCTGTCGTCGTCACAATAGTCGGATTGCTGCTCCCCCCTATCACCCCGGGTTCCGCGCTGATGCCTACAGTGGGCTGGGCGTCCCGATTCTCTTTGCGTTGATCGAAAAAGTTGTTCCCGCCGCGTCTACAAGCTTGCATCCAATCGCGTTTGCGGGATGGGTGGGCATGCTCATAACCAGTTTAAACCTCCTCCCAGTAGGACAGCTCGACGGCGGGCACATCGCCAGGGCCCTGTCCGGAGAGAAGACGGCGTACATCTCGGCGGCGGTTCCGCTCATCCTTATGACCGGCGGCATTTACTACTCTTTGAACGGTTTAAACGGAGAAATGCTCCTATTTTGGGGGTTCTTCGCGCTGTTGTTCGCAGCCGGGGGACATCCGCAGCCGATCAACGATATGAAGAGGCTCGACGCTAAGCGCGTGGTCTTAGGAATCATAGCTTTCGGCCTATGCATAGCTTGTTTCACCCCAATCCCGTTTCAAGCGTGACTATACGCTTTGACAAGAAGAATATGTTTAGCTTGGCAGCCATCCAAGCGATACTCCTCTCGCAGGGCATTGAGGTAAAGTTTTCATCAAGACCGGTCGATAGCATAATGATTTACAGCCTAGCAACGCCGCAGGCTACCGACGTCTATCGAGAGGTAGCAAACTCACGCACTCGGTCGATATTCATCGCCGGCGGCCCTCATCCTTCAGCGAGAGCGGCCGAAGCACTGGAGCACTTTGACTTCGTCGTGATCGGTGAGGGCGAGGAAACGCTCCCTGAGCTAATCCTTGCGCTAAGAGGCTGTGGCGACGTGGACGAGGTGCGAGGCATTGCGTTCAGAAACCCCGACGGAATCCGCAAAACCGACCCAAGGCCTCACGTAGATCTCGACGCTTATCCGCCCTTCATCGAGAACTTGCGCGCCCCTATCGAGATTAGCCGTGGCCGTCCATACAACTGCAAGTACTGTCAAACACCTCGCTTATTCGGCACGAAAATGCGGCATCGCAGCGCGGCGCCTATCGTTTTTTACAGCAATTATCTTTCAGACATCAGATTTATCTCGCCTAACGCGTTTGCGTACGGATCCGATGGGCGTCACACGGCTCTCCACCGCGTCAACGAGCTCCTCGCGTCGCTGCGTGGCCGGGTGTATTTTGGCACTTTCCCATCCGAAGTGCGGCCAGAATTTGTTACAGATGAGCTTCTTGAGATCCTCAAGGAGCACTGCGCAAATACTTCAATCCACATCGGAGCACAGTCGGGAAGCGATGCTGTACTAAGCGAAGCACACCGAGGACACTCCCGTCACGACGTTGAAGTAGCGCTTGAAATATGCCGCACCCACAGCGTCACTCCAGTTGTGGATTTTATCTTCGGACTTCCGACCGAGGTCGCGGCAGATCAGCTGCAGAGCCTCGAGCTTGTTGACTCAATCGTCGCGACGGGCGGACGAGCACGTGCTCACTACTTCACTCCTCTACCAGGGACGCCGTACGAAGACGAGGAGCCCGCGCCAGTGTCAAGTGAGGTAGGAAAAAGACTTGGCAAGCTCGCGCGCGACGGCAAGGTTTCCGGACGGTGGGAGCCTCCACGT
The DNA here is from genome assembly GCA_003139855.1 of Candidatus Methanoflorens stordalenmirensis. Classification (GTDB taxonomy): domain Archaea; phylum Halobacteriota; class Bog-38; order Methanoflorentales; family Methanoflorentaceae; genus Methanoflorens; species Methanoflorens stordalenmirensis. The sequence goes on from PLGY01000051.1 coordinate 27,214, forward strand.
TTGCGACACAAAAAGACAAACAATTTAAAACAGAGGCCATAATACGTACTGGCAAGGTCTGTGAGTGCTTATGAAATTTTTAGCCCTTTCGGATGCACACGGGGTCTATTCTCATATCGCCCAACTGTTATTTAAGGCGGGAGACGTCGACGCCGTTTGCGTGATAGGAGATATTACAGATTTCGGACCCAACGCCCTCGTCCAAGAGCTGCTTTCGCTCATCGGGGAAGACGTGCCAACACTCATGGTACCGGGGAACTGTGACCTCCCTACGATCGTTGAAACGATTGAGGAATCTTCCGCGGTCAACCTACATCTAAAGAGTTTTGACTACGATGATATCAAATTCCTCGGCATCGGCGGATCAAATCCAACGCCATTTAACACTCCCTTTGAACTCAGCGAGGCGGAATTACAGAGTTACGCTGCTAGACTCTTGAACGACGTAGGGGATACCACGGTTTTGCTTTCACACACCCCTCCCAAGGGATTCTTAGACGCGGTCGACTCGAAGCACGTCGGAAGTGAGGCAATTCTCCACGCCGTGGGGATTGTCGACGTACTGGCCTGCGGACACATACACGAGCAGCGAGGCGCTCTTGTCTCGGGCAAAACCACGATCGTGAATCCTGGAATGGCTGCACGGGGCTTTGGTGCCGTTATCGAAATTCGTCCGGGAGAGAGCGCAATCGTCACGCTGATTCAGTCGTAAGCTGTTTGCTTAAAGGATGCGACTGTTTCGCTCATCAAACAGCAGCCCAAGGCGATTCGCATTTTGATGCTAAGACTTCCGCAACCGGCAAAATGCAATCAGCCAGAATTGCCCCCATGCTTACTACTTGCCAACCTCAACGAAGAAACCTCGCCTCACCCGGCCACGGCGCTGAAGGAGTCACGCGAACATGGCTGCCCCTTTTTTGGAACGCATAAATCTGCGAATAACCAACTTCTTAACCTCAGACGTGGTTCGGTGGGGTTATAGACTGCTACCTCGTGCTGCCCACGACCTTTTTTTCACGCCGTGTCGGCCGCTGTGCCCTTTTAAGCATTCTTCCCGCAACATCGAATCGACCAAGCATACCAAGCTGATGGGAAACCGGTGCGCAGATGTGACAGGGTATATTGTTATCGATTCGCTAACATAGATAAAGTCAGCTTGAAAACGGCCTTGAAGACTTCGACGGAGAGAGCAGCTTCATCGCGGAACTCTGTCCTGACAGAGATAAGGGTTTTAAATATGAAACGCTAGTATCCCCTATGAGCGTTGAACGGGGCGATTTCATCAGCTTGTCCTATACCGGGCGATTAGACAACGGCGATGTTTTTGATACCACAGAGGAAGATGTCGCCAAGGAAAATGGGCTATTGGCAGAGGGCGTTAGTTACGCACCTATAACTATCGTGGTCGGAGAAAACATGGTAGTTAAAGGGCTTGACGAAGATTTGATCGGAAAAAAGGCTGGCTACGAAGGGCAGATCAAAATTGCACCACAAGACGCTTTTGGACAGCGAATTCCTGAACTAATTGAGGTCGTCCCAACGCGTAGGTTCGAGAAGAGACCGGCACCTGGAATGCGTGTTACACTCGATAACAAGACAGGAACCGTCGAGAGCGTAATTGGAGGACGCGTGCGCGTGGATTTCAATTCGCCGTACGCAGGCAGGACCGTCAACTATGCGTATAAGATTGAGGCCATCATGCTCGATAGTGTCGAAAAAGTCAAGGGGTTGTTCAAGTACTACCTGAACAAGGACTTTGACGTATCGATCGCTGAGCACAGAGTGACTGTTGAAATGCCTTACGAATTAGGATTCAACCAACAGGTCCAGTATTACAAGAAGCTTCTGGCTGAAAAAATCATTCAATTTGCTGGCGCGGACGAAGTCGATTACTTGGAAGTCCATAAGCGATCCGAACCGGTCGGTGAAGAAACCGTTGCAGCTGCC
>PLGY01000051.1:29192-82476 GCA_003139855.1 Candidatus Methanoflorens stordalenmirensis
AGCGCACCCGCAGGACTAAAGCGCGAGAGGCATCTCCATAGAATAGCTTCGTAACAAGAACCGACGCTTTTTTATCAGTCTCGAGTAGCATCAGCGAAACGTTGCCTGCTGCATACGAGTGAGTGGGTCAAGAAGCTCACTGCGAGTCTGAGCAGGATTATGTCACTTCAAAAAGTTATCCGCCTTAGCGCCTGAGCTCAACCAGTTTCAGTGATTTTCCCTCAGGGCACGCATCTGGTGTGTCGCCCAGTACTGAAGAAATCACGTACTTGTCATCGCGCCTGAGCCCGTTCGGATGGCACAGTTCGTAGATCTTACAGTCACGGACCTCGCAGTCGTTCTGCTTGTACACGATTCTCGAGCCCACAAACGCGCTTTTAGAGTCGATTGCTGCTATACTTGGACTTTCGACCACTTCGACCGCTTTGACTCCAATATCGTGCAGTGCGCAGTCGTGCTTCATATTACCACGCACGCCGACTATCCTATAACGGCGCGCAATGTCTAGATTCAGGCACGTGTTCTTAAGTTTGCACGTCTCGCATTCATTTGTCGGTCCGTTGAATACGAACTCTACGCCGACCTTGGCCAAGCCCACGCCGATTAGCGTTATGCTAGCGTTTCCTTTTGGCATACTATCAATCCTGTACCTGTAATCTACTGATGCGGAACTCTGCTACCAGTAGGTTACGCTGTCTTGTTATAAACATATGAATGCGGCCTACTCGATTACCCGGGTGACCTTCGCCAACTCTTCAGCGGCTTTTCTCGTGAGCCCCTCCCCAAGGATGGTGTAACGTTCAGGTCGCACGTTCTTTGCGTAAAGCAACGCTTCAACGATGTACTGATCCTTGATGCCCAAACCTCGAGCATCGACAGGCGCGCCAATGCTCTGGAGCGATTGTCGAATTCGTTGCCAGTCACCACCGTGCAGATAAGCCATCATAATGGTTCCAACACCGCACTGCTCGCCGTGCAAAGCCGGTTTGGGGGCTTTGACGTCAAGCGCGTGACTGAACTTATGCTCGCTGCCTGAAGCCGGCCGGGACGACCCGGCAATACTCATCGCCACGCTGCTCGAAACCAATGCTTTCACTACGAGTCTGACAGAGTCCTCCAAATTCGGCTTAATTTGCGTAGCCGCGTTGAGTATGATCTCGGTCGACATGAGCGACAGCGCTGCAGCATACTCACTAAACTCTTCACCTCGCAGTTTCCTCGCGAGTTCCCAGTCCTTCACCGCCGTATAATTGGATATTATGTCGCCGCAACCGGCGGCGAGCAGCCTATGTGGCGCCTGAGCTATAATTCTCGTGTCTGCGATAACTGCAAGAGGGGTTTGAGCTTCGATAGATTGGGGGCCCTCCTTAAAACGTATAGAAGCCCGCATCGAAGCGATTCCGTCGTGACTTGCTGCTGTGGGCACGCTGATAAACGGCAAATTCGCGCTGACCGACGCAATCTTGGCGATGTCAATGGTCCTGCCGCCGCCGACTGCCACTACGAAGTTCTTGTCCAAAGCGCGACTTGCGACCCGCTCGACTTCGTCCATCGAGGCCGAACCGACGATGAGCACCTCGGCTGGATATTCGTTCCCCAAGATGCCCGCTAATTGCTGCCCGAACGAACACGTATGCTGTCCGCAGACTATTAACCCGCTCCCGTCAAGTTTAAGTTCTCTAAGGACATCGGCAGTATCGCGTATAGCATCTTGTTCCATCACTACAATTCTAGGGAGCAGCATCCATCGTTTCATCGGTGATCACTTGTTCGATATAGGCAATCTTGTCAATTTTATCTACCAGTACTATATAAACCCCATCATAAACGACAGTGGATATAATATATACAACACGATAACGTGGGCGATCCTTCTCGGGCTAAGCCTATTTGGAGTCGTTAAGCTTCTCAACAAGTTAGATCTAACCGTTGATGGGGTTTTTATAGCTGCGGTATCCCCTTATATCTTTGTGGGGGGTTCCCTGCGCGTGGTTGAAGATGCAGGCCTAGTTGCCGCGCCACTGAAGTATCTCTTGATCACCCCCCTAATCTATTTCTTCATCTTTTTTGTGTGCGTGGCGATCCTGATATTATCTGTAGGATTAGAGCGCGTTTCGCGCATCAAGTATTACTGGCCCTTTGCGCTCGGCGGAGTGGCATGGAGCATTCTGAACCTCTGGCTCCTTTTCACGACGGCAAAATCGTTTGACTGGACCATATTGGCGATCATATTGTCAGTTGGCGCGGCCCTGAGTTTCTTGGTCTTCGTGATTGGGCGCCTTTTTAACATCGCGCTTCTAAAGGATCGCGTCAACGCGTACGTACTCGACGGACAGCTGCTCGACGCCACAGCCACGTCGTTCGGCCTCACGCTCCTCCCGTATGCAGAGAAACACGTGCTTCCGAACTTCCTTATTGAAGCCACCGGCACGGCATTCATTATGTACCCGCTCAAGGTCATCGTAACGATTCCGGTGCTGTTCATAATAGATGAATATTTGAAGGGCGAATCAATAAATTTAACTGGCCTGGTGAAGCTTGCTATTCTCACGGTTGGCCTAGCGCCTGCAATCAGGGACACGTTACGGATGACCCTCGGGGTATGACATCTTTTGGGAAGAGGCCACGTTCACATTCGCGCGTAACCGCATCGGAGTGGTAGAGTGAAGAGCGATAATTTCAGCGAGTGGTACAATGAGTTGCTGGTCGATGCGGAAATCATGGACGTGCGATACCCGATCAAAGGGTTGTATGTATGGTTTCCCTTCGGCTTCAAGTTGCGGAAACTGACGTACGACATACTCCGGTCGCTTCTCGATCGAGAGCACGAGGAAACTTATTTCCCTCTCCTCATACCTGAAAATGAGCTCCTTAAAGAATCGGAACACATCAAAGGATTTGAGGAGGAAGTCTTCTGGGTGACCCGAGGCGGTTTCACAGAACTCGATGTGCCGCTTGCTCTGCGGCCGACTTCAGAGACCGCAATTTATCCGATGTTTAGCATTTGGATACGCTCGCACGCAGATCTTCCGCTAAAGATCTACCAGATCGTCAACACTTTCAGGTACGAAACGAAACATACCCGACCGCTGATCCGCCTGCGAGAGATAACCAGCTTCAAAGAGGCCCACACCGCCCACACCTCTTGGGAGGACGCTAAGAAACAAACCGAAACTGCCGTGGCGCTGTACAAGGAGTTCTACGACAGGTTAGGTATCCCCTACGTCGTCTTGCGTCGACCGCCGTGGGACAGATTTCCCGGAGCCGACTACACGATCGCGTTCGACACGCTAATGCCCGATGGGAAGAGCTTACAAATCGGAACGATTCATCATCTAAGCACAAACTTCGCAAAGACGTTCGATATCACGTACGAAGATCGCTCCGGCAACCAGCAGTTTGTCAATCAGACGTGCTACGGAATTTCGGAGCGCTGCATTGCTGCTGTCATTTCAGTTCACGGCGACGACAAAGGTCTGGTGCTACCGCCCGAGATAGCCCCTACTCAAATTGTTATTATCCCCATTTTCACTGCTCAAGCCGATTCCGAAGCGGTGTTGAAAGCGTGTAACGAACTCAAACACGAGTTGTCGCACTATCGCATCGTTCTTGACACGGCTGATGCCCGGCCGGGCGCCAAGTTCTATAAGTGGGAAAAACAGGGGGTTCCCGTGCGCATAGAGATCGGCCCCAGAGACATTTCAAAAAGCGCCGTAACGCTCGTGCGGCGGGATACTGGAAATAAAGAGGTAGTAGAGCGTTCTAAACTGCAAGCGCGAGTTGCTGAAGTGATGACTGAGGTGCTCACTACCATGGCTAAAAGAGCACAAGCGGTCCTGCGCATGCACACTGTCGCGATAGAAACTCCCGAACAAGCAAAAGACAAGAAAGGCTTTTTTCAGATTTCGTGGTGCGGGTCCGAGTCCTGTGGCCACCGGCTGCAAGAGCTGAGTGACGCTGATGTATTGGGAGAGGCCGAGCCAATGGAGGGACGGTGCGCCATATGCAAAACGCGAACAACCGTAAGAGCCTTTTTAGCTCGGCCTTACTGACGCAGTCTCTAGCTTATCAAGATCCATAGCCCCACATATCTCTCGAGATTGTCGATTCGCTACACTCGATTTAAGCTTCCAGCAAAAATGGTTTCGTATCCCTAGCGGAAAAAAAACCCGACGCGAAGTGGCAAAGACTTTTTTCCAGATAAAACAAAACCGAACCCGATGAATATCGAAACGCTCGATCGAAAAATAACCGAGCTGCAACTCGACGGCTATATACTGTATGCGGCCTCGTCCCAAGACGCGAATCTCTACTATTTGACTGATTTTCTGGCAGATGATCCGTTCTTGTTTTTGCGCGCCGGCGGGCAGTCGCTGCTCGTCGTATCGAGTATGGAGAGTGCGAGGGCGATTCGATCTTCGACAGCTGATCGGGTGCGCTCGCAAGAAGAGTTCCGAAGAGATTCGCACGTAATGGAAGGCGACCGAGCGACAATTGATCTATTTGTCTCAGTGCTAGAAGAGTACCACATTAAGCGCTTAGGCGTTGACGCAGCTTTTCCGATCATTTTAGCTGACGCGCTTCGGAGCGACGGTTACGAGTTACGCCCCATATCTGGTTTGATTGAACGCTTGCGCGCCATTAAAACAGCGCGCGAGCTGGAACTCATGACGACCGTACAACGTGCTTGCGAAAGAGCGTTCGATTCAGCCCTAGCCATCTTGCGGCGCAGCGAAATCATCGGTGATACGCTGCGTTATGATGGGCAGGTGCTTACGTCGGAGCGGCTAAAGGCCACAATCGGCTGTTCACTCATCAATGACGCGTGTACCTCAAAAGACGTGATCGCTTCGAGCGGCTATGACTCTGCGTTACCTCATCTTACCGGTTCAGGGCCCATCAAAGCCCATTCTGCGATAGTCCTCGATATTTTTCCTCAATCGATAGAATCGCAATACCACGCCGATATGTCCCGGACAGTGTTACGAGGTGACGCCCCTCGTGAACTCGCTGAGATGTTCACCGCAGTTCAGGAAGCGCAAGAACTCGCCGTTCAGAGGATCCAACCGGGCATCAGCGGAGCAGAAGTCCACTTGGCGGTCGCAGATCACTTCGAAGAGCGCGGCTTTCACACTGACCTCGAAAAAGGCATTGGGTTCATTCACTCGACAGGACACGGACTGGGGTTGGAGGTTCACGAACTTCCGTATCTCAGCAAACGAGGGGGAATCCTGGAAAAAGGTAATGTAGTCACCGTCGAACCCGGCCTCTACTATCCGAATATCGGGGGGGTGCGCATCGAAGACGCAGTAGTTATTACTCATAACGGGAATAGAAGTATCACGCAGTCCAAAAAGGAGCTTGTGATTTAAGTGACAGAAGCCGAGGTCTTAGAGAAATATCGCGAAGCCGGGCGTATATTAGCAGAGGTTCGCACAGACGCCATTAAGACGATAAAAGTCGGAAAAAAATTGCTCGACGCAGCGGAAAGCATTGAAACCTTAATTCAGCAAAAAGGCGGTGCTGTCGCTTTCCCGACGAACATATCCGTGAACGAGGAGGCAGCGCACGCCACTCCTTCCAAGGCAGATGCGTCAACGTTTGGGACTGATCTCGTCAAGCTTGATATTGGCGTGCATATAGATGGCTATATTGCCGACACCGCGGTCACCATCGACCTCGGCAACAATAAAGAGCTGGTCGACGCCTCGAACAGTGCTCTCGAGCGAGCAATTGAAGTCGTGCGTGCGGGTGTTGATTTGGCAGCAATCAGTGAAGTCATCGAAGACACTATCACGGATTACGGGTACCTCCCGGTCGCCAATCTCACAGGCCACGGCCTCGAGCGTTACACACAACACGCGCCGCCCGCGATTCACAACCGACGAACTCAAAGCGGAGCGAAGCTCAAAGAAGGTCAGGTTGTAGCAATTGAACCTTTTTCTTCTGCCGGCAATGGTCGCGTGTACGAAACAGGCAAGGCGGAGATCTTCAGCCTCATAAAGGCAAAGCCTGTGCGATCGCCTGAAGCTCGAGCCATTTTGAAAGATATTGACGCTTACAAAACACTGCCATTCGCCAAGAGATGGTTGCAAGGCCGTGTCGATTTGGGCTTGAAGCAACTTGAAACGGCTGGAATAATTCGCGCTTATCCGGTACTCAAAGACCGAGGATTCGTTTCGCAGGCAGAAGATACCCTGATTGTAACGAACGACGGAAGCGAGGTTATAACCAGGATCTGATACATCCTTCGGACCCTTTTGGCCGTTTGCCCTCGACCTAATCTTTATATGCTTTTCACACACATGAAGTTCGCTTATAAATCAGGATGATGCTAGATGGAAGATCCCGAAAATCAAGTCCTTGACATCATCGAGCTGGTACTCACCGCGCATATCTACAATGATTTTGATCAGCTCGATGAAAATGACCTGCCCCCCCGTATCAGAAAGAACTATTGGAACTCCAAGGAACGAAGAGTGGACAGGCCTATAATCATCTCAGAAAACGCCGTTGACAGAATCTACGAGATTCCGCACGCATGGCGTTTGATCAAAACGTTGCCATTTGTAGTATTCGAGGAATTTGGCGCCCGGATCAACCTTACGGTACTCGACCTGGCTGCCAAGTGGTTTGCCACGCAAGACTCACTATCTCGGATCAACCAAAATCCTGCCTTGGCTTTCTACTACTCAAGAAATGACTCGCTGGACGTCGATTACGAACAGGTGCGTCGGCTGAACAAGCCTAAAGAAATGGACAGAGAGTGGATATTTTCTTTAATAGACGAGATCGCCGGCGAGGGAGAAGAAGCAGAAGACATGCTCAAGCTCGTCGCAATCTCTGCGCCTGAAGACGTTCGTGAGAGTCTCGACAAACTCGTCCTCACGCAAGAACAAATAGACGAAATCGAGAAGGTCGTCAAGGCAATTCAGTACAGAGACTATTTGAGGGAGATAGAACTCTTCGAGATAGGGAAGCTCTTGTTTGTAGGCCCACCCGGAACCGGGAAGACGTCGGTCGCTCGAGCGCTTTCAAAAGAGTTGGGTCTTCCGTTTCTGGAGGTGCGACTATCGATGGTTACCTCACAATATCTTGGCGAGACGTCCAAGAACATCGGAAAAGTATTCGCTCTCGCCAAGCGATTAAACCCCTGCATCTTGTTCATCGATGAGTTTGATTATGTGGCCAAAACACGGCTCTCTGATGAGCACGGCGCGATAAAAAGAGCCGTAAACATGCTGCTCAAGAGTATCGACGACATCAGCCTAGTCGATGACGGAGTGCTGATGATCGGTGCGACTAATCACCCAAGCCTTCTCGATTCGGCCGCATGGAGGCGATTTGACAAGATCGTGCCGTTTCCACTTCCAGATGCCGCAATGAGAAAAGAGATATTCGAGAAGATCACGGCCCGCATTAAGGGTACGTTTGACACGCAGAAGCTGGCGGAAATGACCGATCAGTGCACGGGCTCAGATCTGAGGCTGATATTAAGAGAAGCCGTGCTCAAGGCGCTGTTTGAAGACCGGACGGACCTAACGCAAAATGATCTTGAGGAGGCTGTCAGTAACTTCAGCAAGCGATTTGAACTCAAGATGAGTGAATACGAGAATATCTAGTTGGACAGAGTCGCAACGAAGGCGACAGCATGAACAACCTGACTGCGTCACTGAGAACACAACCGCACGTCAGGCGGAGGTAGCAAACTTGGAAGCTTGCGTAAACATAGGGATGGTAGGACACGTCGACCACGGCAAGACGACCTTGGTATCCGCCCTTTCGGGGGTGTGGACAGATCAGCACAGCGAAGAAATCAAGCGCGGTATTTCCATCAGACTCGGATATGCCAACATAACCTTTAGAAAATGTCCGCAGTGTCCCGAGCCCGATGCGTACACAGTCTCAGAAGTGTGCGGCGCGTGCGGCACGAAGGCAGAAACGCTGCGCACGGTGTCGTTCGTGGATGCGCCTGGACACGAGACGTTGATGGCAACTATGTTGTCGGGTGCGGCGATCATGGACGGCGCAATACTTGTGATCGCGGCGAACGAACCGTGCCCCCAACCCCAGACCAAAGAACACCTCATGGCACTCGATATAATTGGCATTAAAAATGTAATAATCGTTCAAAACAAGATTGACCTTGTCTCCCACGACGATCTGCTCCTGAATTATGAACAGATAAAGGAGTTCGTGAAAGGGACGGTAGCAGAGCACGCTCCAATTGTGCCTATATCGGCCCAGCAAGCGGTGAATATTGACTTGCTTATCGAACTTATTGAAAAGGAGATACCGTGCACCGCGCACGACGCGACTAAGCCCGCGCAAATGTTTATCGCACGATCTTTCGACGTCAATAAGCCCGGGGCCGATATCACGAAGCTGCTGGGCGGTGTCATCGGCGGCACGCTGAATCAGGGAGAGCTCAAGCTTAAGGACGAACTGGAAATACGACCGGGAAGAAGCGTCGAAGTTGGTGGCAAGACAGAATGGGTTCCCATTACCACGACTGTGTCGAGCATTGTTTCTGAGAAAGAAAAGCTGAAGGTTGCGACGCCAGGTGGGCTGCTCGGCGTAGGAACGAAACTGGACCCCGCCCTCGTAAAGAGCGATTCTCTCGTCGGGCAGATTGCCGGGACGCCGGGAACGCTGCCACCCGTGTGGAAGACCTTCACGATGGATGTGAAGCTTCTCGATCGTGTCGTCGGGAGCTCCGATGAACTCAACGTCGATTCGATACACACGAGCGAGCCGCTCATGTTAAGCGTCGGCACCGCCACAACCGTCGGCGTCGCCACTAGCGCGCGGAATTCGGCCGTCGAAGTAGCCCTCAAGAGGCCCGTCTGCGCGGAAATCGGGTCTCGAGTCGCCATTTCGAGACGGATCGGCTCGCGATGGCGGCTTATTGGAGCGGGAACGCTCGCCAAATGATCGCCATATTAGATACCAATGCGCTTCTGATTCCCTGGCATTTCAGGATCGACGTGTTAGAAGAACTGCGCGGACTGGGATTTGTGCCTGCCACGATTGAACCAGTGCGGCGAGAACTGAGTGTTTTGATGAAGAGGGGCTCCGCAGGAGCAGGCGTCGCATTGCGTCTTTCAGAGAGATGCCAAGTCATCGAAACCGCGGATGGATCGACCGTCGATGACCAAATCGTTAACACTGCGCTTAAATACAAAGCAGCGGTTGTAACGAACGACAAGCTTCTGAAGCGAGACCTTCGTGAGCACAGCATCCGCGTCGTGCAGCTAAGAAACAAGAAGCACTTAGAGGTGGATATGTGATGAACCTGTGGAAAGACATCGAAACCGGACCCCGGCCACCGGCAGAAATATTCGTCGTGGTGGAGATTCCGAAAGGGAGCCGCAACAAGTACGAGTACAGTAAAGAGTGGAACGCAATTCATCTCGACCGCGTGTTGTATTCTCCGTTACACTACCCGGGCGAATATGGTCTCATTCCAAGAACCTATTATGATGACGACGATCCGTTCGATGCGATCGTCATTATGGATGAGCCAACCTATCCTGGCTGCATCATCGACGCGAGGCCAATCGCATTGCTTAAGATGCTCGATTCAGGGGAAGCAGACGACAAGGTGCTTTGCGTGCCGATCAACGATCCGAAGTACGCGGAATATACTGACATTAACGACGTCCAAAATCACTTCCTCAAAGAGGTCGCACACTTTTTTGAAGTGTACAAACGGCTCGAAGGCAAGGAAACAACGATACTCGGTTGGGAAGGAGCAGACGCCGCCAAAGAGCGGATACAATACTCGATGGATCTGTTCAAGAGAGTGATAGATGTATAAAAAAGCGAAGCTGATCGACACGGTAAGGCTGCCGCCTGAACGACTAGGAGAAGAAACGATAGCGGTCGTAAAAGATCTCTTGCGAGATAAGCTCGAAGGTCGCATAGATAAGATGCTCGGATCCATAATCGCCGTTACCGACGTTTTGGATATCGGAGAGGGGCGCATACTCGCGGGAGACGGAGCGATCTATTACGATGTCACTTTTCACGCGATTACCTTCAAACCAGAGCTCCAGGAGATACTAGAAGGCAAAGTCGTCGAAATTGTGGAATTTGGTGCCTTCGTGGGACTAGGGCCGCTCGACGGTTTGCTGCACGTGAGCCAAATAGCTGACGACTATATCTCGTTCGACGAAAAAAACTCGAGACTAGTCGGAAAAGAGACCGGAAGGGCCATTACGGAAGGCGATATGCTGCGGGCTCGAGTGGTCGCAGTAAGCTTGAACGAACGCGAGCCGCGAGAGAGTAAGATTGGCCTCACTATGCGACAAGCAGCCCTAGGCAAGGTCGAATGGCTTGCTGAAGCGCGAGAAAAAGCCAAGAAAGAGGAGGAAGAGCAAAATGCCGGAACAAGTGTGTAAAACTTGCCATCGATTTGTCGAAGGGCTCGTGTGCCCCGTGTGCGGATCGAGCTCACTTGGACGAGATTGGAGCGGATATTTGATTATTATCAATCCTAAACGCTCTGAAGTCGCCAAGCGAATGAACATCGACTTGCCCGGAAAGTACGCGCTCAAAGTGCGATAAGAAGCTCATGCTGAACGACAAGCTCAAAGCTGAGCTCCAGAAACCGTTCGGTGATCTTTGCTCGCACGCAGATTGTGCAGAAAAGTTAAGAGCTTATAAAAAAATAGTCACAGTTGGAGACATAACGACCTACACCGTGGTACAAGCCGGCATTGTGCCTGACGTGTGCATCATTGACGGCGTCACGATGAGGGCAAAGGTGTCCGATGAGATCTACCACGCGATCAGCACCGAACCCCGCACCGTTTATGAAGTAGATAACCCCCCAGGCTCCATCTCTGAGCAGCTTCAAAACGCCGTAAGCGGATCGATGAAGGACATCGAGCGGTGTCTGCGCACGAGAATCATCGTCAACGGCGAAGAGGATCTGGCGGTAATCCCGGCAGTTATTGAGGCTCCTTTGGGAACAGCGATCGTTTACGGCCAGCCGAGCGAGGGCATGGTTATTATCGTTACAACGCGAGAAAAAAAAGAGAAAGCGAAACGCCTCTTGCGCGAGATATTGAAACAACGTTAGCGACAAATAAAAGATGGAGCTACCATGCAGATCGAAGTTATCAAAGAAGAGAATAACGAATTACTCAACCGAAAGCAGCTGCAAATCAAGATCCAACACGAGGCGGCTACTCCGGCGCGGATAGAAGTCAGAGATCAGGTTGCGGCCGACTTTAAAATTGAGCCTGAGCGAGTGATAATCGACAATATGCGAACCGCTTTTGGCAAAAAAGAAACTACGGCATATGTTAAAATATACGAATCCGCTGAAGCCGCCCAACAAATAGAACAAGAGCATATCCTGAAGCGGAACGCGCAGCCGACTCCCGAGCCACCAGAAGGGGGTGAAGAAAGTTAAGGCAAGCGAGTTGTATGACGTAAGCGACGACAAGGTGCAGAGGAAGCACCAGAACTGTCCACGCTGCGGCGAAGGGGTCTTTTTGGCCGAGCACAAAGACAGGCTCTCGTGCGGTAAGTGCGGGTACACGCAGTTTAAAAAGTAACCGCCCAGTTTGCGAATGACAGTCTTAGGCATTGAGGGGACCGCTTGGAACCTGAGCGCGAGCCTGGTGGATGACGATGAGGTTTTGTGTGAAGCGAGTTCAGCGTATATCCCTGCCTCAGGCGGAATACATCCAAGAGAAGCGGCACAACACGTTGCGAACAACATTGCCGGCGTCATTCGCCAGGTCCTGAGTTCGACAGACCCCCGTTTAATCGAGGGCGTTGCTTTTTCACAAGGCCCTGGCTTGGGACCGTGCTTGCGCATTGTGGGCACAGCTGCCAGGGCGTTGTCTTTGCGGCTTGGCGTGCCTTTGGTTGGGGTCAATCACTGCGTCGCACATATCGAAGTGGGGCGCTGGAAAACTGATCTCGTGGATCCGATCGTTCTGTACGTGAGCGGAGCAAACTCGCAGGTGCTGTCGTACCGGCAACAAAGGTACCGAATTCTCGGAGAGACGTTAGACATCGGCATAGGGAACTGTCTCGACAAGTTCGCTCGATCGGCCGGCTTACCTCACCCAGGAGGCCCCAAGGTGGAGAGACTCGCGCAAGAATCGCGAAACTACTTGCCTATGCCGTACGTGGTGAAGGGAATGGACTTCTCATTTTCGGGGATCGTTACCGCGGCTACAGAGGCGTTAAAATCAGCATCGCTTGAGGAAATATGCTATAGCTTTCAAGAGACTGCCTTCTCGATGCTCGTTGAAGTAAGCGAGCGAGCACTATCACAAATGGACAAATCAGATCTGCTTTTGGCCGGTGGCGTCGGCGCTAACGCGCGACTCCAAGAGATGCTGTCGGTAATGTGCGCGCAGCGCGGTGCGCGATTCTACGCGCCTAAGTCGGAATATTTGCAAGATAATGGCGCCATGATCGCGCATACGGGCCTGCTCATGTTGAGACATGGAATCCAAACCGCGATCGCATGTTCCGGCGCCAACCCGAGCTTCAGACCGGACGAGGTTGAGGTGCCGTGGATCGAGACACACTAGAGGTCGTTATGGGGGCGGAAGCGGTCGTCGCTCTTCGAGGCCATTCTGTGGTAAAGAAGCGCATTCCGAAGGACTATCGCATAGCTGAGCTTGACACCAAGCTGCGAAGAGAGCGCACACGACTTGAGGCGAAGATACAATCCGATGCGCGACGAGCAGGGGTACCTACGCCTATATTAGAGGCAATCGACAGCTTTTCAATCACCATGGAGCGGATAGAGGGGCCGCCCGTGAGCAGTGTAATGAGCGAGGCGGTCGCTGAAGACATTGGCGCAGTGCTCTGTGCGCTTCACTCGGCGGGTATCGTCCACGGAGATCCAACGACGCGCAACATGATTCTTTCAGCAGGAAAGGTATACATGATAGATTTTGGCCTCTCCTCCTACGATCGGAGCCTTGAGGCCCGGGGCGTAGACGTACACGTCTTTTTCCAAACACTCCAGGCAACGGACGACAGGTTCCCTGCGCTCAAGGACGCATTTCTTGCTGGTTACGCGAGAAACTGCTCAAATGCCGCGCTGATCCTCGAAAAAGTGAACGAGATCAAAGAGCGAGGTCGCTACTTATGAGAGCGTTCAGTTTCATCACGCAAAACCCCGGGAAGGTGGCGGAGCTGCAAGCCAAAGCTCACGAGTTCGGGCTAGAGATCGTCCACGTCAACGCATCCTACCCAGAGCTCCAAGCTGATACGCTCGAGGAAGTCGTCCGACACGGACTCAGCTACTGCAAGGAGAAGTTTCCACCCCTATTTATTATCGAAGATTCCGGTCTGTTCATTGATGATCTCCACGGGTTTCCAGGGCCGTACTCCTCATATGTGAATAAAACGATAGGGAACAGCGGCGTAGTCAAGCTCATCGGAGAGGGACGCCCAGCACGGTTCGAGTCTGCGATCGGAAGCTATTGCCGTGATTTCAAGCTGTTCCACGGACGTGTAGAGGGACGCATAGTGAGTTCGCGTGGCCATCGAGGCTTCGGATTCGATCCTATTTTCGAGTATGAAGGCCGGACATTCGCAGAGATGACGGTTGCCGAGAAGAATGCACTATCGCACCGAAGCAAAGCCGCAGAACTATTCTTGGAATGGGCATCAACAATTATATAAGAGGGGATCACAGACTAGCATACCTCACGGGTAGTCAGACCCGCCTCTAACAGGATAACGGAGCTTAAATGGCGCGAATGTACGCACGAAGGAAAGGAGTATCGGGATCTACTAGGCCGCTGAAGAGTACGGTTCCCGTTAGCATGACGTCCGAGGAGGTTCAGAAGGTAATCGTGGAGCTACGGAACAGCGGACTTTCCTCAAGTCAAGTCGGGATCGTCCTGAGGGACACGTACGGCATACCGAGCGTCAAGTCAGTCACCAAGAAAAGTCTGACCGAAGTGCTTAGCGACCATGGAGTCGCCCCTGAACTCCCTGAAGACTTGTTCAATCTCATCACCAAAGCCCTGAAGCTCAGAGATCATCTTGAAGAGAACAAGAAAGACCTCCACAACAAACGCGCCCTTCAACTCACAGAGTCGAAGATTCGAAGGCTAGTCACTTATTACAAGAGCAGGGACGTGCTGCCTGAGGAGTGGTCGTACCGACTCGACACCGTCGAGATGCTGATCTCACGATAGCACACGGTTCTTTGGCCGCTCGAAAGTGCGCGTTGCTGCGCAGCCTTTTTGAAAAGCTACTACTAGGCTGAAGTGGACCGAGCTGCTCCTTCTTACTCTACCACGCATGATTACTGCAATCCTCATGTACGAACATCCGCAGGCGCTCTCAATTGTCCAAGCTCTTCAGCCTGATAATACACCAGAGATAAAAATGATGGCGACAGGAAACCGAGTGGAGATAACAGTGAAAACGAAGAAACTACGAACCCTAGTAGCTTCCTGCGACGATCTACTTTCGAATCTCCAAATAGCCCAAGAGATGCTTAGCGGCCTCTGAGAGTGAGTGACACCTAGAAACTCTCGGCGCGCGCGTCTACCCCACCAAGCGCAACGACGAGAGTGTACAAGCCAAGTATGCGCCAAAGCGGGTCAACTGATCTTTTTTAGATAACTGAGCCACCTTTTTTGGGCTTCATTTCTGTCGATTAACGGAGCTTGAGCAGAATCAATGAGCTTGCCTTTCTCCAAGCCCCTCAGTTCAACGGCGGCGCGAATCAGACCTTGCGCTTCCGCGTACAACACAAGCGCTTCGCGCTCATCGATGTCCTGACTCCTAATTGTCGATTCGATTTGCCGTATTTTTCTCTCGATGGCCCCCCAAAGCCTTTGCACGGCTGCACATTCCTGAGGGGTGACCTCGTTCTTGTGATTGATCAGATGCCACATGACCTCGTGGAGCGCAACGACCTCTCCGTCGAGTTCGATCTCTTCTGGTATTTCCGTGCCGACGAACGTGAAGATTCGGTTTAGCTTAAACAAGAGCTCTTCTCGCTCTTTCCTTGTAAGAGCGCTGGCGTCCATTAAATGAACACCCCACACCGTAACGTTGGGGTTTTCTGTCGCGCTTTTTTCGAGATCCATGGCCGTTCTTCCGCTAGCTCGTATCACTGGTTGTTAGTGCTCTCTCAACTTTAACCATTGCCCCGCCGGCGAGTATCAATGTGGCAACCCGCAAGAACGCACAGCGAAGGGCGAAAGAACTGGACAAAGATTATGAACCTTGAGCTAGATAAACTCGAAACCTGTAACATCACGCATTTTTGACATATGAATCGAATACCACGCCACGTAGGCATCATCCCTGACGGGAACCGTCGCTGGGCACTAGCTCGCGGTTTGCGGAAAGAGGCAGGCTATGAAGCTGGCTTGCCCCCCGGATTAGAATTGCTTAGGTTATGCAGTAGCGTCGGCGTCAAGGAACTCACGAGCTACGGCTTCACCCAAGATAACACGAAAAGAACCCAAGTGCAGAGAAAGGCCTTCCAAAAAGCATGCATCGACGGCGTGGAGATTCTCAAACACGAAGACGCTAACCTGCTTGTCCTCGGAGATACAGACTCTCCGATGTTCCCAAAAGAGCTTTTCCCCTACACAAAAAGAACTATATTTGGCTCAGGAAAAATAAAGGTCAACTTCTTGGTTAATTACGGCTGGCAATGGGACTTAAGTCCGCTCTTTGCCCAACCCAAAGCCACACTCGAGGGCGAAAACGTCACAAAGATGATTCGATCGCATGACGTTTCCCGCATGGATTTGATAGTTCGCTGGGGGGGTAGACGACGACTCAGCGGATTTTTGCCCGTGCAATCGGTGTATTCGGATATCTATGTTGTCGATGCATATTGGCCGGATTTCAAGCCGGAGCACTTCTACGCAGCGCTCGATTGGTATAGCAAGCAGGATGTCACACTGGGTGGATAACTAACCGCTCACAGACTCTCGCTAGCGAACCTCCGCCGAGCACGCCTGGGAGGTTTCACGTTGTATTCACTTTGCGGCAAAAACACCTTTCCTTGCAGAGACATACCCACTTAGAGCGACTGCGTTATACAAATTTTTACAGGTGAGCGAACCAAACGAATGCGCAGTTTGGCTGATGCCATAAAGACTAAATACGTAGGGCTTTTTCGGAGGATCATGAAGCGCTACTTCCGCTGCACTGTTTGTGACGATATACACTACGGGGAAAATGCTCCCGAGATTTGCCCTACCTGCGAAACCATGGGTTCGTATGTAGAGGTCACAAAAGATGAGGCTAAGGAGTACTTCTTGTAGCCAAAAGACGCGGCAGTCTAAAACTGTTCAGTACGTTGCGTTACGCTTATTCTTAGTTCCAAAATAAGCGCTCTGCTAGGCGCCACCCGCACTAAAGATCTGCTGAAACTGGAAAGAGGGGGGCCACAGACAAAAACGTCTGCGGCAGCACGCGTTCACACTTGATCAAGCATTTGATCGGACATGCCTTCCATCTCGTCTTGCGAAGGCCCTTTCTCAAACGTAGCGGCTTGAATCACGTCGTCTATTCGAAGGATCATGTTCGCGGCTTCGGTGGCCGACAAGATGGCCTGCTTCTTCGTTCTGAGAGGTTCGATCACGTCAGGCCACATGTCTGTTGCTTTTCCTGTCGAAATCTGGAGCCCCATCGTTTTATTTCCCGATTCGTGAGCGGTCCTCAAACCAACAAGCGAGTCCATGGGGTCCAAACCCGAGTTTTCGGCAAGCGTTTTTGGAATAATTTCGATCGCGTCGGCAAAGGCGATGACTGCCAGTTGCTCTCTACCGCTGAGGGTCGACGCATAGTCACGGAGTTGCATCGCGATCTCAACCTCCGGAGCGCTGCCTCCCGCGACGACTTTGCCATCTTCGATCGATGCTTGAACGACTCGAACCGCGTCGTACACAGCTCGGTGAGTTTCTTCGACGATATGATCGGCTCCCCCGTGAATCACGATACTGACGACGCGAGGGTTTTTACAGTCTTTGATTGTTATCATTCCTAGGCCTCCGTCTAATCAATGCCGCAGGTGTCACAGCCAGATTCGATGTCAGTTGTTTCTTCGATTTCGCCCGCGTTGCCCAGGTCTGATGCGCTGAGATCATTCAGGCTGGACACCACTCGGGCGCCGCTCACCTTGGAAATCGTCTCAATGTCCTCGCGTTTCACGTTCTCCACTGCCATCACGTTATTACGCGAAAAGTGCCATTGGAGTAGATCGTCGATACCCTTCTGGCAAAAGACGACGTTAGCGCCGCTTGCCAAGATCTTGTCAGCCTTCTCGATCAGCGTTTCATGATCGCGTTCCATGAAGAGTTTCATTTGCGTTGGATCTTTTATTTTGATTTTGGCATCGGTCTTTGTTTTGGTAAGCTCGAGTGGTTGGTCATACACAAGGATGCGCGCGTCGCATACTTTTCGCGGCATTCCCTCGGCCGCGCGCTCCTTGTCTACAACGATGCCTTCTACGAGTTCTGAATCGGAAACGGAACCGGAAACCTTCTTTTCAATTCTGATGTCTTCCTCGTCGACCTTGTACGTGTTGTCGACTTTTTGCGCTACCATTTTCACCGCTTCAACAACGAGCTGCGGAAGTATCTCAGTGCCCACGTCAGTGCCTTTGCCCGTGAGCGCCGTCTTTGCAATCTTTTTCAGCAGATCGTCATCGCGAATCGAAACGTTGCGCGACAGCAGTTCGGCGATCTCAATCGCTTTTTCTGCGGCGAGGCCGTAGCCTTTCTCTATAACCGTCGGGTGGATGTCTTGATCGAGCAATTCTTCTGCGTTTTTTAGCAGTTCCCCAGCCAAGATAACCGCCGTTGTTGTCCCGTCGCCCACTTCATCATCCTGCGTTTTAGCGACTTCAACCATCATCTTAGCTGCTGGATGCTCAATATCCATCTCCTTCAATATCGTCGCGCCGTCGTTCGTTATAACCACATCGCCCATCGAATCAACGAGCATCTTGTCCATGCCTTTCGGTCCGAGCGTAGTTCGCACTGATTCAGCTACGGCCCTGCTCGCGGTAAAATTCATTGACTGGGCTTCCCTGCCCTTCGTCCTTTGTGTTCCTTCGCGTAGAATGAGAATAGGTTGACCACCAATCACTGTGCTAGCCTCCAAAATTACTAGAGTTGTTGTTCTATATAAAAGTTCTCTGAGTGGGCACCGCGTCGGTGGAAAAACCGAACAAACTACGTCCTTGAAAGCGCAAGTTAAAATGACCCGATCAGTAATTGCCTCCAAGACTTGCACGGTGATAGCATTGAGCTTCAATCGTGCTGGTATGGGATGCACCGCAGCTGCGCGGCCACACGTCGTCGTTGCCAACTCGGCTACCGCGATAAGCGGGCAGATGATGGCTCCAAGCGTACCGAGAGAGCGTTCGAAGCCGAATAACCTTCCCGTGCCGAGGCTCTTTGACTCAGAAACAATAGCATATACGCGCCCGTGGCTGACGCCCTCCAAGGCGATCAAACAACTGTCTTGCCAAGACTTGCTGCCACTGCCTTGCAGTTGATACTGCAAGCAAGGGCTTCGCGATCGCTGCGATGGTTTAGCCGGATTACACGAGGGACTCGCATTTCCCGAATCTGTCTAAGAGGAATACGGAAATTATCGTTGCATGCTTGCGGTGCTTTCGACGTATGCTATGAGGCCCACGTCAATGAGCGCCGCTCCCAGGACGTTAACAATAAAAGAGGAATGACCGGATAGATCTTCTCCGCGCTCATCGGCGAGCAGACTTACGATCCCAAGGATTGCGACGTTCAAACTAATGCCAAAAACGAGGGCTCCTTTAGAGAATCTCCCCCCTGAACATCTGCACAGCGCTTAGCTTTTCAGATTTGAAAACTGTCTAAGGATGAAAAGGCGTCTATTAGCGATAAGATTAAGATTGTGCAGCATAAAGGATACTGGAATCATGTTCGAAATCGAAGGAGTTTTAGGGAGACAAGTCCTTGATTCACGCGGAAATCCCACAGTGGAGGTAGAAGTTTTCACAGACTGCGGCTTTGGCCGGGCGATCGTACCGTCCGGCGCGTCCACTGGATCGAACGAAGCACTTGAACTTCGAGACAACGAATCGGATTTCGGCGGAAAAACCGTGTTACGAGCAGTCAATAACGTCAACACAGTAATTGCGGAAGAAGTCTTCGGCATGGACGTGAGGGCCCAGCGCAACGTCGACAAAACGTTGAACGATCTCGACGGGACGCCAAATAAGTCAAATCTCGGGGCAAATGCCATTCTCGGGGTGTCAATGGCAGTTGCTCGAGCAGCGGCGAATTCCGCCAATATGCACCTTTACGAGTACCTTGGCGGCCCAAATGCGTGCACGTTGCCCGTGCCGTTAATGAACGTGATTAATGGCGGGGCACATGCGGGCAACGCTTTGTCTATCCAGGAGTTTTTTATTATACCAATGGCAGCCGAGACATTTTCTGACGCCCTCAGAATGGGCGTCGAGACTTATCACGAACTCAAGCACGTCTTACAAGCACAGTACGGACAGGGAGCGTCGAACGTGGGAGACGAGGGCGGTTTCGCGCCGGCACTGTCCTCATCTTCTGAGGCACTTGACGCGATCATGACGGCCATCGGCAATGCAGGCTACGATCGAGAGATGCGCCTCGGCGTGGACTGTGCCGCGTCAGAGTTCTACGACAAGACGACACAAACCTATCTGATTGATGGAAGAAGGCTCTCCCCCGCTGAGCTGAGCGAGTACTACGAGGACTTGGTGGACCGATATCCGGTAATACTCATTGAGGATCCCTTTAACGAGGATGCGTTTGAAGACTTCGCCTATATAACCTCCCAACTCGCCGGCACTACCATCGTCGGTGACGATTTATTCGTGACGAACGTCGACCGACTTTCCAAAGGGATAAAGCTAGAGGCCGCAAACGCTTTGCTCCTGAAGCTGAACCAGATTGGAACAATGTCGGAAGCCTTCGACGCCGCGACCTTAGCATTTCGGAACGGATATTCGGTAGTCGTTAGCCACAGATCGGGAGAGACCGAAGACACGACGATTGCCGACGTTGCAGTTGCATTGGGCTCAGACTTCATCAAAACAGGTGCTCCGGCGCGGAGCGAACGCAATGCAAAGTATAATCAGCTTTTAAGGATTCAAGAATTCCTCGGAGATGCTGCCTCATATCGAGGTCGAAATCTGCAGACTTAATCGACGCCTTTAACACCTCGCAAGGGGGCGGCACACAACATTGCTCGAGGCGCACATCCTGCTAGTGTCAAAGCAGAGCGTCTCTGGGACCTATCGTTTCAGCTGACCTAGTGGCGCTCTAGCAAGTCCGAAGCAATGCAACCTGTCAGGGGTCGTGAGCCAAGGGGGCCGTGGCAACACGTCCCGATTCTCGGACAAAAAGCGCAATTAGTCTAAGTACGTGGTATTCTGCGAGAGATGCCCCGAACCGCACGCATCATCAAGTGGAGCTGCTCATCGGCGCCAGCGGTTGTTAGCTAGCGACGAACGATACAGAGACCACATCGAAGGCTACTTGTATACTCAACACTCTTGTCCGAAGTGACAATCTATGCCAAAACTAGCCGCGCTCCTTCTCGCAATCCTGTGTGTGGTGTTTCTTGCAGCATTCTGCGTGACGGCGGCTTTTTGGGCCGGAACGGCGCCGAGCAGCGAGTCATCCGCGCAGACTGTGGTCAACTCGCAGTCGAGTCACTTCACGAAAATGAGCGTCGCCGGCCAAACGGACAAAAGCCTAGAACCGACGCCCCGCATAAGCACGACTTCAGGGCTACGCGTGTTGGCATTGCAATCAGCTGCCACTAATAACGCTAGTCAAGTTAGTAACCTTCTGACGGCGAACAATACAACTCGCATCATCGTTCCAATTTCAACAGCCAAAAACGCTTCTAATGCAGGCGCGCAGAATAGCAACGGATTCACGTTTCCAGCCTGGTTATGGATCTGGGGACTGATTCTCATTCTCGTGATTGTTCTCACGTTTCTTTTGCTTCGACTCGTTCGCGAGGGCAACGGCGAACCGCCGGCTAGCAACACGCGACGCCCCGCCGCAACGCGATATCCGTCAGAAACCGGCAGAGCGCCACCGCGACAAATACCAATAGAAGGGACAGAAACTGACACCGAACTGAGAGACAAATCTGGCAGCCGTGCGAAAGATCAGAAGGTGAGGATACCTATAGAGACGCCTGACGAACCGCGAGAGATAGAAGAAAAATCAGGGTGACACGCGATCTGAGACCGAAACAGGGATAGGACGATACCAGGACTTACCGGAATGGGAGCTCCGCCGATCGGTCAACCAGCGTGCCCCACCAATGCTAGTGAGCTACGGGCCGTCCGATGTGTGTGAGCGGTATCGCACCTCGAAGCCGTGACAAGGAAGAAAGTCCTTGTACCGCGAGCGAACGGGGTTACTTGTTGCAACAGAACGTGGAACGATGAGCTGCGTCTAGCCTGAGCAACAACCGGGGACTTACGCTTCTTCGCGCCCGTGCCATTGAGGGCTTATCGTACCACCCGTGCACGTAGAGTATCTGCAGAAGCCATTCTACGCTGTGAATCTCAGATGGGGGTACATCGATTTCGTCTAAAAGAGACAGCATTTCGCTGCGACACTTCCCGTGTTTTTTCTTACGCGGTCATCAAAAAGTAGTTTATTGCACGTGACAAATATGGTTTGGGAAGATGTCGAGAGTCTTCAAGGAAACAGTAGATGGCGCCGCAAAGTACGATTTTGTAGCAAGGGCACTCGATCAATTCAGCGATGAAATCGCCTCAGCGTCGTCAATTTTCATCAAACCGAATCTTGTTTCGAAAGAGGCGTACCCGACCACCACCGATCCGCAGCTTCTCGATACGGTCCTACAGTACCTCCCTGACCACGCTATAACAGTAGGAGCTGATCCTGCGTTTGATGCCCCCCTAAACGCATTTTTCGATCGAAAGACGCGTGGCGTAACCAAGCATCATCCGCTGAAGCGCGTGTGCGATGATCACGGCGTTGACTTCGTCAATCTTAACAAGGGCCCGTTTGCGAAAAGGCTCAGCGACCGGGGGTTTAGCGTCTCTCTTTCTACAGTCCCGGGGTCGTTCGATTTGAAAATCTCACTGCCTGTGCTAAAAACGCACCCCATTTGCACGCTGACAGGAGCCGTGAAGAACCAATTTGGATTGGTTAGACCGACAGAACGCGTCCGCTTGCACGCTAGCGGGCTTGAATCTGCACAAAAGCATCGCCGAAGCGGCGGTGCTCGAACCGTTCGATATCTTCATAGTCGATGCAGTAGAAACACTCGTCGATGCTCAAGAGCTGCGTCACGGCGGCAGGAAAGCGCATCTCGGCTACGTGCTTGCAGGAACGGATCCCGTAGCAATCGACTGCGCGGGTCTTGAGCTTTTGAGAACGGACGACGAAAGGCTGGCGGGCAAGACCATTGATAACATCCCCTATCTGGCTTTTGCAGAAAGTTATGGGTTAGGAGACAGGCGACACGAATGCGTGAGGCTAACGGGATCTTAGATTTCTTTTGGGTGGAGAAATACCGGCCGCGATCGTTCGAGGAGATTCTGGGCCAACCGGTTGTCAAGATTCAGCTTCGGCGCATTGTCGACACCAAGAACTTGCCGAACCTGCTCTTCTTTGGCCCTCCAGGGACAGGCAAGAGTTCAGCTGCCGAAGTTGTCGCGAGAGAGCTTTTCGGAGACGTGTGGGAGGGCAACTTCACCGAGATCAACGCCTCAGACATCTTTGAACAAGGCCGGAAGTACCTCGAAGCGTCACGCAGCTTAGCGCGTTTTTACGACAAGCGCAAGGGTGTGCTCGATAATTTCAAGCTGATCATGAACCGGCTTGCCGGAATCGCTCCACTAGCTGCGCCGTACCGAATTCTGTTTATAAACGATGCCGAATCCTTGACGCTGGACGCTCAGCAGGCTCTGCGAAGAATAATCGAACGGTACAATCGGACCTGCAAGTTCATCCTAGCTACCGCGCGTCCGTCGCAAATTATCGTACCCATAAGATCGCGCTGTTTGCCGCTGCACTTCACACAGCTACCCGCCGACATGATGGTCGACTTTCTGCGACGAATCTCGACAAAAGAGGGTCACGCGTTGTCATATGAGTGCAGCCGCTCGATTGTGGGTCTTAGTGAGGGCAGTCTTCGAACAGCGCTGACGCTGCTCCAACTCGTGACAGAAGGCAATTCTTCTGAGGCTCACCCGCTCGACCTGAGCATGCTCGCCGAATGCGTGCACCCTAAAGGAGTTTCGGAGCTCTTGCAGCTGGCCTTACAAAACGATGCGCCCAAGGCCAGGCACGTGCTCGATCGTCTGTTGCTCGAGACCGGTCTAAGCGGCGGCGAAATTATCGCTCAAATGCGGATTCAAGCCCGAAACATGTCACTAACTGAAGAGGCACTCGCTGAGCTCCTCGTACTCCTAGGCAACGCGGAGTACGCCCTTCTCGATGCGCTTAACGAGAGAATTCAGCTCGAGGCGCTCATCTATGAAATCGCCTCCTCGGTGCCTACAATCGGCTAGCGCTTCGAATCGGCGCAGTTGACCTTAGAAAGTGCCGTGTCGCGGTCCGGCACGCCGACAAACTCCACTTTCTTATCGATAAGTGTAGTTGGAACGCTTCGGATGCTGTACTGGTGAATTAGTTGGAGGCCTTCTGGCGTATAGACCTCAATGTCCTTGTAGTCAAAATCACAGCTCTGGTGCAGTTCCTCCCAGAAGCTTTTCGCCATCGGGCAGACCGGGCAGCCTTTATGAGTAAGCAGTATTACTTCTGTCATTTCGTGCTCCACCATGTACTACGCGATTACTTGGATATGAAACTTTCACCGGGGGGCGCGTCGCTGTCGTTAGACCGGCTTGGGCGCGGAACAAGTCAGAAATTTTGGCTGATAACTCGCCTGACGGCTTCCAGCAAGCGCGCGTTTTCCGCCTTTGTCCTAACCGCTATCCGTATATAGTCGTCTCCAGTCAATCGAAACGACTGACAGTCCCGTACCAAGAATCCGCACCGCCTCATCTCACGGGCAAAGTCAGTCGATGAGAGCGACGTGCCTGCGACGTTGACCATAATGAAGTTGGCGTCGCTTTCGAGCGGCCGCAGCCCTGGTATTTTTTTGAGTTCACGAGCGAGCCAGCGCCGCTGTGCAGCTATTTTTTCGCGCGAGGCATCAAGGTAGGGTTTGCAATCCTTGAGGAGAGCGACCGTGACTCCATCCGCGATAGAGTTGAGGTTCCACGGAACCCGTATGCTGTTTAATACGTTCGCAAGCTCGGGGTTGGTTATGCCGTAGCTGGCGCGGATGCCAGGGATTGCGAACGACTTAGTGAGAGATCTAAGGACCAACGCTTCGTCGAGACTCTCAGTCGCGACGCTTTGTCGCGGGTCGGAGAGTTCGATGAAGACTTCATCAACGAGCAGGAAGGCGTTTGTCGCGTGACACTTAAGCGCGATATCGGTTACCGTCTCCCTTGCAAGCACTTTGCCGGTGGGGTTGTTCGGATTGCACAAGAATACCATTCGGACGTCTTCCTCAGCCAAAGCGCGGAAAAGGTCTCGTTTGAATGCCTGCTCATCCCACGCAGGCACTATTAAGGGCTCAGCGCCGCTTAAACGGCACGCGAGCTCGTATTCACCAAAGGTTGGAGCGGGAACTATCACTTTGTCGCCTTTTTGAAGAAGCGCCCACGCACAGAACCGTATCAGTTCAGCGGAACCGTTGCCTGGAACTATCGCTTCAGACGGCACCGCGAGGTATTCGCCGACGGCCTCTCTGAAACGCCTGTACGTGTGATCAGGGTAGTGATAGGCTCCTTTAAGGGCCTCCTTGACCGCAGACTTGGTGCGCGGGTGCAAGTATGGGTTGAAGCTTGCACTGAAATCGAGCACGTTCGGCATTGCTTCAGAGGCTTCTATGATTCTACCGCCGTGTTCACAGGGCTTGAAATCCCTTAGATCGTCTCGCACGGAAACTCGCATGGTCAAAAGCGGTTACACCTGTGATCGGGTAAGGAACGGCATGAGCTGCTTTCCGAAGAGGATATTCAGCCGCCCCTGTAGAGCAGATTTCTCGTCATAATGCTGTGCGTGGTCTGCCTTCACCCCGGCCCCGCAGACCGCTATGGGTACCTCAGTGGTCATGTGATCGTGTGTCACGCATGAAGATCCGTGATCTGAAAGGAGGGCAAAGCGGGTTTTTGCGATGTCCGTATGTTCGAGCAAAAGGCCAACCATCGCATCAATCTTCTCAATTATGATCAGTTTTCCTTCGACGTTGCCATCGTGACTGGCTTCATCAGTCCCTTCGACGTGAATCAGAACTATATCGTAGTTACCGAGGTTTTCGAGCGCAATTTTGCCTTTTGCTGCCGTGTCCGTATCGTATTCGCCAGTCGCGCCCGGTACGTCGACAATATCCATGCCGGAGTATTTGCACACGCCCTTTATGACCGGCGCGGCTGCGACGCACAGGCCCTTGCCATACTTCCTCATGGTTGGATTCATCCTCTCTATTTGTCCTACAGCCCACGGCATGACGACGTTGGCCGGTGGCTTCTGGTCGGTGAGACGCCGCAAATTAAGCGGGTGCCGCTTCAAGACCTCGTTGGTTTTCACCATAAACTCGTTGATCGTTTCTGCCGTGTGGAGCGCTTGGGAAGTTCCGTTCGCTGCCCGCGCCCATATCTGTCTGCCAACGCCATATTGGGTGGGCAAGCTTACGTCAACACTAAAATCGTCGTCGCGTAGCACGAGAGCGCCTTTAAAGCCCAGAGTTTGCCTAAAATCGAAAGAGACGGCGTCGAGTTCCACCATGTCGTTGACGGCGTGCTCGAGCTGCTTGGCTTCATCTCTGATCCGCCCTGCCCTGCCGTCAACGAGCGCGAATTGGTTATCTATGGTGGCGAGGTTCACCCGGAAGCCCACGTCTGTGGGGCCGAGGGTCAAGCCCGCCCCAAGCGCCTCATACGCCCCACGGTTTGAAGAAGACAGGTTCACGTCTTGGCCGAGCATCGCCAAGTGGGCCGCGTCACTGTCAACCTTGATGCCAGGCCTTATCGCGTAGAACTGACCTATCGAACCCGAACGCACGACGTCATCCATGTGTGGCGTCTCTGCATACTCGAGCGGAGTCTGGCCTCGGAGCGCCTCCAGCGGCTCATCTGCCATCCCATCTCCGACAATAATGATCAGTTTCACATCTAACGGAAGGCAAAAATCAAACAAATACTTTTGCATCAAGACAGTGACCACTGCACGGTCGTTCCTAGCTTTTTTAGTCCCGAAGCCGAGCAGTTAGCGTCTTGGAATCTGCGCTGATACTCACCTCAGTAATGGTCCGATGCAAAAAAAGAGGGGGTCCCGTGAAAATTGGCGCAAGCAAAGTGCAGGCTATCGACATCGAGTCGGTACTTGCACCAGCTTTCTGAAAAAGCGATTATGTTCGAACCAGCCGATCGATTAAAGTGATGGTATTCCATACTGTTAGGTGCTGCGCGACGGTGTGCACGGGGCTTGAGGCGCCGTGAGCCAAAGAGGGAGGAGGGGTTTATGCTTGAGTCACTGGTTCGGCAACTGAAAAGCAACGATCCAGCAGTCCGGACGAAAGCAGCCACGACCCTTGGAAATAGCGGTGAAAAAAGCGCAGTATCGTTTCTTGTAAGAGCGCTTGTCGATGAAAACAGGCACGTTCGCCGAGCCGCTTCTGCAGGCCTTGGACAAGTGTGGACGGATGAGGCTGTGACGCCCTTGTGCACGGCTCTAAACGATACGGACTGGTTTGTCCGATGGAATGCTGCGCTGGCCCTAGGACTGATAGGCGATCCACGAGCCGTCGATCCTCTCATCGGGGCTTTGCACGACGCGAACAGGTACGTGCGTCGAAACGCAGCCGAAGCTCTTGGAAACATCAAAAACAAGAGCGCGACCGGCCGGCTCATTGAGTCGCTTCAGGACCCAGACGTGGACGTCAGGTGGAACGCGGCTGACGCGCTCGGAAAACTGCGAGACCAGAACGCAACTGATCCTCTCATTCACGCATTGAGTGACCCGGACGAATTTGTGCGAGAGCGTACCGCGGACGCGCTCGGCAGGATAAGAGATGTACGCGCAGCGGCTGCTTTGCAAGCCGCGCTCAAGGACAGCCACGAAGACGTTCGAAAAACTGCGGCGGAAGCGCTCGAAAAAATTGAGCTAAGAGACGCGCGATCGTAGTCGGGGTTAGGTGCGACAACCGAGTCAATAGTGCGAGATCAACGCGCGCTAAAGACCTGCAACGTTTTTAAATATGATTACGCTGTCACTACAACAGGAAGCATGGCAGACACTCTGAGCACAATGGGAGAAGTGGACCGCGCCGTCGCAGCTATCAAGCAAATAAAAGAGCGGACCGCGAAGTTGCCGCCAGTACTCGTAGAAGCTTATAGAGAGACTCTTGAATCGGCTAGCAGCGCAATCGTCCGTCGATTCTTTGAAGGTCTCGCGAATCAATGCCCCGACGCGTTGGAATACTTCATAGACGTAGACAAACAAAAAAAAGCCGACGACGAGAAGCAAACCAAACTCGATACCATCTCATAAGAAGCTCAAACTGCGTCGGCGTTGTCAAGCACGAGGCACGCTAGATAAATGACCTTTTTTCAGTTGGGCGGCTTTTTGCACGGAACCCCGTCAGCATCAACAAAGCGAGCACTTCGCTCTCTGCCGGAGACACGTTCTCGGCCGATCCTTAGGAAACGCCGTAGCCAGAACCGTCCCGATGCACTCGCCTAGGCGCGAACAGTCTGGCTACGCAATGAGGCCTTGGCCCTTAACGCGCGTCTAAGCTGAAGTAATCTGTTATTGTGTCAATCAAGCCGATGGCGAAAAGAGATTTCGAGACTTGCAAAGTTGCCTTTTTCCGTTATTTTTTTAATCATCTATGATTGAAACGACAATGAAAAAGGTAAATAACGGCTTTTTGCGATATTTTGGAGATACGAAAAAGGCAAAACTCTTTAATAATGAAATCGATATTCTTCCGCTTTTGATCATCCTGACCGTATTTATCGTACTGCGACCACTTATGCTGGCAAGGAAGAAGAATGACATCGGTGGCTGTTGAGGGGGCATACGCACGCCTCGGCGATTTCAGACTGCAGGATATCAGCGTCAGCGTCGAAAGTGGCGAATTCTTTGTCATTCTTGGTCCCAGTGGCGCTGGGAAAACGGTCTTGCTCGATCTGATCGCAGGATTCATTTATCCACGACAGGGGCGGGTGCTCCTCGACGGAACAGACATATCTTTTTTACCGACAGAGAGGCGGCATATCGGCTACATGTTCCAAAACTATGCTCTGTTCCCAAACATGAGCGTATACAAGAACATCAAATTCGGTCTGAGGTATACAAAGCTGGCCGATTACGGACGAAGAATCGAGGATATCATGGAACTGGTGGGGATTGCTAAGCTCAGAGACCGAACCCCTACCACGCTGAGCGGTGGAGAGCAGCAACGAGTGGCTCTCGCTCGATCCTTGATTCTTGAGCCGAGCGTTCTCCTTCTCGATGAGCCCCTGAGCGCTCTCGACAGTCGGTCACGAGATTTGCTTCGCGAAGAACTGCGAGATGTGATTGACCGGTTTGAGATTACGGCCTTGTTCGTGACCCATGACCAGACAGAAGCCCGGTTGCTGGCAGACCGGCTCGGGGTCATGTATGATGGCCGGCTCATACAAAGCGGTTCGGTGCATGAAGTCTTTGATAAACCGGAGGATAAACGGGTTGCCTCGTTTGTTGGGATGGAGAACCTTTTTGAAGGTACCGTTGTTGCTCAGAAAGACGGAATTATTACCGCCGATATAGGCAATGCCACTATTGAAGCCGTCGCAAACAATGAAAGAGGCGACAGGGTACTCTTAGGAATCAGACCGGAAAACGTTACCGTGATGCTCGAACAAGTTGTCAGCAGCGCGCGGAATACTTTCAACGGCACAGTCAAGCAGATATTCTACCTTGGACCTATCAACAAGGTGATCATCGACTGTGGGTTTATGCTGGCTGCGTACGTCACGAACATCTCCACAGAAACGCTCAGACTCGATCGGGGCAGCGAGGTCAGCGTCGCTTTCAAAGCGACGGGGGTAAACGTGATCGGCGAAGGACAGCGGAGTCGCAAAACTATGCCACGATAAGGGAAGGAGCAGATGCACTCCACTCATGCAAATAACAGAAGGCGGTCGCAGGCGGGTCGCATACGTGGTCTTGCTCGACAATCAAGTGAAACCCTCGCAGAAAAACTCGTCGGTTTCCTCGAGCCGCAGTTCCTGCACCCGCGGCTTGCGGAGAGAATACCCTTTTTGGACTCCTGATGCCGAAGTTACAACGATAGCAGCCGATCGCGATAGCGCTGTAACTGCTCTTCGCGCTCATCAGAAGAGAGCGATGGGACGCCATACGCAACAAACGGTGGCAAGACTTCGACGCCAGCCGTCCGGAACATGTTGCGAGCGAAGGTGAGCAGGACGTTAATATCCCCCGCTGGTCCTTCCGGAGCGTACATCGCAGCACCGCCCCCTGTTGTGCATGCTAACAGCGCCTTCTTGCCCGAAAGGAGCGGGTCATAGGTCGCGAAGTTTACCGCTATACCATTGGCCAAAACGCGGTCGCACCACCCCTTCAAAATCGCCGGGAAAGACTGCCACCAGAGAGGAAATTGGAAAATGATGAGATTGGCCCAGTCAACTTTCTCAATTTCCTTCGTGATATCGTCAGCGAAGGTTCCTCTCATAGCAGCGTGGTACTGTTCGTTGGTCAGATCAAAGAAATTCGGATTTTGTCGCTCTTTGAAATCGTGCTCATCCAGCGTTGCCTTAAAATTCGTGGCATAAAGATCTGAGACCTGTACTGCGTGCCCCGCCTCGGTTAGAGCGTCGACGGCAGCTTCTCGCATTGCTGCATTAAATGAGCGCGGATTTGGGTGCGCATAGACGATAAGTACGTTCATTCTTTTACCAGCTCCTCGCGTGACTTAGCCTTATAATGGACTTGATTTTGCATAATATGTATAAAAAGACTTAGCACTTATTGTGGGGCTAGAGCTCCCTTCCTTTACGCTTTGCGGAGATCCTCCCCGAAAATAAAAGGTCAGACGTTAAGATGGACGAAATGGACGGCTTCGTTACAGAGCAAAGTTGACGCGGGCGTGTGTAGTCCTCTTCGCATTACTGCTTGCAACATCCGACTGGCAGTGCACGTCGCACCTGTAATCAAACCAGACGAATGCAACGATCACTCACAGCTGCAAAAACAGTAAGCGTTGGCGTTTACAAAAATGGTGCAGCCACGCGAGATGACGACGAGCTCGGTTAGGAGCGCGCAAAGAACAACCAGTACAAGTTTTTTCGCATTCTTAGCTGGTCTTCTTTATTCATGGTCAGCATTTAGGAGGGAACGCCTTCCCGTGTGGCTACAAGTGCTTCACGACATTGAACCGCGCATGTTCAACGGCGCTAAGCTGGTGAAATAAGCAACGATTTTGCTTCTCGCTGCTTGTACACAGCATGAGGGTGGTTATACTTAAGCGTTATTACTAATTAGTCACAACGCTTTTATAACACAAATCACATGTTAGCTTGAGGCTTGGGATCCCCCAAACCTTATCTCCCAGATTTGTTGAAGAAGCAGCGGCATATGCACGGCGTGTGCATATGTCATCTTCTTTGCCTAGCGATCGTTGGCTATATGAATTATGCTTTGTATTTGATTATGCATCTTTTCCTGAGCAATTGTTTTCAAGAGAGGTAACCGCGAAAGAAGATGGCCAAAGCAGTGCAAGGACAAATGATAAGAACCAACAGGTTAAGCTGTAAAAGGTGATACAAAATGCCTGTTAGCATACGTAATCAATTTCCCGGTACAGTCAAAGAAGTAAAGTTAGGCACTGTAATGGCCGAGATCATCGTGCAAGTTGGTGGTGGCAATCAGTTCATTTCAGTTATCACTAAAGATGCCGCAGAGGACCTCGCACTCAAAGCCGGCGATGAAGTGACTGTGCTGGTGAAATCAACATCGGTCATGATTCAAAAATGATATTGAACCCTGAAAAACCGACTTGACCTCAGTGCTAAGGAGAACGAGATACTCCGGATCCCCTAAACGAGATACGAAGCACATTTCGTCTAATCATATGCTCCAACCGCCACAGCTCACACGAGAACAAGTGGTGCTGATGAATCTCCAGGAGGGACGCTTGTAGCTGTGCCGAAGATGTTGATCTACGGCGAATGGGTTCCTGCGGCAGCAGGCCGTTCCATTAGCGTCTATAACCCGGCTACCGGCGAGGCTGTAGACGAGGTTCCCGCAGCATCGGCTGAAGACGTAGCCACCGCCATTGGGGCAGCGCACTCCGCCTTTCCTGCTTGGGCGCACACGCCTGCTGTAAAGCGTGCCGAGCTGCTCGACAGGTCACGCGGTTTATTGCTGTCCCGCCGGGAAGAAATTGCGCGGTCCATTACAGAAGAATGCGGAAAACCGTTGCGCCAATCACGTTCAGAAATCAACGTTGCAGCTGATTTTATCCGTTGGTACGCTGAAGAAGGAAGACGCTCGTATGGTGAATGGATTCCCGATCCCCTACCAGATCGACGTTTGCTGACCATTCGACAACCGATAGGGGTCGCTGCAATCATCACTCCTTGGAATTTTCCTGCCTATATGGTTGCGAGAACGGCCACCGCAGCCTTGGCCGCAGGCTGCACAGTCGTCATAAAGCCAGCCAGACAAACCCCCCTCACAGCATTTGCTCTGGCTCGCGCGTTTAACGACGGAGGAATACCTCCAGGTGTCGTGAACGTAGTCACCGGCGACGCAAGTGTCATTGGACAAGCGTTTCTTGAGGATCAACGCGTGAGAAAGATCTCCTTTGCAGGTTCGCCCGATGTGGGCAAACTACTGATGCGGGGAGCGGCGAATCACGTCAAGCGAGTTTCATTAGAGCTCGGAGGTCATGCGGCCTTTATCATTATGAGCGATGCAGCTCTTGATCGAGCTATCGACGGTTTGATGTCGGCCAAATTCCAAAATGCGGGCCAAACGTGCATAGCTCCTAACCACGTCTATGTACATTCGAGCTTGCTTGAAACCTTCTTAAAGCTGCTGTGTTCCCGCGTCGAGAGACTCAAGGTAGGCAACGGTCTTGATCCAGAGACCGACGTAGGTCCGCTTATAAATCGAGATGCACTCGAAAAAGTGAGTAGCCACGTCAACGATGCCATTGATCACGGAGCACGCCTGCTAACCGGAGGACATCAACTCACTGCGGATGCCCAAGCAGAGGGCAACTTCTATGCACCAACCATATTAGCGGACGTGGCCCCACCAATGCGCATAACGTGCGAAGAAACCTTTGGACCGGTCATCGCAGTGACCGCTTTTGAATCCGACGACGAAGCAATCGACCGTGCGAACAGCACGCAATACGGACTGGCAGCTTATATCTACACACGCGATTTGAGCAAAGCAATACGAATTGCAGAGCGACTCGATGTCGGAATGGTTGGAGTGAACGATACACGAATCGCAGCCGTTGAAGCTCCCTTTGGAGGGGTAAAACTGAGTGGCATTGGTCGCGAAGGCGGTCGTGAAGGATTGGCAGCTTTCATGGAAACTAAGCAGTTAGCGCTTCGGATTGGGCCTGCGTAGTGTTAGATTTTTAAACGTGAACAAGTATCTAGAGTCGAAGCCGGCAAGCTAAAGTCGGGCAGACTCTTTGATAGCGATGACGAATCGAGCACCCTCGGGGACCGCTTGAGGACGGTTGCAGGATCTCTGGATACTTTGGGGTATCTAGTGGGCATTACCGCTTTAACCAGCACCTTTTAGGCCTTTTTTCCGGAACCGGCCGAAGCCTGCCCTTCTAAAGGGTAAACGCACAGATATTTTGGGCGCAATCATTGCCAAAGATTCGCATAGCTTAAAGGACTGACGCAACTCTTTTTAGATCCCGCCCGGCAACGCGGAGCGTCGTGCTTTGTCTCTTAATTCCTTACACGTCTTTCTAAGCTGCTGCGCTTTTTCATATTCGTTGAGGGCTATCAATTTCGCTGCCAAGGCTTCTCCCGCTTTGGCCGCAGCCATGTTGTCGCTCTTCTCCTCATTCAAGAAGAGTTCAATCTCTTCATTGCTGAGGGACGACTCCTTCTTATTGGTGTCACCGATAAGAAAACGGACTTTAGCCAGCCGCACCTTAGTCAGCCTTAAATCTGCTGAATTTCCATTATAAGGCCTCGTCATGCTTATTTGAGCATCTCTTCACTATTTACAGGTCGATAAAATATGCGTTCGAGCATATCAAAAAGCTCATTAAAAGCCCCCATGTCACCACTCGACTCATCAATATTACCCGTAGGCCATTTTAGCCAATTTTTTGAGCTTCTGCGTAGAGGAATTTTTATCAGGGTGGTACTTGGTCACGAACCGAACAGGCGCCAGAAGCGCCAACCAGTCGAACAGCCGGTCTTGACCGCCTTAGTGCTGGCCGATCTAGGGTACTTGAAACTTCGTTGTAAACTGTTCTAATCTATATAAGGAAGGCATCCTTCGTTTTGACTCTGCTCACCTCAATCGTTCGCACTCTAAAAAAGAGGCACCGCACCGCACGCGACGGCGGGTGCGATCAGGACGTATTGCCCCGAGCTTACTGCGAATGCTTTATTCGGGGCCTTTGCTCCTGGTCAGGTAGCAACAGCAGTAGTTGCGCTCTGCGATGCTGCTGATGACACGGCAGCAGTGGTCGTGTTCTGCGAAGTCGGTGAAATCATGAAACCGTAGCCCGACAAGATTGCTTGTCCTGCAGGCGAGGTGACATAGTTGACGAAATTCTGCGCGTCTTGAGCGTTCGGCGAAGCGCTTAACACCCCAATGTAGTAGGTAGCAAGGACGTTAACACTGTCAGGAATCGTGATGACCTGCACTTTACTCTGGTATGCAGGTGGAACTTGGGATTTGTATACGATACCCGCATCAGCCTCTCCAAGCGCGACTTTGACTATGACGTCGTTGACCTGCGTTTCCGTTGACACAACGTTTGACATGACGCTTTTCGCGAAGCCGGAACCGTACGTCGTGTTATTAGACGCTTTTGCGAGCATTTGCAGCGTGTAATTCCCGACGGGGACAGAACTGTTCGCGATATCGAGTTTTATTCCTGGCTTTGCGAGATCGGCCAGACTGGTGATGTTTGCGGGGTTCGCTGTCGGAACGATAATGGCTAACTTGTTATATGCGAAAGTGGTAACGCTTGAGTTGTTCATCAACCCTGCATTCTGCACATTCTGCATTTGCGCTAGATTGGCTGACGCGAAAACGTCTGCGGTGCCCCCCTGAATTAGTTGGGTTGCCAAAACGTCACTACCAGCAAAGTTAAAGGTGACGTTGACGCCAGTATTATTAGCTGTAAATGCCGCACCTGTCTGATTAAAACAGTCGGTGAGCGAGTCTGCAGCATCGACCTTGAGCGTCGTGCTCGTAGTCGTAGTCGTGCAGCCACTCATGCTGACGACGAGCACGCTTACCAGTGCGCAAAGCACTACGGGTATAATCTTCTTCTTAATCATCTGTTACTCCCTTGTTAGTCATCCGTATCCTCCGTAACTAGCGCTTGCTAGCCAGCTTTTAGTTTGTCGGAAATGGTGTCCATACCATCGCTCCGGCTGTTTTCACGGCCACAAGAGTGGCGCACTAGCCATTTCCGACTTTACCGGACTTATAATGCTTTCGCAGATACTTAAACGTTATGAATAGTTAATCATAACGCTTTAAGATCCACTTCAATCAAATTTGACGCGCTGTTTTCTGAACGAAGCTCAAAAGGGCAGTTTTTTATTAAATCGCCTGTGGAAATAACTGGCAATAGATTTTTATAGCAATAAGCTGTTCGTCTGTAATTAGCTGGGAATTTGAAGCTGGAAGTTCTTATGCAGTCCGTTCGCTTCGTAGAGGGGTAACCTCCAGCATGAAGAACGCAAAACTCCTAGAGAGTCGAAAGTGCGGCTGATCATCTAGAAATCCTCGGTGCGAGAGAGACTTATGCAGTCTTCAAGAGAGCCCCGCAGTAAGTTTTCATCTTCCCGCACTGCAATGGTCCAATTGACTGGGACGCTTAGTAGAACTATTGCGTTCGTGATCTTTTTTTTAGCATTTGTGGTAGTCGTAACATTTGTCGGCCTGCCTCTCGTGGCGCTCTTTGCGTACGGGACTCTCTCCGGCTTTCTTAACTCCCTCTCGTCCCCAGTGCTAGTGCAGGCCCTCCAGCTAAGCTTGGTGACGACACTGACGACCCTATTGCTTGTCATCACATTTGGTACACCGGTGGCATACTTTAACGCGCGCCACAGCTACCACGGCAAGAGAATGATAGAGACTCTAATCGATCTTCCAATCGTCTTACCTCCTGCGGTGGCAGGTATCGCGCTCTTACTGGCATTTGGCCGACGAGGATTGCTTGGTCAGTACTTCGGCATCCTGGGAATCAACATCGCCTTTACTACAACCGCAGTCATACTAGCGCAAACATTTGTGTCGTCTCCTTTCTATATCCGGCAAGCAACAACGAGTTTTGAAGACGTCGACCCCGACTACGAACGNNTGGTTTCCGGAGCACTCATGACGTGGGCACGCGCTCTCGGAGAATTTGGCGCAACTATCATATTTGCAGGCAATTTTCAGGGCGTAACCCAAACAATGCCTCTTGCTATATATTCTGAGCTCTCCATTAACTTGGATATCGCGGCTTACCTCGGAGTCATTCTCGTCCTAATATCGTTTGCGGTTATCGCCTCCGTCAAAGTGCTCACTTTGAAGGAGAAAGGCGCGGTCAAAGAAAAAGAATCCATTCTCGATCGAGTGCCGCCACCATCTGATTAGTTATAGCGCTTTCGGGCGAGACTATAGCGAGTCGGAGCAGCTTCTTGAATCATTCGACTTCTGCTCAGCCACACTCATTGATGGAGCGCGTCAGCAGATTTCTCGTAGTAACTCGTTCCCGCGCACGATGTGCACACGCCGTCTTCAATCAGATAGTCTGGCACCATCTCTTTGCATACTGCACACTGTACGGCCTGCCATACCGCCTTTTTAGGGACTGAGACTTTGACCCGCACCCACGAAAGAATACTTCGCCCAGCCTCAAAAATCTCGTCATAAACCCGGTCTCTTTCAGCAACGCGCTCGTAACGCGGATCGTTCGTATACCAGAGATTAAGCATTGGATACCGCCGGATCTTCGTTGCGTCAACATAAACGCGTATCCCATCGGCACGCTCTTCGGTAGAACCTCTGTTTAACGTAATAGAGAACTTACCGGTTTCTATTATGCGTAGCCGACTATTGCCCATAGTGGCGCTGGTAACGACTTGCACGGCATCGGGCGCACATTTCGGTGTCTCAGCAACCGCGTACAACTTCTCATTTGGATTCGCCCCCAGTTTTTCCAAAGCCAAATCGACCATAAACACGCCAATAAGCAATCCAGGGGGAGCAAAACCGTGAAAAGACACGCACCGCCTTATGTACTCCTTAATTCTTTCTTCCGTCCCGTAGTTGTCCATCAACGTTTCAAGTTTGTCAACTGGAATACCCATGGTGGATCCTCGCCTGATTACACGCAAATACGATGTTTTCGGTTGATTATAACGATACTTATATATTTTCCGTTGCCAACATATAAACAGAGTGGTATTATAATAAAGCAATATCGCTAACGGCGCAAAGGTTCGCAGTGTCTACCACACTCTCGAGTCGAAAAAAGTCGGTTTCTCGTCTTTCATTCATAACCAGAAGAGTACAATCTGGCGGTAGAATTGCGAATTGAGGTGCAAATATGAGTTCTGAAGCACAAGAAGGCCAAACTAGCAATAAAATTACCTGTACGGACGTAACGTGCCCTGTGTGCGGTTTAACCTGCGACGACATAGAAGTCGAAGTCGATGATGTCTCAGTCGTCACGCGGAATGCCTGCATCATGGGCGACGCGAAGTTCAAAGAGCTTCGAAGCAGCCATCGAATTACCGCTCCGCTGATCAACGGAAAAGAAGCACCGTGGAGCGATGCAATCGACAAAGCTGCTGAGATTTTCGTAAACGCGAAACGACCGTTCTTTTTTATCGGCAGCGAAACGGCCACTGAGGCTATGTCTGTCGGCATCGAGATCGCAGAGATGCTTGGCGGACTGGTCGACGGCAACGCCACGATTTGCCACGGACCAACGGTCATGGCCATCCAAGATGTCGGCCAGGTCGGCTGCACCCTCGGCGAGACCCGAAACAGAGCGGACCTCGACATCTACTGGGGCGCCAACCCCGAAGACTCGCATCCGAGACACTTAAGCCGCCATTCAGTTTTTCAGCGCGGATTTTTCACGGGACAAGGACGCTTCGGGCGACAGATAATGGTCGTCGACCCACGACGTTCGACCACCGCCGAGCACGCAGATCTCCACCTCCAGCTCAAACCCGGAACCGATTTCGAAGTATTGAACGCTCTCATGACGATCCTCAACGGGTT
Organism: Candidatus Methanoflorens stordalenmirensis; assembly: GCA_003139855.1. GTDB lineage: Archaea > Halobacteriota > Bog-38 > Methanoflorentales > Methanoflorentaceae > Methanoflorens > Methanoflorens stordalenmirensis. The sequence continues at coordinate 66,764 of PLGY01000051.1, forward strand.
TGAACCGCACGAATCATTCACTGAAGTGACCGGCATTAGCAGGGAAGATATCTACAAAGCGGCCGACATGATCAAGGACGCACGCTTTGGGGTGATTTGGGTCGGTCTAGGTATCGCCAGCACCCGCGGCAAGCACTACAACGCATCGATGGCGATGAGGCTGACGCAGCTCGGCAACAAGTACGGTAAGTTCGTCATCTTGGCAAACAGAGGGCACTGCAACGTCGCGGGGTTCAACGAAGTCCTCGCGTGGCAGTGTGGTTTCCCGTACGCCGTCGATTTCTCGACCGGTGAGCCGCGCTATCAACCAGGCGAGTATTCGACCGTTGACGTACTGCGGCGGGGCGAAGCTGATGCGTTGTTTTGCATGTGTGCCGATCTCGGAGCCCATTTACCGAAAAGGGCCGTTGAAAGGATGTGTGAGATCCCCGTCGTCTCCATAGAAACGGCAGAGGGGCCACAAGCTTTCATCAGCGACGTTGTACTCCCCGGCGTTTTAGATGGCATGGAGTGCGAGGGAACGTTCTATCGGATGGACAACGTTCCGTGCTACGCACGAAGCTTCATCGATCCGCCATTTGACTTCACGAAGTCTAATGAAGACACGCTAATACAGCTGCGTGACGCGATCAAGCGAAAACTCGCCGCACGCGGGAAAACAACGGAGACGGTAGAAGGGGCTGCAGAGACCGGATCGAAGGCGACGACGCTCTCGGAAGAAGAGTACGTGCAGCGTCTGGACACGCTGCTGTCGCAGCCACAATCCTAATGGCACCGAGGTGAGTGAATTGGAAATTATACTCAATACGGGCGGCACCGCATTTCAGGGTGCGTGTGTCAAAGGGGGCCGCAAATTCACGGACGAATACACCCAAGAAGCGGCATACTGTGATATCAACCCTGAAGACTTTGTCGCATTAGGCAAGCCGTGGTTGGTAAAAATCACGAACGAGTACGGCGATAGCGTCGTTCTCCAAGCGAAAAAAACCGACAGGCAACAAAAAGGGGAGATCTTTATCCCACGCGGACCGTGGGCGAACATCGTCGTCACCACATACACTGAGTCAACAGGCAGTCCTGCTTATAAGAATAGGAAAGTGGAGATTGAAGAGGGCAGCGGCCCTGTGCTCGGCCCTGTGACCCTCATGAAAAAATATTACTCGAAACGCACGAACCGCACAGGCAGAACGCCGGCAGAAGGAGGCGCTTAAATGGAACGCTTGACGCTGACACCAAGAGACGTCGAATACCTCGTCCTCGAAGCTTCCGTCATAACGCCTGACGCCGTGTGCGGAAAAACGCTCGAAGAAATTGCCGAGCTACCAGTGCTCGAGGGGAATACCAAATGGCCCCTTGGACGATTTTTCACGATCACCGGCAAAGTGGCAGATGCGGCAGAGGATCAAGGGATCATTATCGACGGCGACGTGCCGCGTGTTAAGTACATCGGCTCGAAGATGACTGCTGGAGCTGTGCTCTGCAAAGGGGACGTCGATATGTACTGCGGCGCCTGGATGAAGGGCGGCAGAATACGTGTCAAAGGAAACGCTGATGCATTTGCAGCCATCCAGATGGAGGGCGGCGATATCCTGTTTGAGGGGAACGTCGGCGATTATTGCGGCGCTTCCTATCGCGGCGATTGGCGTGGCATGAAAGGCGGCAACATCGTCATCAACGGCAACGCTGGCGTGACCTTGGGTGAATACATGATGGGTGGCAAGATCACGGTAAAAGGCAATGTCGGTATTAACGCCGGAATCCATATGGGGAAGGGCATCGGAGCCAAAGACCCTCTTCCTACTATCATCATCCACGGAGACTCGCCAGGGCGCGTCGGTGCGTTCATGACCCGGGGGAATATCTACGTACTGGGAACGATTGAAGTAATGATGCCCGGTTTCTCTCCGGACGGGACTGAAGAGCTAGAAATAGACGGAGTGAAAACCACCTTCCAGATTCTCAACGGCGATCACGGTGAAAAGGGAAGGGGGAAACTGTTCGTAAGAACATAACTCCGCGCACGCTTACAGGCACGATGGGCACCCCCCCATTGCGCCCCGCAGGACCAATCGGGTGACGTGCATCGACATCGCCTGCTTTAACCTTCGTTCAATGGTACTCGGATAGAGCGGGCACGTTACGCCGATGACGCGCTAGACAAACTCGGCTGGCGATCGGCTGAGTTTGTCAATCGCGCCTTTATGGATAGTGGGCGCGAAGAGACTGACGTCTCCGAACCAGAAACCATTTTGGAAGAGGGCAGCGCTAAATTAGGCCATCGACGATAGATTCGTTTTGCTGAAAAAAGAATCGCCCGAGTAGACGACAGTGCTTGGTCTGAAGTCTTTTTGCTCGTTTGGTGACCAGAAGAGGCCTAAGCGGGGTTCTGGCCGTTTGCTGTGTCATTAAATGCCAGGCGTGAACCCCGAAACGAACGGGGCGTCCGAAAACCTTTATATGCGCTTGATGAACATAGTGGCGGAGAATTCTCATGATACGCAAGCAGGACGTCCTGGATGTGTTGAGCGAATATGACAAAAGAAGCATCACAGTCGGCGTGTTAGGCTCGCACTCCGCGTTGGACGTCTGCGACGGCGCCCGCGACGAGGGGCTCCCCAACCTGGTTGTCTGCCAAAAAGGACGGGACGGGCTTTACACTAACTATTTCAAGGGCCGCACGATGAATGGACTTGAGAAAGGCCTCGTAGACGAGACCATTGTCCTTAATAAGTTCGATGAGATTCTCGCCGAACGCGTACAGGAGCAGCTCGTCAAAAAGAACACGCTATTCATCCCTAACCGTTCTTTCGTAGTCTACAGCGGCATACGTCGAGTCGAAAACGAGTTTCGGCTGCCGCTTGTGGGCACGCGTGAAATGCTGAAGATAGAGGACAGGGAGACGGAAAGAGAGAACTACTATTGGGTCAGCCAGCAAGCGGGTATTCCAATCCCGAAACACTATGTGAGCAAAGATGACATCGACACGCTCGTAATGGTGAAGCTTCACCACAAGTATATGACGCTCGAGCGCGGGTTCTTCACCGCCGCTTCTCCTGAGGAGTACGATGCAAAGGTAGGACGGCTCATCGAAAGAGAGATTATTACAACTGAAGCCCTTAACGACTCGCGAATCGAACAGTACATCATCGGCCCCGTATTCAACTTCAACTTTTTCTACTCGCCGATCGATGATGAGATTGAGCTCCTCGGAATTGATTTCAGATTCGAAAGCAACCTTGACGGATTGGTGCGAATTCCTGCCGAGCAGCAGCTGGAGCTGCCCGCAAAATACCGCGACCCGCTGATGACCATTGTCGGGCACGCGAACGCGTCGCTCAGAGAGTCGTTACTAGAGCGAGTCTATCTGATGGCCGAACGATTTGTCGAGTTCTCTAAGCGACACTATAGCGCCCCAATAATCGGACCGTTTTGCCTACAGACGATCGTTGATCAAAACATGGATTTCTACGTTTACGATATCGCAACGCGCATCGGAGGCGGCACGAACGTGCATACGAACGTGGGCGCTCCATACGGAAACTCGCTGCTAAGAACGCGTATGAGCTCGGGACGACGTCTCGCGCTTGAGATCAAGCGCGCGATTGCGCTCGACCAAGTCGACAAGATAGTGACATAGCATGAGCCGCACCGGGACGAAACGAAAAACGGACTGGGACGTCATCATCATAGGAGCCGGTCCTGCCGGCATGTGCGCTGCAAACGAGCTGACAGACCGAGGCATCGGCGTGCTCGTCGTCGATCGCGGGCGCGACATCAAAGAACGGCACTGCCCGATGGAAGAGATCGACAAGTGCGCTGAGTGCAAGCAGTGCGACATCATGTGCGGCGTCGGCGGCGCGGGCACGTTCTCCGACGGCACCCTCAATCTGCGCCCTGATATCGGAGGCGACCTTGCAGCAATTACGGGAGACAACCCGTCAGCGTGGGCACTGGTTGACTACGTCGACGCCTTGTTCCTCAAGTACGGCGCCCCTGAACGGCTTTACACCGGCGATGGGGCCGACGTCGAGAAGCTCAAGCGCGGCGCTGCCTCAGTGGGCGTGCACTTTATCGAGATTCCACAACGTCACATGGGCTCTGACAACGCCCCCCGTATCATCGAGAACTTCGAAAACGACTTGAAGTCCCGGGGCACCGTGTTTCGGCTGAACGCCCAAGTCCGTGACTTACTCATCGGGGACAACACGTGTGCTGGGGTACTGCTCGAACACGGTGAGAAACTCTCTTCGCGATTTACGCTGCTCTGTCCCGGCCGAATTGGCGGCGAATGGGTGAACACCATCGTCAAACGCCACGGCATCGACGCGAAGCACGGCGCGATAGACATCGGCGTTCGCGTCGAGGTTCCCTCGATCATCATGGACCCCATAACTAAGATAAACCACGATCCAAAGTTTCACATTCGCACGAAGCGGTACGATGATTTCGTGAGAACCTTCTGCACGAACGAGCACGGGTTCGTCGTCAAGGAGCGCTACGAGGGGTTCATAGGCACGAACGGACATTCGCTCAAGAGCCGCCGATCGGACAACACCAACTTTGCGTTCCTGGTGCGAACCGAGCTTACCGAACCACTCGAAGATACGACACGATACGGTAAGTCGGTCTCCAAACTGGCGACGACCATCGGTGGGGGTAATCCCATTCTCCAAAGAATGGGCGATTTACGCCGCGGACAGCGCTCCACTTGGAGTCGCATACGACGAAATCCCGTCAAAAACACCCTCGCGGATGTCACGCCCGGCGACATTTCAATGGCAATGCCCCACCGGATCGTGATGGACATCATTGAAGGACTCGAAAAGCTGAACGAAGTCATACCCGGTGTTGCCTCCGACTCAACGCTGCTCTACGCTCCCGAAGTGAAATTCTACGCAATGGAGCTGCAGGTCTCGCAAGAGCTGGCGACGAGTACCAATGGGCTCTACGCGGCAGGAGATGGCACAGGGCTTTCCCGAGACATCATCAACGCCGCTGCGACGGGTGTCATAGCCGGCCGAGGGATTCTCCGGGAGCTCGAAAAGGGTTCCTGAACGACAGCAACCACCTCATAAAGGAGGCACCCTCTCGCCACCAGCCAAGCGTATGCTTGTTTCGCGCCACACGCGCTTTTTATATTGGTAAACACAATACTGTCCTGTCAACCCTGTGAGGAATGCGTGTGGACCCGGTGCGCGACGCTATCAGCTCGTATGATTTGGGGGAAATCACCCTCGCGACGTTGTGCTCCCACACGAGTTTGCAGATTTTCCACGGTGCCCGCGAGGAAGGATTCAAGACGCTCGGCCTCGCTATAGGAACGATACCGAAATACTATGACGCTTACCCCAAGGCCAAGCCCGACGACTTCTTGATCGTTGACTCCCACCTCGACGTGCTCAAGCACGCCGCCGAATTGCGCGACAGAAACGCCATATTGATCCCTCACGGGTCCCTCGTCGAGTACCTCGGCGCCGACAACTTCCTGGACCTCGACGTGCCTACCTACGGAAATCGTCGCGTGCTTCAATGGGAGTCAGATCGGCAGAAAAGCAGAGAATGGCTCGAAGGCGCCGGCGTGTCAATGCCGCGCGTGGTGCGTGATCCGCGAGACATCAAGTCACCCGTCATCGTGAAGTACCACGGAGCAAAAGGCGGGCGGGGCTTTTTCATCGCTAGTGACTACGCAGACTTCGTCAAAGGCATACAGCCGGACGCAGAGTACACGATACAGGAGTTCATTTTAGGCACGCGATTTTACTTCCACTACTTCTACTCACCAATCGCACAAAACGGTTACAGATTGAGCAAAGGGGCCCTTGAGATGCTCGGCATTGATCGCCGATTAGAAGCAAACGTTGACGAGATCTATCGGGCGGGCCACGTCGCCTTTGAGCCCACGTTCGTCGTCACCGGAAACATCCCTGTCGTTCTTAGAGAGAAGCTGCTCGAACCCGTGTTTGACATGGGGCGTCGCGTCGTTGAAAAATCGATCGAGCTGTTCGGCGGTATGATAGGCCCGTTTTGTCTCGAGACGATAGTTACGGATGCGCTCGAGTTCAAAGTCTTTGAGGTGTCGGCCAGACTTGTGGCCGGAACTAATCTGTACCCGATGGGGTCTCCATATTCTGATTACATCTACGACACTATGTCATGCGGCAGACGCATCGCGCTCGAAATACGGAACGCCGCGCGATCCAATCAGCTAGAAGAGGTTTTGAGCTGAGCTAANNAAAAAAATGAATGAGAGACGTAGCAGCGCGCCGTGGTTCCCGAAGGCTCTCGCACTTCAGTACAGCACAGTACGTTGACGGGCTTATCTTCCGTGTTCGGGATGGGTACGGGAGTTTCCCCGCCGCTATGGCCGCTACGTCAAGCCAAGGTCCGGATTTGAACCGGAGTATAGCTGCTCTGCAGGCAGCCGCGTGACCGCTCCGCCACCTTGGCGCTTGACTGCTAGTTACTCTAGCGCGCGTGTAAGAGTGCAAGTTCCATAATTACTCCCCGAAAGCGGTGCTTGCGAGGATCTGGTATACGCCTAGCTAATGCGAAGGTGTGGCTCGGACGTTAGTGGCCGCGGACTGAACACCTCGTTGCCTTGGTGCGCACATCCCGACTCTATCAAACCGGTCTTTTACCGATGTCCTTAAGAGGTCTCTTTTCGGGGTTGGTTTCGAGCTTAGATGCATTCAGCTCTTATCCATTATGGCGTAGCTGCTCGGCACTGCCTTGCCAGACAACCGATAGACCAGAGGCCACGTTGGCTAGTTCCTCTCGTACTATAGCCAACTTCCCCTCAGACTTCAACACACCCCTGACAGATAGTAACCGACCTGTCTCACGACGGTCTAAACCCAGCTCACGATCTCCTTTAATAGGCGAACAACCTCACCCTTGGCCGCTTCTGCACGGCCAGGATGGAAAGAACCGACATCGAGGTAGCAAGCCACCAGGTCGATATGTGCTCTTACTGGTGACAACTCTGTTATCCCCGGGGTAGCTTTTCTGTCATCTTTAGCCCTCACCAATAGGGCATAAAGGTTCGTTAGGCCCGACTTTCGTCTTGTGATCCACTACTTTGCTGAATCACATCAGGCTGACTTTTGCCCTTACGCTCTTCGGTGGGGTTCTGACCCACCTGAGTCAACCTTTGGGCACCCTTGATATCTTTTCAAGGGCGTGCCGCCCCAGCCAAACTGCCCACCTATCGGGGTCCCATTCTCACGGTAAGGGACACAACCGTACAAGGGTAGTGTCTCAGGATCGGCTCCCCACCGCCCAGAAGCAGTGGATCGACGCCTCCTACCTACGCTGCGCATGCACAACCGCATCCCAACGACAGGCTGCAGTAAAGCTCCACGGGGTCTTCACTTCCCATCAGGGGTCTCCAGACTCTGCACTGGAATGTAAAGTTCACCGGGTTCCACCCAGGGACAGTAGGGCTCTCATTGGTCCATTCATGCAAGCCGCCAATTAAGCGGCAAGGTACTACGCTACCTTAAGAGGGTCATAGTTACCCCCGCCGTTGACAGGCCCTTCTTCCCGTTGAACCGGATGTTCAGGTACCTGCACTGGGCAGGATTCAGTGATTGTACTTGCCCTTTCGGGTTAGCAATCACCTGTGTTGTTATTAGACAGTTAGAGCCCCCTAGTCACTGCGACCTGCTCTTCTCAGAGCAGGCACCCCTTCTCCCGAAGTTACGGGGCTAATTTGCCGATTTCCCTTGGGTGGGTTATGCCGACACGCCTTAGTCTTCTCAACTAGGGGCACCTGTGTCAGATCTTGGTACGGCCATCGACTCCCTTTTTCACGGGCCCCTGGGATTATCCGAGTTTCCCCATCACGCTTTGGTTCGTTTCTCACCATTACGGTTCTCCGCGAACTTAATACGCTTGGACAGTTTGGCATCACTGTTCGAACTACCCGGAGGCGTCAGGTTTTAATGTCGCGTGGTACAGGAATATTAACCTGTTTCCCTTTTGACGCACTCGAATTACGGTGCATCTTAGGACCGACTAACCCTCGACTGACGAACATTGTCGAGGAAACCTAGCCCTTTCGGCGGTCGGGATTCTCACCCGACTATGCTGCTACTATTGCCAGGATCTTCGTTCCTGCGCGGTCCACAGGACTTTACAGCCCTGCTTCTGCCCACGCAGGACGCCTTCCTACCAGATCACGTCTCCGTGCTCCGTGGTATCGGCAGTCGGCTTGAGCCCCGTCCATTTTCGGGGCCCCAAACCTCGACTGGTAAGCTGTTACGCACTTTTTAAAGGTTAGCTGCTTCTGAGCTCACCTCCCAGCTGTCTATGGCCTGGGACGCCCTTTTAATTACACTTAGCCGACATTTTAGGGCCTTAACCACGGTCTGGGTTGTTTCCCTCTCGGACTAGAAGCTTACCCCCCAGCCCGGACTCCCGACATCTACGACGACGGCGGTTTTGGAGTTTGACAGAGGGGTGAGGGATTTCTCCCACAGCTCCCTCAATCAGTGCTCTACTCCGCCGACTGTCTCCGTCGAGGTCATGCTACGACATGTCTCGGAAGGAACCAGCTGTTTCCGAGTTCGATTGGACTTTCACCCCTAGACACAGGTCACGCGAGCGATTTGCAAATCAGCACCGCTAACGGTCCTCCACGCAACTTTCGTCACGCTTCAACCTGCCCACGCCTAGATCACTCGGTTTCGGGTCGTATCCTGATGACTCCGCGCACTTTTTGTACGCCGTCCCACACTCTTGCGAGCTACGGACTTGTCGGTTTCCCTTCGGCTCCGGCCGTGTAGACCTTAACCTTGCCATCCGAATACACTCCCTGGCCCGTTCTTCAAAACGTAAGACAGAACATTGGCGACGATGCTCGTACAAACGCCTCGCGACGTCTTCCTTCGCATCGAGGATCCTTTCATGCCCTGCCGCACCATCACCACTCAATTTCAGGCCCTTTGCACCTCCCTATATGGGGTGCTTTTCAGCTTTCGGTCACCCTACTAGTACACTATCGGTCTCAAGTTGTATTTAGTCTTGGAAGTTGGTGACTCCCAAATTCCCGCGAGAATTCCAACTCACGGTACTCAAGACACGAATCCCGGCAGACTGATTGCGCTTACGGGGCTATCACCCCCTATGGCGTGTCTTTCCAGACAACTTCAGCTTCTCAGGCTCTGCGTTACGGATTCGGCTTATAACACTACATCTCCCCTTGCGGGGATTCGGTTTGAACTGTGCCGCTTTCAATCGCCTTTACTCACGGTATCTCTTACGATTTCTCTTCCTGCCCCTACTAAGATGTTTCAATCCGGGGCGTTCCCGATCCCTAACGGGATCAACCAATCGGTTAGGAGTTCCCATTCGGAGATCCCCGGTTCAAAGGCTCCTTGCGCCTACCCGGGGCATATCGCAGCTTGGCACGTCCTTCATCAGCTCTTGAGCCGAGCCATTCACTGAGTGGTATAGCAGCCACTTCACATTAAACTAGTTAGCGTCCAGATTATGGAACTTATGCACGGTACACTTCTAACAAAGTGGACCCTTCCACAGCGGCGCCAGCCCCTGTGTGCATTAACGCTGGAACGATTTTTCCCATGCGGGTCGTTCGATGGACTCGCTGGGATTTGAACCCAGGGCCTCTGCCTTGCAAAGGCAGCGCTCTTCCAGCTGAGCTACGAGCCCTAGGAAGGTTTCTTGATTCGGCTTCCACCTGTATTACGTAGGAGGTGATCCAGCCGCAGATTCCCCTACGGCTACCTTGTTACGACTTAACCCCCCTTGCGGAACCTATGTTCGAACGTGGCAAAAACCACGCCCTCACATGAACCCCACTCGGGTGGTTTGACGGGCGGTGTGTGCAAGGAGCAGGGACGTATTCACCGCGCTATGTTGAAACGCGATTACTACGGATTCCAGCTTCATGAGGGCGAGTTACAGCCCTCAATCCGAACTAAGAATGGGTTTAAGAGATTGCCTTCACCTTTCGGTGTCGGGACCCATTGTCCCATCCATTGTAGCCCGCGTGTAGCCCGGAGAATTCGGGGCATACTGACCTACCGTCGCCCGCTCCTTCCTCCTCTTTAGCAGAGGCGGTCCCCATAGTGTACCCAGCCTGCCTGAGCAGCCGCTGGCAACTGTGGGTACGGGTCTCGCTCGTTGCCTGACTTAACAGGACGCCTCACGGTACGAACTGACGGCGGCCATGCACCTCCTCTCAGCTAGTCTAGCAAGGTCATCAGCCTGGCCCTCATCCCGCTGTCGTCTCCGGTGAGCTTTCCGGCGTTGAGTCCAATTAAACCGCAGGCTCCACCCGTTGTGGTGCTCCCCCGCCAATTCCTTTAAGTTTCAGCCTTGCGGCCGTACTTCCCAGGCGGCGAGCTTCACGGTTTCCCTACGGCACCACATGGATTCGCAATCCACGTGACACCTAGCTCGCATCGTTTACGGCTAGGACTACCCGGGTATCTAATCCGGTTCGTGCCCCTAGCTTTCGTCCCTCACCGTCGGACCCGTTCTAGCAAGACGCCTTCGCCACTGGCGGTCCCTCAAGGATTACAGGATTTCACTCCTACCCCTGAAGTACCTCTTGCCTCTCCCGGTCCCAAGACCAGCAGTATCCACTGGCAGCCTTACGGTTAAGCCGTAAGATTTCCCAATGGACTAACTGGTCCGGCTACGGACCCTTTAAGCCCAATAATAGCGGCCACCACTTGAGCCGCCGGTGTTACCGCGGCGGCTGGCACCGGTCTTGCCCGGCTCTTATTCCACATGCTTTTTAGGCATGTGAAAAGCGTACGCATTGCGCACGCACTCGAGGTCCCCTTATCGCGCTTTCGCGCAGTGTAAAGTTTTCGCGCCTGCTGCGCCCCGTAGGACCTGGATTCGTGTCTCAGAATCCATCTCCGGGCTCTTGCTCTCACAACCCGTACCGATTATCGGCTTGTTGGGACGTTACCCCAGCAACTACCTAATCGGCCGCAGACCCATCCTCAGACGCTAAAGCTTTGAACCGTAAGGCATTCCAGCGTTCACGGATTATCCGGTATTATCTCCAGTTTCCCGGAGTTATCCCAGATCTGAGGGTAGGTTGTCCACGTGTTACTGAGCCGTTCGCCGAGGGCATTACCCCTCTAGACTCGCATGGCTTAATCGGACCCCGATAGCAGTGGCCTCTGGCAGGATCAACCAGAATTATGCACACTACAAGGAATTGTGCGGATTCGCATTAATGCATATCCGCTTCGACCGATTCCATATCAAATGGTTTCAGCCGAATCAATCAACCCACGTCAGTTGCAAGGTTTCTGACAGATTACGCCAGCTCACTTACAACTCCACTGCATGTTTTTCGCGACCGGAGATCGATCCCTCACGGTTGGAAGTAAATTCCACATAAGGACCGTATGTTGGCCGCGATGGACCTCATCTCGGAAGATCAGGCCTCTGACATATAGAATCCGTATGTATATAAGGTTAACCGGTGCTCGATACGGCATGTATCATGAACTTCAATGGGGTCTTAAAGCAATAAATAGTTGTTTTTAGGGGGTTGCGTGCGACAGCCGTTCTAGCATCCCTGTAGCGGCCGTCGTGCAGCGTGCTGGTGCGATTCGGCCTGCATACCTTGAGAAACGAGGAGCATGTCGTAGCGTGATAATCGAATATGGAGCCGTACGATCGGATGCAATAATGTAGAACGAAGTACGGACGCTGGAGGGGGCGACTGCTCACATCGCTCGCTTCCGTTGATCCATTGGCGAAAAGCCGCACAGCAGCTCGATGGGCAAATAAGCCCGTGCGAAGAATGTTGCTCTTTTTTTAGCGCGTGATAGCGAGTAGCCGCTAGCAAACCCGCATAAGACCATATAGAATGACGGCGCAAGCTCTATACGAAGAAGGAGGTGAACTACATTAGCCCAAGTTCGAGAAACAGTTTCGGTGGCAGTTCTAACCGATATGATAGCGGATCATCTAAAGATGCTCCCGTGGATGTTGGAAAGGAATACGACGTTAAAATTGAAGATCTTTCAAAGAAGGGGGATGGTATCGCCCGAATTAGCGGTTTCGTAATCTTCGTTCCCAACACAAAGATCGGCGACGAAGTCAAAATTGAAATCAAAACTGTGAAAAACAATTTTGCGATCGCTGAGGTAACAGGGGGAGATTAACTTCGCTTGTTCTTTTTGCCGCTTAGAATTGAATATATGGACTGACCGCATTGTGGTTTAAGCATTTCTTGCTATTGACGATCGTGTTGTTCGTCCATCCATTTTTCCTTTCGTATCAAAGGAAATCGAAAAAAGGAGTGACCCACGAGGAGCTTACCAATTGATGTGCACGTCTCCTATCAAATACCGATCGTAGTTATAGTATATGTTTGGCTGCCTACGCGCCTCTGGATGGAGGTCAAATGTCACTAGGCATAACGCGTCAATATATGACTGCTGTGCTCCCTGCAAGCTGTAATCGGGCTACCCATCAAAAGGTGAAGTCTGATTTGAAGACGTCGAGCTCGGCCGAAAGCTCAGGACAGTCGGGGTATCCAATGAGCAGCCGTCTCATCAACAAGCGCAAATTCTCAGACGAGGCCGCACGCTGTGACCGGCTAAGCGTAACTCTTTGGACATAAACGTATTCGAGCTCTAGCGCGTGAAGCAACGCTTCGTCGGGACCGTCGAAGGCCCGAACCACTGCGCGGTTGTAGGTTCTTGATATTTCACGAAGCTGCCCGATCTGATTTTCTATGGGCTCTGCCGGACCGCCAAAAAAAACACAGGGTCTTGGCGCCTCAGGGCGCAGCTTTTTATCTCAATGTGTTAACATCCGAGAGGACCGCTAGAAAAGTTGTGATAGCCCGCTTGTTTTTGTTGATCAACATAGGCTAACAATAGTACATAGCAGCGAGTGGACACTATTAACTAACATACAATCATCGTGCCCACCCACTACGGGCAAGCGCACGCGCTATGTATCTACTGTCTGCATTAACGATGCTAACAGCGCTTATTCTATCTGCGTGACACGCAGACCCCGGTAGGAAGCAAATGTCCTGCATAGATGGTGATCTATGCCATCTTCGTGCCGGCCTCGTACGAGGCGCTCTGGTTAAAGACCTCGACCGGTGAGAAGGTCCAAACGCCCTGGACGGTCAGGCCAACCTGCTTCATCTTCTCTGACATCGTGTCAAACAATGGTCCAGAGGTGACGAAGTCCCCCACCCTGCATCTGACTTCGTAGGACTTCATGCCGTCGAGGACCAGGAACGAAGCCATCTTATTATCCCTCTTCATCGCTTCCAGGTTCTTTCCGGTCCTCTTCATTAAAATGGCGCCGACGATCATCATCTCGTTCGATGGTGCCCTGATGCTTCCCGCTTGGATCGCGTGTGGAGCTCCGTCAGCACCAACGGTTGCCAAGATCTTCGGATTCTTCTCGTTGTTAATCGCCTTAACTACTTCATCAGGTATTTTGACCACGATTTTCACCTAGTTGCCAAGAGTTCGTCGGTAATAAATAAATATTGCCTGCGGCAACGCGTCATTTTTGCAATGATAATAGATTTAGAACCACGCTCAATCGTCGTTCTTGGCTATGCTCCCGAAGGCCTGGTCGGCGCTATCCGCGCGTCGTTCATTGTGAAGCCTAAAGGCAAGAAACGTCACCGCAAGGATCAGTACGGAGCGTACTTGTGGTGATGCAAACTACAACAAAGACGGCTTTATGCGAATATGCGTGAGCTTGTCGACGAAGAAGCAACGCTGATAAAGGCTCCCGATCTCGGGAAGACGCTTGATCGTTTGCGAAACCTCGTAGAGCGCCATCTTCAATTGCAGGCCTGCTAATAATTAATGGTTGTATGAACAAGAAAGACAGAAACGTTACAGATATTCCGAAGCTTGCACGTCAATGGTTGAATTCAGGCAGATTTTTCAAGTGGACTTCCGCTTCAGAGGAAAACAAATCCTTTGGCGAACTGAACATTTTTTCCGTTCAAAAAGGGGATGGTAAGAAACCTCCGATTTTAATGATTCATGGGTATCCCACGAGTAGCTTTGATTTTATGGAGCTTTTTGATTTGCTTAGCATGGATTACTTTGTTTGTGCGTTGGATACTCAGGGGTACGGATTTTCCGACAAACCCCGAAATGGATACAAATACTCCGTTGAAGACGATGCACGACTTGTGAATTACTACATAAATGAAGTGCTCAACGTCAGAAAACTAACCGTGGTTACTCACGACAAAGCGAACAGCGTCGGATTAGCGTTACTTGACCTATACAAAAACCAAGACAGATACACGATAGGTCATCTTATCCTTACAAACGGAAACATCTACCTACCGCTGGCCAACCTTACCGGTTTCCAAAAAATCCTCCTAAACCGCCTCACTGGTCCCGTGGCAACCAAGTTTGTTACTGGAAAAACACTGGCTAACGGGTTGAACAGAACAACCCACAACATTACGGAATCGCCAGAAAAGGTAAGGTCCAACGCGTTTATTTTGGGCTATCAGAATGGCGGACAAATTCAGCACGATATTATACAGTATTTGAATCAGAGAAAGCACTATGAAGTTCAGTGGTTGGAGAACCTACGAAACGCACCGTGCCCACTACACTGGTCTGGGGTGAAGATGACACGATTGCTCCCACAAAAGTTTCAGACTACGTTTGGGCCAACTATCTGAAAGTCAGGACTGCACAATCGAATTATTGTATTATACCCGGAGCAAATCACTACGTTCAGAATGATAAGCCTGAAATAGTGAGTAAGCTGATTCGGCGGTCGTTTGGTGAGGAAGTAGATTTTCGGNNGATGCGCTGGTTTCGTGTTTCAGAAATGCGGAGAAGGGACGATGAGAAAGAAGGAGGGGTAAACGTGGTCGCAGACAAGGTGCGAGGCAGTAGAACGGAAGCCCCTGCTGCGGCTCGTATCGAAAGCTTCAGAACATATTGTTAGTCACCCTTGCATCTCACGCGAGAGACGAACAGGCTGCGGGGGGGACGACTTAGTAGCCACCGTACCAGATATGAGTGACACAAAAACCCGCGAGTGCTTTCTGGCATTCTCGCCAGCATCCACGGAACACTTAGCTGCAAAGTCAATTGTTATATACTACTAATATTATATTTTACTACTAATATTATATTCTTATCAATACATAATTGAATCAATTTTCAAAGTTATTTGCACGAAAGAAGCGCAAATAGCAAGCTTTATATCAATTTGCATCAACGACGTGGTATAACAGCAAAGGAACGAGGAGGGGGCCTAGCTGAACGAAACACTACTGACAAGAAGAACGAGCGGAGCGCAAGAAGAGGAGCTGAGCGAAACACTACTCGCATCGCAAGTCGATGGCGCGGAGATACTTCGGCTGTCGACGTGTTCTGATCTCAGGAAGAATCTCATTCTCTCACTCAAAAAAGGCACAACAGCGCTAGCTGATTTGCGGACGGCGACGGGAAACAACTCCGCCTCCGTGATCCACGCGCTCAGAGAGCTGGAGAAAGAACACCTCACATCCCAAGATAGTAGGCGCAACTACGAGCTTACGAACATAGGCAAGATTGTCGCTTTGCAGCTTGAGAACTTCGTAAGAACAGTCAACGCAATCACTCAGTTCAGTAAGTTTTGGCTAGAACACGATTTAAGCGGTATCCCTGAAGATTCTCTCAAGAACATAGGATGTTTGCAAGAATCACAAGTCTTGACAAGCG
>PLGY01000051.1:82634-89421 GCA_003139855.1 Candidatus Methanoflorens stordalenmirensis
ACGGGTCTTATGACTATTCAGACCAGCTATTAAGTTATAGCACAGAAGGCACTGGGTGGGGTCGTGAGCTGTTTGATCACTACCTCGGAGCGTCAGAAGAGTTCGACTTGAGGTAATAAACGCCACGTTCACGCCCGCTTTGTTGCTTCGAATTGATGCGACCCCCCCAGACGAGGTGCCACTACCCGAATTTGTTAACCATTCTGTTGCCGTCCAGCGCAGTATGAGCACGGCAACGCTGTTCGTTTTCCCACGTTTCGCCTAAGTCGTAGGTATGCGTCGTGCTATGGCTGAAGCCGCATACTAGCTTGATCACGTTAGCGCAAGACTTAAACGAGCATCATCAGTAGTCTCCCTTTGTTTGATGGCCCTATTATTGAGGCGTAATTGCCTGACCATTGTTAGAACGCTTGCAACCAGAGAAAAAACTGTGCCAGGCTTTAACCAAAGAGCCCCTAGAATACTACATATTGTGAATAAACCGAATATTTCTTTCCGGCCTCTTCGGAATCGCAGATAGACTACAAGCGTATTACGATAGCGCTGTTTCGTCCGTTTTGGCGCACTTTAGTTGCGAAAGCATTAAAAGCATTTTTCGCAAACTGACGGGCTTCGATCGCAATTTAAAACTGTGCAGGGACCGTTTCTCCTCCTACATAACAAAAAGAGTTACAGAACAATGGGCTGAGGCGACTGGGACGCTTGCTGCGAATCAGGCGAGCTCGCTAACATTCTTGCCCGACGAGAATGCGCCACCACAGGCCTTGGAGACGTAACGACACTTGCACAACGTCTTCTCAGCGCAAGAGGAATTGTTGGATATCGAACGCAGCCACGGCGTAGTGTTGAAAGATGACCGTGTGGTTCGCCTTGGTTCTCTCGGGCGGTCCCTTTATTTTGCCGGAAAGGACTATCTCCTCTTCGAGTTTAATGGCGAACTAGCCGCATATAAATGGCTAGTGGCAATCATGAGGGGGCCGCTTACGTCCGCGTCTGATACAGTTTCGCAAATGTTAGCACTTGGTTTAAAGCCAGTACGCCCCCTACTGGTTAGGCAGTGATCAGCGTGCGAGATGGTAGTAGACATCGCATGGGAAAAAGGTTTTATCAAATCACTGGTTGGTTGTACCAGTAACCTGTACCAGTAACCTTCTACTAGTTAGGCAGTGATAAGCGTGCAAGACACGTGGACTAATTCACATCGCACAGATACGACGTATCATCCTCTCATTGGTTGGTTATATGTCCCAAATCAATTCAAGAGGATGCCTGATCCAACACAGCCATATTACATCAGAACAAATAATCAAGGATTTCGCTCAAATTTTGATTTTAATAAAGAATCGCAAGGAAAAAAGAGGATAATATTCCTAGGCGATTCATTTACAGCAGGAGACGGGGTAGCAAATGAAGGCAGATTTTCAGATTTGGTAATGGATTCAATCGAGAATCTAGAATGTTACAATTTTGGATTGACAGCCTCTGGAACGGACCAACAAGTTTTGATTTACGAACACATCGCAAAACAATTCGATCACGACATAATATTTCTAGGGTTTTCTCTGCACGATATCACGAGGCTAGGTCCTGAACTAACTTGGCGTGCTCATCGAGTTCGACACGAGTTCGTAGTACTCCCGAAACCCTACTTCTATGAAAACGCGGGAGAATTGAAAGTAGGCAACATTCCTGCGCCGAGACACAGGACATTGAGAGGCCCTGTGCAAAACAACACCGGTGGGGTCATTAATCTTGCCAAACGTTTGTACGAGCTCTCCGGACATTCTTCTGGCGACGTTGGACGATGGATGCGGGAGTCTCAGAGTTATTTTAGCGAGGTGCTACTGAGTTACAGAACATTTAGTGAGTATGGGCGCTATTACAACAAGACTGATAAAAACTGGCATTTGATGGAACGCATCATAAAACGACTCGTTGAAGACTCGGACAACAAGCCGATAAT
This sequence comes from Candidatus Methanoflorens stordalenmirensis, assembly GCA_003139855.1. GTDB lineage: Archaea > Halobacteriota > Bog-38 > Methanoflorentales > Methanoflorentaceae > Methanoflorens > Methanoflorens stordalenmirensis. The sequence continues at coordinate 84,598 of PLGY01000051.1, forward strand.
ACTTTTCCCTATTCCAGAAGTGAGAGCATTGTCGAGCGCTTTCAGAGGCGAGTATCAGTCCTTGTTTGAACGCTTGCAAAATGAATTTGAAAATGTCATTTTTTTGGATATAGCTGAGTATGTGAAAGACTATCCTCGAAGAGACAGACACAATATGATGTCAGTTAGCACATTACATTTCACGAAACTTGGTAACATTATAGCATCGAACGCAATCAGGCAATGTCTCATAAACAACGGACTAGTGTAGTCAACTCGGGCGATCAGAATGAACTCTAAAGGCGCGGATAATAAGGACGTTTTTTTATTAGGTATTTCTGCATTTTTTCACGATTCTGCGAGTGCTTTAATAAAAAATGGCAAAATTGCGGCAGCGAGCCAAGAAGAGCGGTTCTCTCGTGTAAAAAATGACTCAAGCTTCCCTTCGTCGGCGATAAATTACTGTTTGGAAGAAGAAAGAATTGACGTTTCGGATTTGAACGCGATAGTTTATTATGACAATCCATATCGCACTCTTGAAAGGATAATCTCTTCACACCTCACCGTGGCCCCGGAGGGCAGTAACTTATGGAAAAATGTCATAGAAGAGTGGGTCAACACAAAACTCAGGATTCCTGAAATAATCAGACGCAGTTTGAATTACGACGGGGATATTTATTTCGTTGAGCACCATATATCGCACGCAGCAAGCGCATTTTTTCCATCGCCGTTTAACGATGCGGCGATCCTTACCATTGACGGTGTGGGAGAATGGGCAACCTCCTGTATTTGCCATGGACACCATAATACGATCGAAATAGTAAAGCAACTTGAGTATCCAGACTCTCTTGGGCTTCTCTATTCTGCATTTACGTATTTTTGCGGTTTTAAGGTAAATGACGGCGAATATAAGCTGATGGGACTGGCACCATACGGACGTCCCGTGTATGTCGACACTATTAAAGATAATTTGATCGACATCAAAGATGACGGTTCAATCAAATTGAACATGAAGTTTTTTGGCTACATGAAAGATTTGAGCATGATAAATGCCAGTTTTGATGAGTTGTTTGGTGGCGGTCCCAGAAAACGTGAGAACCCCATCACGCAGAGAGAGATGGACATTGCCAGGTCGATCCAAGCTGTAACGGAAGAGATCGTCCTAAAGATGGCAAATTATGCGCATGACGTCGTTGGTAGCAAGTATCTATGCCTTGCCGGCGGCGTAGCCTTGAACTGCGTAGCAAATGGGAGATTACTGCGCGAAAGCAAGTTTGAGGACATTTGGATACAGCCGGCAGCAGGGGATGCAGGCGGAGCGCTTGGAGCGGCTTTGTACTTATATCATACGCTATTCGATGCGCAACGCGTGCCGGACGACCAGGGTATCCCGCTTCAGGCGGGATCGTATTTTGGTCCTCGTTATTCTGACGATGAGGCGAAATCCTGTTTGGACACGTACGGATTCAAGTATGAACGAGTCAACGGAGAGGAACGCTCGAAGATTCTGGCAAAAGCCCTTGCAGCTGGCAAAGTAGTAGGGCACTTCAGCGGACGGATGGAGTTTGGCCCCAGAGCATTGGGGTCGAGATCTATTCTTGGTGATCCGAGAGACGAGATGATGCAATCCAAACTAAACTTGAAGATTAAGTTTCGAGAATCATTTCGCCCATTTGCCCCAACGGTTTTAATCGAGGATGCCGGAGAGTATTTTGATTCGTCACACGAGAGTCCGTATATGCTCCTTATCGCAAACGTGCGTCAAGATAGGTGTTTATACCCCCACGGGGAGACGGATGTGATCAAGAGGGTCAACCAAAAACGGAGTGACATTCCCGCGGTAACGCACGTAGATTACTCAGCCAGAATTCAAACAATCGATCGGCGTTTTAATCCTGTCTATTATGATATCATTAAACGGTTCAAAGAATTGACGGGGTGTAGTGTAGTAGTAAATACGTCTTTTAATGTCCGAGATGAGCCCATTGTTTGTCAACCTTATGATGCGGTTAGATGCTTCATGAATACCGATATGGACGTCCTCGCCATTGAGGATTTTATTGTGTACAAATCCGATCAGGATCCCCTTCTATTGAAAGAAGACACTATGGAAACGTACCTAAAGGCGGACGGAGCGGAATCGAAAAACGGCCGGAAAATTGGAAAAGCGTCTACAAGACTATTTTCAAAGCATCTTTTGAAAATCAAACAAAATATAGACGAATCACCGATCGATTTGTCATTCGAACACAACAGCACACAATCCAACTGGAGAGATAACCGAAATGAGCAGTATCATTGGCTTTTTAACTTCAACGGATCAAACAAATCCGCAGAAGTTGAAGAGATCCTATCGTTTTGGGACCACTATGATTCAAACGACAGAGAAATCTTTAAGCCATTGCTTAAAAGCCTGATAAAACTTGAAAAATCCGTTGATATTGATCGCGCGTTGACACACAGACGGGTTAGTGAGGAGATGTATGTCATGTTTTGATGCGCCTGTGCCTCCACTCCTGCGCTGGTGTCACCGCCGGTAAGCCGTTTCACCGACCTCCTTTCACCATCTTTCTTCTATTCTCACTGTTGTCTCATCATCCCCCGCATTCCGGCATAGCTGAATGCACAGCGGACGAAATGGATGGGGCCCGCGACGACTGCTCACATCTCAGAGCATCCGTCGTTAAACTCAACGTCACTTTAGCTACAATTCAGCGACCGTGACACGTAAGATTTCGTCACAGGACGCCTTTTTAGTTCAAAAACGCCATTTAGTTCCCGCTGATTATTGTGAATTACGGACACCCCGCTTTTGGCGAAGGACGTTAACCTGTGCTGAAGTGTCACTTGCATTTCAACATCATGGGGCCCCGCGTCGAATGGGTTCAAGCCAGATGAGAGGTTTTGCAGGCTTGTCTCTGGCGAGAACAGCTTCGCCTTCTTTCAAGCGATAAAGCCTCAAATGACGTTTCTCACGCTTTCGGCTGGCAATCTCAGTGCCGTCAAAATGCACTTTGGCGTGCGTTCCATCGCAAAATGGTTTGCTCTCAGACTGCCCGCAACGGCACAAAGCATACGTTTCCTTGGGCGGGTATTCCTCACCTACGACATAGCTGATAGGATATCCCTTGGCATCGGTGCCAATTATCAATTTGGCAAGGGGGGTCCATCCTGACACAATATATGGTCCGTTTTCACTTACCTGTACGCGCGCGTCCTTTTGACTTCCTTTCTTAGCCGGTGTTTCACTCGCCATAATAATCTTTCGTCCTCATTTGTTTGGTCAAACCGTATGTCGGCTTTAAGAAGCTTACCGCGACGCAATTCTTCGTTGCGGCGGCGGCTTACGCCCAACCGCCGACTTAGGTTGAGAGTTCTTACGTCTTGGTCGGGGTCTTTGCCCCTAGGCATAGCAGGCGCTACTACCCAGCGAATATTCTTATTAAGACGGGAGAGCTTAAGGCTTTTCGACGCAAGAAATTCATGGCTCAAGGGGAGCGCCGTTGCTTTAGTGCTTCTTGTGCTTAGCTTAAATAGACTTCTGCAAACTCAGCGTTGGAAGAAGCACGAGTTTTATAGGCAGGTTATTTTGAATAAGGGGTTACGTGCTGGTTTTACCATCAAAAAAAAGAAAGAAGAAACCGACGCATTTAGATGACTAAACGCTCAACGCCAGTACGACGTTACGACACAAGAACGAATATGCCCGAAAAACAGGTGAAACCGAAACTCACACAGACGCAGATGGAGCTTGAGGCGCGAGATAAGCGCCGGCTGGAGACGTTCATCGACGGCGTCTTCGCCATCGCCATGACGCTCCTCGGGCCGGAGTTTTTCGTCCGGCTCGTGCAGCATTCGAATCAGGCACTCATCGCATCGCTCGTGGGCATCGTACGTAAATTCATCGGCTATTTCCTGGCATCCACCTTGTTGAGCCTCCTGCTCAATAACAATTGGAGGCAGTTTCAGAACATTGCCTATGCCGACTCGGTGCTGTACGGTAGCAACGTTCTCTTCCTGTCGTTCGTCGTGCTCGCCCCATTCGCGACGACGGTATGGACTGGCTACCCCGACACCACCGCCGGTGTGCTGTTCTTCGACTGTGTCATGTTCATCACGGGGCTCACTCTCTACGCTAACTGGTCGTACGTGAAACGGCGTCCGTACCTTCTCAAGAAAGGTATTACCGCACGGACGCGTAGGGTCATCGCGTATAGAAACGCAAGCCTGCCCATCGCGTCAGCACTGGCAATAGTCCTCTCTTTTTTCTCCCCCCGCGCAGCAACATTGCATACGTGCTCGTCTTTGTGATCATGGGAATGGCAGCAATGCACGCCAGATCGACTGACCTTCAACGCTCTGACACATAGACGGGCAATTGCAGTATTCAATCAACTTCTTTAAGCCCCCGCGACGGCGACCAAGTACGCCACCGCTTGGGTGGGGCTCTCGTTGTTTGGGCGCTCGTTTGGTTCCTTATCACCGATGCGTTGAAAGTGCTTTTTTATCAACGTGTGCTAGAGCGTGGCACAAAACCAACACACGTGCCTGCAGCTTACGCACCCAGCTCGAACTAAAACACTGACAAAAAAGTCGCCCGATGTGCGTACTTTCCTACTGAAAATCTGCTCTCCTTGATCTGGTACGCGTAAATTGCTACGGAAGTAGCTTCTCTCTGCTGATGAGTCCGCTTGAAAGGAGAAACAGCGCGATCGACAGAGCAGCGATGAGGACGGCTTCAGCGAGATCTACCACGACTACTCCGATAAAAGGCAAAATCCACGGGGTTAAGTACGCGGGAAACACCAGCAACCCCCCCAAGGCGAGGCCTAACGGCTGATTTGC
>PLGY01000076.1 GCA_003139855.1 Candidatus Methanoflorens stordalenmirensis
AAGCCAAACTCGCCCTCGCCGCTGGCCGCGATGGTGAAGTCGCTGTAGTTGCGTGGACGGCCCCATTCCACGCTTACATCATCAATGCGCGCGATGGGGGGGCCCTGTCTGAGAAATTCAATGAACTGAACTAAAGCGGTGCGCGATCCCTCGACCTCAATGTCTACGTGCGCACCGAGGTTCTTAACGCAGCCAGTCAGGTGCAGTTCTGTCGCGTGTGCATAAACGAACGGCCTGAAGCCTACTCCTTGCACAACGCCCTTTACGCGTATCTTCGCTCTTATGCGCTCGCTCGCCTGTGGTCCCATGATGATCCAATTGCCGCAATTCGTGTTGCATTCTATAAACGCGTTCCTATCTAATGTCTATTCCGGAGTTCAAAAAGTTTAATTACTTTTGCGACGTTCTACCATGCGAGGTAGTCACATGAACAACAGGACCCGCATCGTTAATGACCCGGCTGATCTAGTCCCGCTCCTACGAGTTTTTAAGTCCGACGCCCACAAGAAGGTCTTTAGCTCACTGCTCAATGGCTGGAGAACTGAAGACGAACTCAGGGAGATGTTGCAGGAAGATATCTATTACAGTCTCGACATGCTTCAAAGGACTGGCCTCGTGGAGACCAAGTGGCGCATGCCAGAGCAAGGAAATACGCCGCAAATTGAATACCACACTTCTTATTCGAAACTTCGTGCCGACTTTCAGTGTTCGATTTCTGACATTTGTGACCTCATCCGTATCGCGATCACCGATGACGAAATGCTGCGCGACGTGGCCGATGCTATGGAATTCGAGGTGAGAAATGGCAATAGTTCAGTCCAAAACCTTTCACGCACCCTAAACCAGAGCCCGACGTTTCTCAGGGGCATCGCCAAACGGTCGCAGAATCTATTGGTAAAGGGTCATCGATTTGAGCTGGCTAAAAGATAATCTCTTTTTTGCCGATGAAAAAAGGAAAGAGCACCAAGATGCAGGTGCTTGTTGAAGTAGCCGCGCTCCAGCCCAAGATCCGGCAAAGAGAAGTTGCTGACCGGGTTGGGGTCACCCCTCAAGCGGTCTCCGAGCACCTCAAGGAGCTTGCCACAGACGGGTACGTGAAGTTTGACAAGCGTGGGCAGTATGAGGTCACCAAGGCAGGCATTGAGCTCATTATCGAGTGGACGAACGAGCTCAACAAGTACATACGATTTGTCACGGAAGATGTCGTAGGCAAAGTGGCCGTGTGGACGGCTATCGCGGAAGAAGATGTCAGCAAAGGGACAACCGTGGGGCTGAAGATGCGCGATGGCTTTCTTTATGCGTTTCACTCAGACAGCGATGAGTCGCGCGCGCGCGGAATCACGATAGGTGATGCGCGCACCGGCGACGACGTCGGCGTCGAGCACTTGAGTGGGATCATTCCAATGGACCGCGCGCACGTGACGATCGCAGTCGTTCCTCGGGTTCAACGAGGCGGGTCAGCGGCCGTGGATCTGGAAGGGCTAAGGCGGATTGCGGCGGGCAAGCCTGTCGCGATTCTTGGCTTGGAAGCGCTGGTTTCGGCAAGAAAAGCGGGCATTTTACCCTTGATGCAGTACGGTGCCGCTGAGGGCGTCATCGAAGCGGCATTTCGGGGGCTCTCAACGGTAGTCGTCGCGGTCGATGAGGCGGTGCCGCCTCTGATCGCGAACCTCATGTCCCACGACATCTCCTACGAATCCGTCGATCTCAGCGCAGGAAACCAGTAAATGGCTCACCTGATCGCCCACGCGCAGCGCTCTAGTGTTAAGGTTTTTTCAACCCAGCCCGCGCAATGTGACCTCGACGCGACGCTGACGCTTGGCCCCACTCCTAAAGGGCCGAGGCCGAAGCGATTCGTGGAGATCCGCGGCGGGAAAGTGCATCTTAGGAGGCCAGCTGACGTCTTTGAGGTTTTGCGGCAGCACAACATCACGCTTGCTGAGCGCCAAGGTGCCGCGCCAGAGCATCAGAGGGTTTTTCAAGATCTCGTAGAACTGTTTAAGGCGTACCAGATTCCCTATGATCGGGTACGCGTCTGCGGGTTTTGTATCGGAAAGCACCGCTTCAAGCCCGTCGATGCCAATTTCGTGCGCCACCATGGTGAGCTCATCTGTATGGAATGCGCCCAATCAGAACTGCGAAGAGAGCTTAGTTTTCACGGTTTTGTACACAAGGATCACTTCAATACACTCCTTGACAAAGTCCGCGACCTCGACCGCGTTATCCGTTTCCTCGACTGCGGTGTTGATCCTGAGCTTACACGGTACGACGTGCTGTCGCGTAGCACCGAGCCCTACCCGTGCATCACCGTCGACGAACTCGAAGTGGACCGTAGGCTGAAGTGGCTGCTTAAGAAACGGCTATCAGCGTTGCTTCCCGTCCAGTCTCTTGCGGTGGAGCAGGGGCTATTGAAGGGCAAGGACTTTCTGGTAGTGTCGGCAACGGCCACGGGGAAAACGCTTATTGGGGAGCTGGCAGGCGTTAATAACCTGCTCAGCGGTGGCGGAAAACTATTATTCGTGGTGCCCCTGGTTGCTCTAGCAAACCAGAAATACGATGATTTTGACGACCGCTACCGCGACCTCGGCCTAAATGTAAGCCTCAGAATCGGCGGTAGCAGGATTCGGACGCGAGACTGGACGCGAGTTGAGCCTGATTATTCAGCTGACATTCTCGTGGGGACGTACGAAGGCATCGATCAGGTGCTTCGCACGGGCGATGCTGAGCTCCTCGGTGAAATCGGGACGATTGTTGTCGACGAAGTGCATATGCTTGAAGACGAAGAGCGCGGAAGCCGGCTTGATGGACTCATCTCACGGCTTAAGACGTTAGCCCCGCGTTCACAGCGTATTTACCTTTCTGCAACCGTCGGGAACCCACACGCACTCGCTCACGAGCTTAGTGCAGAGCTCATCGAGTTTGAAGAACGCCCGGTGCCGATCGAGCGCCACCTCGTTTTCGCTAATGAGCGGGACAAGCTGGCTATCATTAACAAGCTCGTTCGACACGAAATCTCGCGGACGTCGAGCAAGGGCTATAAGGGCCAGTCGATCATTTTTACGAACTCCCGGGCGCGCTGTCATAGGCTGTCTAAATCACTCTCGGCGAAGAGCGCCCCTTATCACGGAGGCCTCTCGTATGGCCAACGAAAGAAGGTTGAGACCAACTTTGCCAAAGGCGCCGTAGAAGCTGTCGTAACCACCGCGGCGCTCGGGGCAGGCGTTGATTTTCCCGCGTCGCAAGTTATCTTTGAGTCCTTGGCGATGGGCATTAGCTGGTTGACTCCACAAGAGTTTCAGCAGATGCTTGGGCGTGCTGGACGGCCGGACTATCACGACATCGGCAAAGTCTTCCTGCTTGCTGATCCCAGCCAGAAATTCAAGACAGGGGAAACGGAGGATGAGATCGCGATCAAACTCCTCTCAAGTGCCGCAGATAATGTCGATATCGAATACGACGACGACCAGCAGGCAGAGCAGGTGCTCTCGAACCTCACGTTCGGCCGAAACGTCAAGATGCTCGCCCACTACGACGGCAGCGCTCAGATGCAGCGCCTCAAGCGCCTGGGGTTTGCATCTGGGGATGGCCGAGCGACCAAGCTAGGGCGCGTCGTAGCTGCTGATTTTCTCACTATCCCGCAAGCCGTTCAATTGGCCGAGTTCGTGGAGAAAGGCGACGCTCCGTTCGATATGCTGCTTAGGCTGCAAGTTTTTACGCAGGTATACCTCAACAACGTGCAACGCTACGCGAAGGCGCTCCGAGTAAACGTATCTCCTAATGTTTTCAGCGGAGGAAACCTTGAGATGCTATTCTCAGGAAATGGCGACGAGCTGACATATCTCGAGCAAAAAGAGCTTGACAGCGTACTGGCTTTTTCAGTGGCATTCGTTGATTGCAGCTGCGAAGGGTCGCCATTTTGTGGATGTCCTGAACGGAACTTCTCGAAGTGGGTGATCGACCAACGCGTGGCGGGTCTCGATCCCGTAGAGATCGTAGAACGGATGTCCGAATTTGGTATCCATGCGTATTCAGGCGACGTGCTGAACTATCTCGATCAAGCGGTACGACTAATGGAATCTATTGCGAAAATGGCCACTATTTTGAACAAAACGGACATAGCGCATCAGGCTCTTAGGATAAGATCGCAGATCGAAGGTTAGTTTTTAGGTGGTATATTCGGCGTTGATGCGCACATAGTCGTCAGTGAGGTCGCAGCCCCAGGCAGTGGCCGCTGCGCCCCCCACCCCTAAATCCACGAGGATCGAGATCTCCGTACTGTTCATTATTCCCGAAAGCGCCTCCTCCTCGAGGCCATCAGCGCTCGCACTTTTTATGAGGCCTTTTTCGACCAATACAACGGGGGTGCACTTTCCATCTGACATGGCGAGTGACAGAGCCTCTGGATCCATGAACGCACCAGAATAGCCAACGGCAGTGACAATCCTGCCCCAATTGGGATCCGCTCCAAAAAGCGCTGTCTTTACAAGCGGTGATCGTACGATAGCCTTTGCCGCCTTGATCGCGTCCTCTTGATTTCGTGCACCGGCAACGGTCACTTCCATCATTTTCGTCGCGCCTTCGCCGTCGCGCGCGATCATTTTCGCCAGCTCAACGCACACAAAGTTCAGCGCGTTTTGAAAATCATCAACGTCAATGGCAGAAGAGCTCTCGCCGGTACCTATTAGGAGAACCGTATCGTTCGTGCTCGTATCGCCATCGACGACGACCATGTTGAAGCTTAGAGCGGCTGCTTTTTTCAGGCACGCCTGTAAAACGTCAGCAGTGAGCCGAGCATCCGTGTAGATAAATGCGAGCATTGTGGATAGCTGCGGTTCAATCATCCCCGCGCCCTTTGCTATGCCGCCTAGTGCGACGCCGTCGACCTCGACCGCCATTTGCTTCGGCGTGGAATCAGTCGTCATTATCGCTCGTGCTGCTTCAAGACTGCCATCGGCCGTATCTGTTATCGTCGATAGAACCTCGACAATCTTCGAATCGATCCAGCTCACGTTGAGCGGGGTTCCGATTACGCCAGTTGACGCAACGGCAACGTCGGGTGTGCGAATGTGCAAGCGGCGCGCAAGGCATTCGGCGACTCGTTCGGCATCTTCTATGCCGTTTGATCCCGTAAAAGCATTAGCGCTCCCGCTGTTTGCCACCACCGCCAAGATCTGCTGGCTCTCGACGAGGTGTTTTCGCGTCACGATGACGGGAGCTGCGGTGACTTTATTGGTGGTAAACACCCCTGCCGCTTGCCCGCCACCGGTGATGACCGCGAGGCCGTTTTTGCCTTCCTTGCAACCGGAGGCCTTCACTCCGCGTACGGCGCAGACGCCTCCTTGCACGACGCGCATTAACTACCCTCTGCAATCCCTCTTATGATATCGCCGCGCGTGACGATTCCGATCAATTGACCAGTTGCGTCGACGACTGGAAGCCGGTTGATTTTGTGCCGTATCATGTGCTCCGTAGCGGTTTCGATATCCGCATCGCCGTCTATGGTGTGAACGGGCTTTTTCATGACGCGATCGACTGTCCACTCGCCCACATCTTCGCTCACCGAGTCTCTCAGCTCGAGGCGCTCGATAATTTCGCGCACGGGAACCTCGATGATCTCGAGGGGGCTTGGGAGCCAGTACCCGGTGTGTTCGGGTATCTCGAGGAGCGAGAGTAGGTCATTTTCCGTTATGATGCCGATGAGGTTTTTATTAGCGACTACGGGAACGCCGCTTATATTGTTTTCCCGAAAGAGCTTGATGCACTCGCGCACCGTTGTGTCGGGCGTCACCGAAATGACGGTTGGATTCATGATGTTTGCGACTTTCATTGTTACCTCAGAGCGACAGTGCTGGAGACCAGAGGCCGGTCGTCTCATCGAGGCCGAACATGAGATTCATGTTCTGGATTGCTTGGCCTGACGCGCCTTTCACCATATTATCGATGGCGGAGATGACGACGACGCGGTTTGTTGATGCGTCTCGTTCAATGAACAGGTCACAGAAGTTCGTGCCGCGGACCGACCCGAGCGACGGAACGTTGAATCGAATGAACGGACTGTTGGCGTAGAACGCTTCGTAAAGTGATCGGATCCGATCTTCATCGAGTTCAGCGCTGGTGAAGATGTGCGCGGTGGTGAGAATGCCTCGAATGGACGGGATAACGTGAGGCGTGAAGTTCACGGCCACGTTTCCAAGTCGCTGGAGTTCTTGAACGATCTCGGCTTTGTGCCGGTGTTTCGTTAGTTGATAAGGGATTACGTTCTCAGCCAAGTTAGGATAGTGCGACGCCTCTGTTGGAGCGGCCCCTGCGCCCGAGATCCCCGACTTGGAATCGAATACTGCATGATCAACGAGTCCTGCTTTGACGAGTGGCGCTGCAGCTAAGATTGCGCCCGTAGGGTAGCAGCCGGGGTTGGCGCACAGGTCGGCGTGGGCAACCTCGGGGTGCAACTCGGGCAGCCCGTAGACGGCGTCTCGAGGATCGGTGTGCGGGCCGTACACCTCCGCATAGTTCCGCCCGAGGCGATAGTCGGCGCTGAGATCGATAATGCGAACCTCATCGATGAGATCCGGCACAATTCCCATTGCGGCCCCGTGGGGGACCGCGAGAAACACGACGTCCGATTGTTCGGCAACTACCTTCGCTTCGGCGTTTACAAATCGGACTTCATAAAACCCTTTTAGATAGCGGTGAGCATCGGCGACAGGAACACCATCGAGCGCCCGCGAAGTCACTATGGTGACGTCGACGTCTGGATGCTGGACAAATAATCTTAGCAATTCTCCGCCAGTGTAGCCAGATCCGCCTATTATCCCAACTCTGATCATCGATCCCCATTAGACCTGATCTTAGAAAGTCTTTTTTGTTACGTGAGCGCGTCACGGACAGCGCCAAACGTCATAAGCGCCGATTACGGATGGCCAAATGATACCTTGCTTCGAGCGCGCAGTAAGCGGAGGAGGCACAAAAGCCAACCCAAAAAAGATGGCGGTTCTTAAACCCTTCTTAGCAACAGATACAGCACACCGACAAGGAGCGTTGGAGCCCCTAGCCCCAGTAGAGAGAACTCGAACACGGACTGCGCGGGCAGGCTGGCTGTGGTGCCCGTTTGGGCTCCTGGCAAGCTCATGTTCGCCACTGAGCCATTCTGTGACAGCGCAGATGCTTCCGCTGATATCGCAGACGCTCCCCCAAACGCGTTTGATGAGACTGCTGGCACCAGCAAGCAGGGGCTGTATACTAAACACTTCTGCGACGCGTCAAGCAGATTGGTTGGTTGGCATAGTGGCGCGCTGCAGTTCTTGGGGTCTGGGCTCAGCGTCATTACTCCATCCGCCGGCTGTGTAGCGTTTGTCGGCGACGGGCTTGATTGGGGTTTTTCAGTGGAGCTTGCGGCAACTTCACCCGAGTGCTTCGATTGTGAGGTGGCAATTATGAGAGGGACAGGGGTTGGCTTCGCTGGATTCCAAGCCACTGGACTCACGGTTGGATCGTTTGGCGTTGGGGTTCCGTTCGTCGTTGAGTTCGTCGTTG
>PLGY01000034.1 GCA_003139855.1 Candidatus Methanoflorens stordalenmirensis
ATCGTCGCTCCTTTAAAGAAAGCGTCGCCCCCTATCTCCGCTGTTCCAAACAAAGCGTCGCCCCATATCTTCGCCCCTTCAAATGTGACCCGACCTCTTACTGTCGCATTTCTAAAATTTGCATCATTCTGTCCTGGGATGTCGACGTGCGATGCGTCGACATCGTAAACTTTGGCGCCTTCGAAGCTGAAATTCCCACTTTCTATCTTCTCTTTCGTCCTTTTTTGCTTTTCATCTCGTATGCGCGTGAACGCTGGGTCATCTTCCTTGGGGAAGTCGAGATGAAGTATGCACAACGCGGAGTCGCCATCCGTATTCTCTGAGCATTTATCAAAACTGCAGATTGCCATTTGCAGTTACCACCTGCCGATCTTTCAAGAACGAGTTAAGTCAAACTAAGCTAGTGAAGTCCGCCTTGCGGTCTATTGAGAATTGCGTGGCTATTCCTGAACATCGCAATAAGGAGATCGAAAGATCGACGAATCATATGGCAACCTCGATCTCCTTCTTAGGAAGAATCACGTTGTCGTGGAGGGTCTGAAACACCTCAGGGTGCTGGATATGCACCGGAATCAGCACTTTCGGCTGTACGGTCTCGACCACGTCCCGTATCTCATCATAGTTCAAATGACCTGACGCGTGGATTTGTGTATAAGGACATAGCCCAAAATGCATAAGCCAGTTCTCAGCCTTCTTTAAATCCAGCTCCATTTCGATATCGAACGGCCCACACACGCTTCGAATGTCTGCTCCCTGCTTGTGGTACAGCCGGGCCCAGCGGAGACATAACCTGAACTTTCACATTTTTGCCAACAGGTCTTCTTTCTTCTGTTGGAACTCCTGTTCTGTTAAGATTCCTTGATTTTTAAGCTCAGCAAGCTTCTGGATTTGTGCGGGAATATCTGCTGGTGGCGCCTGTTGCAGTGGCTGTTGCATTCTGGTGGTGCAGGCTTCGTGCATCTTTTCTTCTATTGCTTGTTTGATTGCTTCGAACTCAGCTTCGTGCTTCTGCACGAAAGCTACCGTGTTCTCGTCCTTCATTGTATTTCTGATTCCGGTTTTTGTTTCTTGTCCTCCAAGAAAAACGAACCGTAGATATCCGACTGATAATCCTGCTTTTTTAAACTGAATCGACGAGATTTGATCTAGATAGATTTCTTTATCGCCCTGCACCCCCTGCAGCGCTAACGCCCAAGCGCCTTTTCTAATGATGCGAACTTTTGTCGGAAGCAGTTGTAGCTGTCCATTTCGTCCTTTCGCTTCAAGTAACACTTGATTGCCGTTTAAGGCGGCTGAAGCAGCAGCGGGCTGCGGTGAGGGAGTTTGTGCCTCATGTCGTTTTTCGTGGCGCTTGCCGACAACAGGCACATTTTTGCCAATTTTGCCAATTGTCGTGCCGACAAAGCCAGCCGTGTCTCCAACAACAGAGGTTTTTCGAGTTTCACTTGAAACCGTAGCGCCGCATTTAGCGCAGAATTTTGCCTCATCAGATAATTCTGTGCCGCAGTTTTGACAATATTTACCAGCCATATGCAATCACCAGCCGTTAGTTCGTGCGTAGACCGCATCAGAACTTAAGCGTTTTTCTTTGCGACGGCCAATTGTTGCCGTTTGCGAAGACGACAACTTTCGACAAGGCGGTTTTATAGCGGCGACCCCCGCGATATTTTGGTCTCGCCTTAGTGCTCGTTGCAGCTCAACTCTAGCAGTTCTTCAAGAGCCTCTGCATACTCTTCCGGCAGTTAAACACCTCATTCCCTTTGTCAATCCAAAACAAATACGTAAGACCGGGTCAATGAAGCTTAAGATTTGCTATATGGTCGCGAAGCACAGTTAGCGGCCCATATCCGATCCCAAATGAGTTATTATGCTGGCCCCTGTAAGTCGGCGCTACTATCAAACTCATTTTTTCAAGCACATTACGCTAAAAGAGGAGTCGCACTTAAATAACAACACTTAAGCTGTCAGCATCGGCTCGGATGCGTAGTTTATTCTTTCGGCTGAACGATATTGGGGGGAAAAATGTATGTTAAAAAAAGTGCTGATTGTTTGCGTCGCACTCACGCTCGCGATTGTCCTACTAGGCGTGGCCGGCAGCGTCTCAACGCAAACTGTAAGTAACCCATCGACGGCCAGCGCAGCGACGGTCAAATCGACCACGACGACAACAACTACCGCGCACCCGATCTTTCTTTCATACGAGCAACCGACGACCCTTCAGCTTCAATCCTACACGGGCCCGTTCGTAGGAAGCATTAATTCGAACGTCTACCACTACCCGTGGTGCTCAGAAGCCAAGAAGATCTTACCAAATAACCTCGTCACATTCGCCACATTAGCAGACGCATGCAACGCGGGCTACCGACCGTGTGAGGTCTGCAAGCCNNCGACGCCAACGGCGACGCCAACGGCGACGCCAACGGCTGCACCATCCGCTTCTACTGTTGCCACGCCTACGCCAACTCTAATGCCGACGCCAACACCCGCAGCCGTGAGCCCCTCCGCCACGCCAAAACCTGCAGCGGCGAGTACTTCTAGGGCCAACGTCGCTCAAGCGAGCGCAACTGCGGGTGGCACTAGCTCGACCCCCGGTTTCGACGGGTTTTACGCACTTGGTGCTCTTGCTGCTGTGTTTCTAGCGTTACGGGTTACCCGCCGTCGCTGAGGTTTTAATAGAGAGAAAAAAGAAGGCTCACGGAGTGGCCAGAGCCGTCGGCTTCTTTTTATTATTATGCCATCTAACGCAGAGGGCTAGGAATCCTAAGACTAATAGGATTAACACAATTCAGAGAGCGGGGTAAGCTATTATAACCGCCAATATTACTAGCGCGATAATCACTAGAATAATAAAAGCGAAGCTATTATAACCGCCAATATTACTAGCGCGATAATCACTAGAATAATAAAAGCGATTAGTAAGCTAAAACCCAACATAAGCCCTCTAATCGCCGGTCCCATTTTTTACGGCTCCTTACGACGACGGCGTTGAGGGGCCGATGTTTTGCGTTATGCCGAGGTTTTGACTTAAGAGTATGAGCAGATTGTCATACTGTATATACTCGTGCGTTGCCGCTGCGGTGTCTGTATCCCAATGCCATGATAAATCGCGTACTGTCGTCGGATTATGCCCGAGTGCTTGCGCTATCTCGCTTTCCGCATAGTGTGTTTCATGCCCGTCGTCTACAAGCGGGCCTCGTATCGCCGTTTGGTAATTAAAGTCCGCGGTCGCGTTCGCGGTGCTGCCTTCGTTTTCGATAAATGCCGTTATGCCGCGCTGTACTCCGCTTGAGTCTGTCCATTGCTCGTTTATCGTGACTTGCGAGTAGTTGCCCGTCGGCACGTTCGTCG
The DNA here is from genome assembly GCA_003139855.1 of Candidatus Methanoflorens stordalenmirensis. Classification (GTDB taxonomy): domain Archaea; phylum Halobacteriota; class Bog-38; order Methanoflorentales; family Methanoflorentaceae; genus Methanoflorens; species Methanoflorens stordalenmirensis. Next base: position 3,349 of record PLGY01000034.1, read on the forward strand.
GTATAACCGCGGCGTTAGTTGAATTAGGGTCTTTTTGATACTGAGCCCACGAGTAGATGGGGTTGCTGAGCTCGAATCAAGGAGTTGGAGTTCAGTTGCTAGATGTTAGTCCGGTTGAGGGGGTGTTGGTGATATTAGGGGCTTCCCCATCACCACTACCTGTTCCAACACCAGTGCCTACGCCAACCGCACAACCACCGTTACCTACACAAGCGTCTGTATCAGGGCCAACATTGGTTGTTCAAGGGCAACAAGCAACCTTCACGGCTACGCTATACAGCGTAAATGAGCACGCAAACGTCTGCGGTGCCGTCAATTACTATATTGACAACTATGCTGCTGGCGGATCATGGGTTATTAATCCAGCCGGTACGTGCTCTGCGTCTTCTGGAAGCTTGGTGCTCGCTGGTACTGACACAGCGGCACTCTCGCTTGGCACGCACACCCTCAAGATTGATTGGTTGGGTAACAATGAATACGGCCCTTCGCAAGCAGTAATGACGTTTACGGTGACGCCTTCACCAACTCCGACGCCGACGCCAATACCAACACTAACTCCAACCCCGATACCAACTCCGACACCGACGGCTTCGCCCACGCCAACTCAGATGCCGGTAAGAATATAGTGGGTCAGTTTGGCTCACCTCTTTTCTTATTTTTGAGTCTCTTAAGGCCGGTGCTGCACAAGGTTGAGACCCAAATTAAGCGCGTCTTGATGGCTGAAACGTGTCTGCTTGAGTTCTAGCGGACAATTTCGGCTAGAAACGCCTCTAAAAGTAATATCTATACATATTCTCCAATGAATCTTTTTTTAGCGTCCTAACACCCAGCTGGCTGCATGCGAGAAGAAGTAGTAGAAGTCCTAAAAAAGTAGAGAAGAATAAGAAGAAGTCAATTATACTGCCTAACGAATCGTGGCAATCGGATACAATTCTGGAGCAGGTTTACGAGTCTGAATCCAAATCTGATTCTGAGGAGGAAGAAGAGGATTGGTTTGAGTATTGGCTAGACTAGGTCTACGGACAGGTCACTGCAAGAGTTCGACATCGCCCCAATACGTCATGTAGATATCAAACACCGGCCCAGGCCTTGGACTCTTGTAAAACCGCCAGTCGACCCCAGAAACGCCGTGAGTTAGAATGTAGTTCTTGTTTGACTGAGCACAGTGCAGCATATCGCCCATTTGCTCACAGTTTTTTGGGTTCAATGGAGTGGCTCAGCACTGAAATGAAGCTTACTTGCAGTGTCAAACTGTGAAGTTAACGTTCTCCCAATACCGCAAATAAACGTCATACACGTGCTCAGGCAGCAGATTCTCACAGCGCTTCCAATAGAGGCCGCTCACGCCGTACGTAATGATGCACGCTGGATGTTAGTAACGTATTGAACTTCGACGCCGTAACGCTCGAAACAACGTGTTAACTGACCTCTCTTTTTCGAAGTTAACCTATATCTATCATTTAACTCACGTGCATGTGATTAGTAATGGCCTCTGACGATGAGTTCATCCGGCGTTTAACTGGATTCCGGCTCACCAAAAAGGAGGCACTGCTGTATGCATCTGCTTAAGTACGGGCCAAAAACACCATCTCCCATCGCTAAATCGCTGAAGACTTACCGGGAGAACGTATCGGACGCTCAGCGGTCTGATTCACAAGGGCATGGCGCCCCGGTGATAGTAAGCTCTTATTGGAGGTAATTGATATGCGAAATAATGAGACGGAAGGGGAACCGGAACCGTGCCTATGTTGCGGTAAACCGGCGGTATGTGTAGTATTTGAGCATTTTTCCGTTTGCGCGGCGTGTTATGATGAGGTAGAAGACGATCGCATTTTTGAGAACGCCCAGCTAGAATATGACGCTATGGTGATTAGATGGCGATCGGAATGTTAGCCATTTAAAAGATGGCATGCACGATAACGCATCAATCTTTCTTGAGGCTTCACACATGAGAGACCCATGGTCTGTCCAGGGCTCCAGTGTTAGCTGTATATCATGCGGGTTTGGGCCAAGCTCTCCTAAGTGATGAGATGAGGCTTTTTCCACATAACAACTCCCGCTGAAATGCAGTTAAAAAGGAAGACTTAAGCTACTGCACTGCTCTCGTACGCTTTTGATTCATTTTCCCGTCAAGGGGGGAAACGTGTATGGAAAAAAAGTTGTTAATCACTATCGTTCTTGTTGTGATTGCCTCATTATCGATAGCGGGATGCACTACTTCATCGACAGTAAACCCGACTCCGGCTGCAGGGGCAAGCTCAGCGAACTCACCCACCCCGTCGGCCACGCAAACTCAAGCGACACCTACTTCGTCACCCACTTCCGTGCCAACGACGCCACAACTGACAGTGGCGACTCCCGCAGAAATAGCGGCGCTCCCGACAACGCCACCCACGAACCTTCAATCGTACAACGGCCCGTTCGTGGGGAGTATTAATTCAAACGTCTACCACTATCCGTGGTGCTGGGATGCAAAGAGTATTCTGCCGAAGAATCTCGTCATCTTCCCCACATTGGCGGACGCCTGCGCAGCAGGCTATCGACCGTCTGAGAACTGCAATACGCCAGCGTGCGGTTCGTCAACGCCTACGTCAACGCCGACACCGACCCCCACACCAACACCCACATCTTCCATACAAGTCATTATCTCCGGTCCGACTACACTACGCGATGGTCAGGGGGGAACGTGGACCGCCACAGTTCTAGTAAATGGCGTGGCACTCTCACAATCCCAGCTAACCAACCAAATAGACTGGTTCATTGATGGTCACGCCGCAGGTGGCTCTTGGGGTCCAGGCACACTAACCACAGATGCCAACGGTTCAATGACAACGTGGGCTCCAAACGGTGTCCACACGCTCAATGCTGAATACCTCGGTGACCCGTCCCTACATAACGCCTCGATAACAGTAACGGTAGTAGCATCATGAGCATCGAAGACGACGTACTCACAGAGCAGCACTAGCGGGAACGTCTGGTGTGGCACGCATGTTGTTACAGGTCTCCGTGGGCAGCTCCCCTAACGTCCTCAAGGGGTTGCTGATATCGATATGGAGGCCGCATGGAGCAACAAAAGGTAATGAACGCCTCCGCAACGTGATAGGGGCGTATTTTCCTTTTTGCTAATGTCTGGCCAGCACGTCTCGAAAAATGCGCGAGCGCACTTAATCTCAGATTTTTAAGCTCACGCCTCCCCAGTACTTCGATAAATATCATAAACCGAATCAGGAAGCGGATGCTTGTAAAATCGCCAATCTACTCCGGAAACTCCGTGCGTGAGTATGTAGTTCCGATTTTCCGTTAAGAGAACGCTCCAGCTGCATTGGGCGCGTTCTCCGGCACTAGTTGAGAGATATCCCAATACTCGACAATCTTGTCTCCGCGGAAACGGAAAAGATGGACTTGCCTCAAGCCTCCCTCGCTTGGTATGGAACTGGAGATTTGGGTATGCACTGCAACTAGGTCGTTATCCGCAAGAACCTGTCTGATGATGAGCTCAAACTCAGCTTTCGATCCTTTTAAAATTCCTTCCGCTCCTTCTTTTTGCACAGCAATCATTGCGTCGGTCAGTTCGTCCATACCACCAACGGTGTATGGATTGTGAGTCTTACATTCAGGGGCAAAGAAACGCAGTGCTTCCTTTGGTCTTCCTAAACCAACTAAATTGAGGAACTCGACTGCGATTTCCTTATGGGCTCTGTTAGCATCGTTCTTGGGAATCTCAAAATGTTTTACACTATCCATTTCTTCACATAAAAAAATCGAGGCATTTCGCCTTTTAAACTTTCTTGAGAGTAATAGGCTGCTATTCGGCTTTTTCAGCTTTTCAGCTTTCTTGCTAGTTTTTGCCAAGAGGTTCTGCCGCTTGTCGAAGTTTTCAGCAACGTCAAGATCAGTAACCATTCAGCAATGTACTGATTGCCGTTGCGTCGTCGTCATTCGAATGCGCCGCTCCGCGTGAATGCCTTAGGACCGTTCTTTATAGCACACACCTTGGTCACGTCAGGTGCCATCCCAAGAGCTTCAACACGCAAGTTCGACATCGCCCCAATACTGCATATACACATCATAAACGTGCTGAGGCAGCTGATGTTAATAGTTTCTACATGTGTCCAGGCAGCTGATGTTAATAGTTTCCACGTAGGCTTCTAAGTCGGAGCCTCTATAGGGCTCCCTTGTTGCAGATAGGCTGGTGTTACACGCGCTCAAGAGTCTGCCTTTACGAAGATGCTTGCGTATGTCCAAGTAAAACGGCCATTTTACTCCATCCTTATCATTTCTGCTTTTTGGCCTTTTTCCTTGGTGTTGAGGCTCTGGCGCCACCGCCTAGGGCGATTGATAATCCGAGAATATAGCCGAGATTGTACCAGAAACCATCGTTTCCAGCCTGATAGATAGTGATATTAGAGTCAAACCAGCTGACAATGAACGCTAGAATTACGATAATTCCTTGCCAGAGGCCCAGAAAAAAGCCAGCTGGCTGAGCAGATACTGTTGCCATTCCAAGCCGATTGATTGCAACATATACAGCGAAAGCGATTAGGGCAACTCCTATAAGAACAAATAGGGGTATAAACTTCTTCATTTTTTCTTCCATCATGTCTCCATTTTATTCTTTATTACTATTATACCAACCGTAGGCGCCATTGTATGCTCCAAGGGACGACAAAATGTGCAGCAAAAGAAAAAAGAAAAGGGGAAAAAGCCCCTTCACGCGGTCACTACTACGGTGTGCGCTGCGCGGTCTCCAATCCGCTGTTTCTTGTCAGACGTCCATATGAGAATCGCACCGAGCAAGAACGGGATAATGTACGGTATTGCGTCGATGATCAGCAGTAAGGAACGCACGAGTGCGTCGACATAGCCAATCTTTGAGCCGTCCTCTTTGACCACTTTGATCTTAAGGGCCATCATTCCCACCGTCTGTCCATACGCTCCCAACAGGAGAGTGAAATAGAAGAGCACGATGAGTGCTGATATGAGGCTTCCGACTCCTGCGAGCGGATTTGCTGTGGTGGATACGTGAAAGGTCCCGTTAGCAAAACTCGCGCTGTTGAAGACGGACGTTTCCAAAGGACTGGCGAAAACTGATGCGATAATGCCAGCAATAATGACATCAATAAGAAGAGCTACGAATCTGACACCGACGCTACGGTACTGCAGCGGGGCTGGGGTCATTTCAGGCGCTGGGGTCATTTCAGGGGCTGAAGTCATTTCATTTGCCATTCGTTCACCTCCTTGTGGCTTTATCGCGTAACTACGTGTCTGGCAGGTAAAAGCTTATTGATCGTACTCAACATAGATAACACTTTTCTAAAAGACTTTTTAGACCATTTAAACAGGCTCTGACGATTTTTAACACTACTAAGCGAAGATGTCCCAGCGCGAGTGGTGGCGCGAGAGGAGGAGCATATAGTGTTGAGTCCCTTCTAACTGGCTTCTTTAAGGGGCTTAAATAGCTAAATAGGGGCATATAGTCATTCTCTAAATGCCAGCCATATAGCTTTTTTCCATATGGAACCACTCCAGAGCAAGACGGCGCGACCGATATACAACGCATGATTTCTCGCGGCTTATAGACCTATCCTACGTGCAGGAAGCACTAAAAAGGGAATTGAGAGAGACTAACGGGTTATTTCTCACTTCTGAATAGACTGCGATTGCTCACTTAGCACCGCCTGTACATTTTCCTCTAAGACGTTCAGCGCGGGCGGTTAGCACAGCTAGGTTAATCTGCCATCATCGAAGTGTCATCGATACCTCATCGATACTGAAATCAAAGCAAGAACGGTAATATTTAATATTCAATGCCGCATTTTAGCGTGCCATTTTGATTTGAATTTTGAATTAGAGGTAAGAAAGGGCCTAAAATGAATCCAATAAAGAAAATAGCAAAACGATACGTCAACGTGCCAGTGAGAAAGGCGTTGTTGTTGTTGATTGGCGTCACCATCATTATTTCGGTGGCTGGCTGCACATCTTCGACTAGCTCTAGTCCTACGCCGACTGTATCGGCAGCACCAACTGGGGCAGCAACATCCGCGGCACCAACATCAGTCGCCGCCTGGGTTAGTTCCGATACAGCATCAATGACTCGTCAGGGGTATACGTTCACATCTCCATTTGTAGCACAAACAAACAGTAATCTCGGCACTAACGTCTATTCTGCTACCGCTGTAAAAGGGGGAACTATTGTCAAAATCCTTGCAGAACAGACCTCCCAGAGCGATGCAACCTCACGGTTTAACGATATGGTATCATATGTTAAAGGTCAGGGATATTCGGGAGAAGCGGCCTCAAGTGCATCAGCGGCGTATAATGCTTGGGGAGGGGCTAACGCCAGCGGCGGCATAGCGAACGTTGCAATGACACTGCTAGGCAACGGTCAAGCAATGGTGTTGGCAGAGATGATGCAGTCGTAATGACAGTATAAAGATGGGTAACCATCTCCTTATTTTTTAATTATTGACAGGAATGGAATCAAATTTCAAGCGGGCCTTGAGAAAGATCGTGCAATAATTAGGCAAAATGACGTTTGAGTTTTCGCTGGTNNTAGGTGCTCCACTCGACACCGCGAACGCCGTGCGCGCATAACAGCCTTGACTCGGACTAGGAGCTGTAACACAAGTTTGTTACAGCAACGCTTATCTACACCGAGTGTATAGGGTTTGGTTTCAAAAAACGGTGGTTAGGTAATCAATGCCGAGACCAACACACGCACGGAAGTGATAAGATATCCAAGTTTTTCATACGATGGCACGTTGACAATTCTAAGATGCCTGCCACTCCTGAAGAGACTGGGAAGCTCCTTATATCGATGCTCGAAACGGTGGAAGCCGGTTTGCACACTGGCAAGCTTAATGACTGGGGACAGCTCGGCAACGGACAGGACGGATACGCGATTAGTGAGTTAAGCGAGGAGGCGCTTTTCGTTTGCATGCTCCAGTGGATGCCGTTCATAACGTTTGAGGTATTTCCGGTGGTCAGTGCCGACCAGTCGATGGAAGCACTCGACAAAGCAGTTGCGGCGCTGCAGTCTCCGTAAAAGCGCTTCGGCGGTGCAGGAGAAAAGAGGAGAGGCCTTACACATTAAGCGGATGAGCTGTGACTGTTCATAAACTACAGCGCACATCTTTCCAGTATCTCATTACACGTCATACACGTTCTCAGGCAGCGGATGCTTATAAAATCGCCAATCCACTCCCGAAACCCCGTGTGTGAGTATGTAGTTCTTGTTAGACTGATCCCACTGCAGTATATCACCCATTTGTTCGCAAAACTTCCTCAGATCTTCGGGCACGAAATGATGGCTGCCGTGCAATAGCGTTACCTTCTGTTGCTTCAGCCATCGTTCGAATGACAGCTGTTTGAACATAAGTTCTTCGTCGCTTAGCTCGCACAGTAGGGGCGCCATAACCTCAACTACATACGGATGCAGCGGGCAGTAATGTTGCATGCGTATCTTGTCTTGTTCTGGCAGAATATCGAGCACCGGCTTTTCGAGACCGATCGCATTTCTGAACTGCCCTACCAAAAGTCGCGCGATAGTTGCCTGTGGCCTCTGCCCTGTAAACGCGCCCAACAGCACTATAGCCCTATAGCTTAGATAATGATGATGATCAATCTCCTCTTCTTCGTAAGCTGTCTGATAGCCAGCAAAACATTCTCAACATCTTCTTTCGTCACGATCCTGCTAGTCACGTGCTTGCGAGCATTCAAGCCCTTTGGCATCTCTAAGAAGAGGTCAACTGCTTGATAGCGCTTGTCAAAATGCGTCTTGGCGACATACTTAAGAAAAGCCGTTGCAAAGTTCAGCACTTTCCGGGGTGCATAAACGTCGATATATCTTGCTAAGAGGTGTTCCCTCAGCGCATCGCATCGTTCTTTACTGACTGTGCCCTCAGTACCCCTCCAAAAAGTCAAGGAGCAACGCTTCATCCACGGCATCGGTGCTTTGCTTATTCCACCTAAACGAAACTCGGTATAGCTCTGAAGCTCTTTCTTACTATACTTGAGCACCAACGTAGCGAGGTTAATTTGATTGTGTGCATCGGAATAGCCCCTATCACAACGGGCAGGAGACGAAGTCACATCTCCAGCTCCCCTAGTGCTGTCTACTGAAATAAGCTCATTCTGCGGTTTATATTAAAAAAGGGAGCTTCGGAGGCCACGACGCGGGTTCGAATCTCGCCCTCGGCCTTTGATTTTCTCTATCGGCGTCAGCTTCGCTTCCGCCTTGGAAAATAAGTAATCTAAGCTCTGTGATTTGAGATTCGAGAGCGAAGAGGAGTTGGTCGAGGCGTCATAAAGGCTCCTGCTGTTGCTTGGTCATAGCAGCATCCTCACGACGCATGCGTATCTGCTGTTCAAGGATCACGACCTGTGGGAGCTCTATGATTCCATTGCGTCTTAATTCCACGCAGAATGAGGATTACTGTGGGCGGCGGAGAACGGTAAAAAGGGGGCGATGTTTTATAGAGAGAGATCGCGTCCGATTACAGAAGGTATGACGCCTTGAACGAGGTACGAGAGGGAGTAAGCGATGCCCGACACACAAGGTACTGCCAAGAAAAAACAAGCCGTAGAAAAGTCTACATCGAGCGACGAGGAGTTCAGAGCACTCTTTGAACGATCACCCATCGCAAAAATTCGCTTCGATATTGAGGGGTATCCTATCGAGATGAACGATGCGGCGGTCGCGCTCGTAGGCGTGCCGGATGTCACCGCCATCTCGCACATCGGCCTCTTTTCGACCCCCCGCATCTCTGACGCTGACAAAGAGCGGTGTGAAGGCGAAGCCATACGCTATGAGCAGCGCTATGACTTCGACGACATCAAGCAGCACGGCTACTTGCCCACGACCCGCTCGGGCGCGCGCTACATCGATGCTCATATCATTCCCCTGTTTACCGAGGCGGGCGTTATCAAGGAATACATCGGGGAGTTCGTCGACATTACCGAGCGAAAGTGCGCTGAAGGAGAGCGCGAGAGCATCGCCAAATTCCCTGACGAGAATCCTAATCCGATACTGCGCCTCACGCCTGACGGTGCCGTTCTCTTCGCAAATGAGGCAAGTACGACACTCCTCCCCGACGGGAGCAGCGCCAGCGCCAGTCCTTTCGATCAGGTGCGCGCTCGGGCAGCTGACGCGTTTCGATCGGGAAAAGTATGCACGCACGATGTGACGCTCGGGACAAAGACCTTTCTGTTGACGCTCGTCCCCCTCACGGACGAGGGGTACGTTAACGTCTACGGAACGGATATTACTGAGCGTAAGCGGGTAGAAGAAGCGCTCTTGCACGAACGTGACCGCGCTCAACGCTACATTGACCTCATCGACCTCGCTCAGGACGCCATCGTCGTCCGCGATCTCGATCACTGCGCCCTCACGTGGAACAAGGGCGCTCAACGCCTCTTCGGCTGGACTGCAGAAGAGGCAATCGGGAGGCGCATGTCCAACCTCACCCGTGCCGTCTATCCTGTTCGTTTTGAGGAGTTCCACGCAACGCTCTTAGCGCAGGGTCATTGGGAGGGGGCGGTTCTGTGCCAGACACGTAATGGCACGCCGCTCATCGTCGAACATCGCTTCACCGTCGAGCGCGACGAGGCAGGGGCGCCCACGCGGCTGCTCTCAATCAGCTCCGACGTCACCACTCAGCGGGAGGCACAGGCAGCGCTGCGGGAGGCAGCCGATGTGACGCACGCGCTTAACCAGCAGCTCCGCTCGGCTAACGAAGCGCTCCGGGTCGCAAATGAAACCCTTGAGGAGCGCGTGCAGGAGCGCACCGAGGAGCTCGCCTCGATGAATGTGGAACTCCAGACAACGAACGAAGAACTTCGTCAAGAAATCGGTGAGCGCATCAAAGCAGAACAAGTAGCTATGCGGTACGCCCATCGCACCGCTGCACTCAACGAGATCACCCACGTGATTAACGAAGCCCACGACCTCTCCGTCCTCTATGAACGCGCCGTTACTGTCTCGGTCGATCAATTAGGGTTTGAAAGCGGGCTTGTCGCCATCCGGGCTGACACAGGGTATCTCGACCTGAAATACGCACACAATCTCCCATCTGAGTTTGCCGAAAGAGTCAAGAGCATTCACGTCGACTCCGCACCTTATGCGCGTGGACTGTATCAGCAGCATGAGCTTGTCTTGATGGACGAGGCGTTGCCTGACTCGGAGAGCTACCGTCTCGGGTTACGCGGGGCGGTAGTCGCTATACCTTTCATCTCAGAAGGCGTAGCGATCGGACACGTTTCGCTGTGGGCCGCCGCCCGTAGGTCGTTTACGCCTGAAGAGCGCGAGTTGTTTAAGACAATCGGACTGGAGTTCGGCACGGCGGTGGCGAAGCTGCAAGCGAAAGAAGAGCTCTCACGAGAATTGAAAGTCAACTCAGCGCTTGCCCGCCTTTCTGGGCCTTTGCTCTCCCTCTCACCTGACCCGAAGGCTATATCCCTAGCCATCCTTAACGAGGCGAAACAGCTTACCGGGAGCAAGCACGGCTTTATGGCACTTATTGATCCTGTCACCAAAGACTTGGTATCATATGGACATACCGAGATGATGCTCAACGAGTGTGGTATTCCTCCAGAAGAGCGCGCAATTCGCTTCCCGATCGGCCATGATGAACGGTATCACGCGTTGTCAACCTACGCGATCAATGAACGTAAGGGGTTCTTCACCAACGCACCGGTCGACCATTCCGCCTCGACGGGAACTCCTGAAGGGCACCTTGCTCTTAAACAGTTCCTCGCTGTGCCGGCGTTGATCGGCGATGAACCCGTCGGCGAGATTGCATTGGCCAACCCCGGACGTAACTACGCCAAGCGTGACGTTGAGGCAGTGCAGCGGCTTGCAGAAGTCTACGCTTTAATCGTGATGCGGATGCGGGCTGAGGAACAACTGCGTGTCGCCTCTCTGTACGCGAGAAGCCTTATCGAGGCAAGTCTCGATCCGTTGGTGACCATCAGTGCCGAAGGCACCATCACTGACGTCAACAAAGCCACTGAGGAAGAAACGGGCTTCTCGCGTGACGAGCTGATCGGAAGCGACTTCAGCGACTACTTCACTGAGCCTGAAAAGGCACGCAAGGGCTACCGGCAGGTGTTCGCCGATGGCTTTGTGAGGGATTATCCGCTGGCCATTCGACACAAGTCAGGCAGAATTACGGATGTGTTGTACAACGCCACGGTTTACCGGAACGAGGCTGGCGACGTTCAAGGAGTGTTTGCTGCAGCGAGAGACATAACAGACCGGAAGCGGGCAGAAGCAGCTGCACGAGAGTACACACGTCAACAGGAAATCATCAGTCGTGTCATCAAAGCCGGCAATGAAGCTGATGACCTACAATCCGCCCTAATCTCTATGCTCGATAATGCCGTCTCGCTCACCGGGTTTGAAGGCGGGGCTGTCTACTTGTTGGATGCAGAAGGCGAAGTTGCCGAGCTGCAATACGCCAGCGGTGCTGAGGAATCAACCGAGCACAAACATATCTCTCGCACTCACCAACACGTCGCACGCATCTATGAGGGCGCGTCGTCGTTCATCGACGATCGTCGCACAGTCTCCCCGTCCGGATGCCGCTTGGGGGCCGCTGCCATCGCAAACATCCCACTCTCCTCAAAGGGAGTGGTTATTGGTCACTATGTCGTCTCCAGCACCACCCCTCATCACTTTTCAGCAGCGGAAAGGGAGCTCTTGCGGGTGTTAGGACAACAGGCAGGCACGGTCATCGCACGACTGCAGGCTGAGGAGGCAGCACTGCAGCGCACCACCATGCTCGACCTCGCCCACGACGCGATCGTCATGTGGGACGACCACGATCGCATCATTTACTGGAACCATGGCGCTGAGCTGCTCTACGGGTGGACATGCGATGAGGCGCTCGGCATGCCTATCCATAACTTGCTGTCAACGGAGGTTCCCGAACCCCTCGAACGGATTAAGTCCAGCCTTAACGAGGCGGGGAGATGGGAAGGAGAGCTCGTCCATACCACACGTGATGGCTCGTCGGTCACTGTTGAGAGCCACATGACGCTCCAACGCACCCTTGATGGCACGCCCATCGCCACACTTGAGATCAATAACGACATCACCGAACTGAAGAGGTATGCCGAGCGCCTTGAAGATCTCGTCGAGGAGCGCACCGCCCAACTAAAAGATGCCGAACGGTTGGCGGGCATCGGTGAGACCGCCGCCATGATCGGACATGACCTCCGCAACCCTCTTCAGGGACTCCAGTACATCGTCGATCTCCAGAAGCTGCGCTTCGAGCGAGTGCCTCCCGAAGAGCGAGGTGCTAACGATTGGAAGAACGAAGAGGGACTCTTTGATCGCATCAGCGAGCAGGTCTTCTATATGGACAAGATCGTCGCGGATTTGCAAGACTACGCTCGGCCCATCGCCCCCGAGCTAGAAAAGGTGGCAATCAGCACGCTTATCAATGACGTCCGTGCGTCACTCCCGCGCACTGACCACGTGAAGATCATCTCCGACGTGAGCGATCTTGTGATGACCGTTGACCCTCATCTCGTGCACCGCGTCTTCGCTAACCTTATTTTGAACGCGATACAAGCAATGCCAGACGGCGGAACGCTGACCATCAGCGCCTCTCGCTTCGACAACTCTGTCGCTATTAACGTTCACGATACCGGCGTCGGTATTCCTGAAGAGATGAAGGATAAACTGTTCTTGCCCTTGTGTACTGGCAAGGCGAAGGGTACCGGACTCGGATTGGCGGTTGTGAAACGCGTTATCGACGCCCACGGCGGGACAATCACGTTTGAGAGCGTCGAGGGGGAAGGGACGACGTTCACCGTTACCTTGCCTGCAAAAGTGAATGAGGGCGCTTTCGACGACTGGTCTTGCTAAAACGGGATCACGCGGGACTAAATTTTACCTCCTTCCAATATCGCATATACACGTCATAAACGTGCTCACGCAGCGGAAGTCTACAATTACTCCTTAACGCTTCTCACCCTATGCAAGAGAACATGGGAGGCGCAATCCGTTGACTTTAATTTGCAGAACTGTACCATACAATGCTTGAAACCGAAGCTAAGGTCTTTTTATCCTTTGGTTGTGGCTAACGTTCGCTACACTGCGGGGAGGTGAAAAACTTGATCGAAGACGATGTTGAAGAGTTAAAAAAGCGAGTCGAGCAACTTGAGGCGTGCTGTAAAGAACTCCGCGAGAAAATACGTCCTGAAAGACTAGTGCCAGATATTTACAGATTTGACGATGAACTGGTAAAGCGGCTAGGAGGGCGCGTTTAGAACCTTAGAACGGCGACCCATTCCCCAACGCATCTTGCACCTTTTTTAAACGGCTAGGCAGTCCAGACAGCTATAAACGAGCCCATTTAAGCTGTCATTGCGTGAATCTCAGCCTCCTACGTGGCGCTGGCAAATTAACGATAAAATTGATTTGATCTTTTAGCTATTGTGAAGTTAACCTGTGAGATCGACGTTCCCCCAACACCTCATATAAATATCAAACACCGGAGCGGGCCGAGGACTTTTATGGAACCGCCAATCCACCCCAGACACGCCGTGCGTCAGTATATAGTTCTTGTTTGACTGATCCCACTGCAGTATGTCACCTTCTTGCTCGCAGAATTTCCTCAGATCACCGGGCACGAAATGATGGCTACCGTGCAAAAGCGGCACCTTCTGTTGCTTTAGCCATCGTTCGAACGAGAGCTGTTTGAACGTAGGTTCATCGTCACTCCGACAACCCTCCAGCCGGAGGAGAGCATCGACCACCTGCGGATGAAGAGGACAATAATGTTGCATACGGATTTTGTCCTGTTCCGACAGAACATCAATAACCGGTTTCTTTTGGCTGACTGCTGTCCTGAATTGCCCCACGGTTAGGCGGGCAATCGTTGCTTGCGGGCGTTGTCCGGCAAACGCTCCAAACAGCACGAGCGCCTGATAGTTTAGGTAATGATCCCTGTCAATCTCTCCGTTTTCAAAGGCTTTCTTAATGGTGCAAAGCACATGCTCACCGTCTGCTCGCGTCACTATGCGGCTCGTGACGTGCTTTCGAGCCTTCAAGCCTTTCGGCATCTCCAAAAAGAGGTTAAATGCCTATAGCGCGTGTCAAAATGCGTTTTGGCAAGGTACCTAAGAAAAGCCGTTGCAAAGTTCGTCACCTTCCGCGGAGCATAAATATCGACGTATCTCTCTGAAAGGTGTTCCCGAAGTGCGTCGCACCGTTCCTTGTTAATTACCCCCTTAGTAGCGTTCCAAAAAGTTTTGGAACACCTTTTCATCCACGGAATTGATGCCTTGCTTATTCCTGCTAGGCGAAACTGCGTGTAGCTCGTAAGCTCTTTCTTATGGTACTGAAGCGCCAACGTGGCAAGACTAATTTGATTGTGTGCATCGGAATAGCCAGTATCACGACAAGGAGGGGGCGAAGTTACGTTTCCAGCTCGCCTAGGGCTGTCTATGGAAATAAGCCCATTCTGTGGTTTATATCCGAAATCAATAGCTGTGGAGGCCACGAGGCGGGTTCGAATCTCGCCCTCGGCCTTTGATTTTCTCTATTAGCGGCAGTTTTGCTTCCGCCTTGAAAAATAAGCGATTTTAGCTCTGCGATTTGAGATTCGATGGCGGAGAGGCGTTTTTTGGTGTCTGTTTCTAAACTAGGTTTAGAAACTCTTGACTTTGATTCCGCCTTCGATTGTGCGCTTTCTTGAGTGTAAGGGACGACCAAAAATGCAGGTTGGCCATCGTGGTCTGTTTTGTTGACGTGTGCCATTTGACCTATGATTTGAACGTATTCTTGCGGCAAGCGGATCAAAGGATACTTCACATTTGGCTTTGACCTTATTGTTCCAATTTTCGAGTCTCCAATGTGCTGCAACAGCCACCACCACTTTTTAACGATGATAATTCCAAGTTGTGCTTAATGAGACATATTCGCTGCGATTGACGTGCAGAAAAGCTTGCGATTTCTGTGCTTGAAATCTACAAAGATAATTATATGCGGCAGTTTCATTGCTGTGTTGGGTAAGGGGCAGTACTTTGGTGTAACGGAGCGTGGCCACAGTTTCAAGGTGTTAGCCAAAATAAGCCGCTAGGTTGTCCCAATAATATTCGACCCACCCAGCTTTGAGATCTGGATAAAGATCTTCAGGGATGTCGGCCTGGGTAAAATCTAATCTGGTGTCACGACCTTCCGCCTGCAGCTCGAACGTCACGGTGGAATAATGACCTGGGGGCCAGTCAGAAGCCCGCCATTTTTGCACGATCTTTTTGTCTGGAATCAGTTCAATGGTCGTTCCAGAAGCCCAGCCGTCGAAGGCACTGAACTCTGCTCCAACTTCCCTACGGATAACCGCTGGGGAATGAGTAAACTCTGTGTGCTTCTTAGAATCCATTAGGGCCTCATAGACCTCGTGAGGAGTTGCTTTCAGCAAAACCGATTGATGAAGGATTTTGGTCTTCATGGTCTCTGAGTTTGGAGTTCAAGAAATGAAAGATCTGCGCGTGGAACGAGCGACAAATCGATGCTTTCGCGCAGGGAACGGCGCTTGTTCCTAGGTTGCCGCTTGTTCTCTCCAAGCGCAACTGAAGAATAAACTCTACGAAAGCCGTACCGTCGTCAGATCATTGATGTACTGCAGCAGGTGATGTGCACACGACGCAGAAAAGCATCATCTACCATCTTCCCCAAGCACATCCAATATCTTGCTCGTAAATTTCTCTCGCTCTTTCTAAACTCATTTTTCAGCCCCCTTTTCATACTCAACGATCATCTCCATTATTTTCAGGAAGACAACCTCTCTACCGTTGGCAAATGACGCTGCGGTATCGGTTGAGTCACGCGCGTCCTTAGCGCTTTGGATCGCGCCTTTCTTGCAGAACTCTTTGATCTCCTTGACGAGATCCCCACACGTCGTTATCCCCTTCTCACTCCAGTCTATGTTGTTCCAGGTAGCGTCAAAGATTCTTGTCGCTAAGTCGTTCATGTTTTCAAATTCAATTTCGTCTTTACCATAGAGCTTGTTCACTTCAAAAAACTCAAGTGCAGCAATAATTCCTTTGGCAAAGAAGTCTTCACATTCTACACATACCATTTCAATCACCTGTGCAATACCACATTGGCGGCTTTACGTATTCTAATACGTAGTTGATTCCTTCTCCGAATCCTGCGTCCTTTAGTGCTTCCCAACATAATCGATCAAACATTATGTGGGCGGCTTCCCAATCGTCTTCAAATTCGTGGACGCGATCTCCTTCTCTGCTGTATATCCTTCTACAGCGTTCTAAAAATTCTTCAGGGGTCATTTTTCACTCACCAGCTTTATGGATACACTGGCGCCTCAACGATGTCCTTTATTAGGCGCATCGTTTTCTCACTGTCTAACTTACCGGACTCAAACTCTTCAATAAGCAGGCTGATGTTCAATAGTTTTTCCATGCATTTATTGAAGTTATCTGACTTCTCTTCAAATGCTTCTGTCATTCTATCTGTCATTCTATAGCCTCGAAACTCTACCATCTCCCATAGGTCATCATCTGACATTGCATATTCGCAGCAATGTTCACACAATCCTTTTTCATAACACGGTGTTCGATTTCTGTGCTCGAAATCTATGAAGATAGTTATCGCGAAGAGCGAAGTTCAAAGTGATATAGATTCCTTGTTTTCGCGTCTAGGCCGCTTCGCGCCTCAGATCCTCACAAATAGTCTATTGTTCTCAGTTTTAGTTTCGTACGTTTCAAGGTCGAGTGTCTCGATCTGCCGAGATCAATGACCGACGCCTCGGGATGTTTAGCGATATATGCGCGGATCTTGTCGTCGAGATGCTTCGCTCGTGCCGCGTGCATGAGATTTCCTAGTACGCCGAGACTTTTGTCGAGCCGTGCAAAATCGTAATCAAGCCCTTCAACGAGTTCAGTCGCCTTCGTATCGTTAAGGATGGAAGGGTTCTCTCGACTGAATTTTGCTCGCCCCCACAGAGGAACGAGTAACGTTTCCTCTACGCCGCCCAGATCAATCTGCATTCGTGCGTACCTGACGAATCTTCGACATAAACCAAGGGGGAATTAAATAAAAACGTTTGCTCATTGACCCAGCTGGGCATCATCCCGAGAGGGCGCAGAACCTCAGATGGTGAAACGCACATCGACCCATTACTTCATGTAGACATTATAGACGTACCCGGGCAGAGGGTGCTTGTAAAACCGCCAATCGACCCCAGAAACGCCGTGCATCAGCATGTAGTTCTAGTTTGATTGATCCCACTGTAATCGTACTAAAAACAAAAACTTAAGTTAGAGCCCCCCCAACCATTTCCTATGCCATTCGTTCATCAACCTGAGTATATACCTGGAATTCCAGCAGCCACCATTACAACCCCCCCTAATAATACGCGGGTGGAAAACTCAGTATTTGTGACGGGCACGGCCCAAAACATTGGGGGAGACTATAACCTATGGCTTGTATTATATGATTACAGCACGAACCGCCATTACCCACAAGATGGACCTGTTGCTCTCTCCTCAAACGGTCAATGGGAGATGACTACCTCTTTTGAGAGCAGCGGGAGGTATGATATTACTGCGCTCGCTGCAGACCAAAACGCCAACGAGAGTCTCGCACTATACCAAGCGGCCAGTGAGTCGAGTGGTGATTATGCGGGGTTGCCTGCCCTTCCTTCAGGATGCATAACGCTGGCTTCAGTCACCGTCTCTAGAACGTAGCTTTAACTGTGTGCTATTCGTCAAGCGGGTTTACTGAAGCGAGGGAGGAAAAACACGCACAAATCCAAAAGGCGTATTATGGTTGCGATTCGGCGACCGCGAAAAATTATCTCAAATGATCGGTTCCGTGTTCAGATCAATGCCGACGTCGGCGTTGCTTACAATATTGACGGTTCCGCTTTACCAGGCCATGCCTAAGCGTTATTCGCCCGCGCAACGTTCGCGAAAGCATGCGAGCAACCGCTTGATGATATCGTCAAACGTTTCGCCGCGCTTGCCTATAGCGTCTATTTCGGCTTTCGTCTTAAGGTGTATTGATATCGTCGCGCGATCTTCACGTTTCATATTTCCTTACGCATCGAGGTACATGGTCTAGCGCAATCGGCCGCTGCAAGCGTAATGCGACGCTGCTTCGCTTTCCGTGATCGGCCTAACGACCCGGGATAGGTACTCGCAGACCTCTTCGGCGGCTTCTGGCGGCACATCGAATAAGTTGAGGTATAAGTCGGTCATGCGCCAAAATTCGTCGCGATCCTTTACTAAATCGTATTCAAGCCCTTCTAGGTCAATAGAACCGAGCCTCGTTTTATCGATTAGGCGTCCGTTTGGCGTCCGCTTCTCTAAAACTCCGTGAAGCGTAACATTTCCATGTCGGACTTGCCTTCGTGGGCCGTTTTGTTGTCTCTCGAAGTGGAATCGGTATTCGACGTCGGTAGTCATTCTTTCCCCGTATCACTACGTAATTAGTAGTAACGGTAATACAGTATATAACCGTTCGCAAGATTGTTACAATAGTAACACCCTTAATAAAAACAGAAATATTTATCAGAATTATTAAAAGCGCGCCGCACTCGGTTAGCGTTCCGTTTTTATCACCTTTGTTTGTTTATAACCTGACTAATTATTCGCGTTAGCGGCCTGCTTTCTGATCCTGTATATCTGGGCCGCTACGTGGTGTGTTGCAATAAGCTTACCAGCGACGCGATGGATGGGTTAAAGTTAACGACAAAATGGCTGATCGATATCGCAAAGGCCTTAGAATTACTCGGATTCGTTGACATACACCGAAGAGGACGGGGGCGCGGAACCGATTTTACCATTCAGCCCTCAGGTTCTATTGGCCGTAAGTATATGGTCGAGACGCTTACGTCGATGATCGTGTGAAGTGGCTAATAGTACTGCAAACACAGTGACTATCTATGACTGCACAGGAGCGCAAGCCAGAAGAGCCCTGCTTTTTCACAGGCCAAGAAGCTCTGATATATGAAGTCGAACGGGCGTGTGGCCAATTAAACAAGCTTAAAGAATTACAGCTAGACGAACCTTTTTTGCGTGCGGTAGCTGCGGAAATACGAGCGCACTTGGACCACTTGGGGGCAAGCTTGCAGGACTTAACGGAACCTTGCGGTTAATGACTGTAGCTAAAAACGGCTCGGGTTTGTTAAGGAGCCCCCTCCGGCGTTCAGCCGTGCCGCGATCTGCTCTCACGACTGTCCGCGCCGACTGGCCTATCGAGAATTGTGCCCAACATAAGACCCTTACGTAAGGGACTAAGATACGAGTGACGTTCTTCCTTATCCTGTCCTTCCCTTTCCACATTTCTGAAGCTCGAAAGGAGTGTATCGAGTGCTTGGGAATCATCTAAACTAGTCTCGGACTCCTCATAGACTTTTGTCTTGACCTCTGAAAGCGCGCGGCTCAATAGCTCCGCGTCGCTGCCCGTTAAGACTAGCCCATTTTCTATCATCTTTCCCCTCCTGGTCGGTGTTTTTTACATGGACACACTACATGATATCCTCATTGCTTTGTTCTGATGCCGATATCAGCGCCAAAATGACCGTTATTCCTAGCGGCGAGCGTCAAACAAGCTTAAAAGGGTAAATGGCCACCGGGTTAATCTCTGATATAGCGCGGACGGCGGTACTCCTCACAGTACGGAACTTGCTCTTTATCGCCACGCAGCTTACAATGGGCGCACTTCTCGCACCTTTGGCAGTTCATACGCTTGCATTTCATGCAAGGCAGCTTAAAGAGGGCTACCCACGCGGTGGGAAACTAACCGGCGGGCAGAAATACCAAAGTCAGCGCTTTACTCCGAAAACCAGCGTCGGGGAGTATGCTGCGATCATTTCACGATTCACGTGCGATAACACCACATTTAGGTGCCACCAGGCAGTGTGTCGCGATTGCGATGCACAACAAAAGAGAACCGGGAGCGCGAACACCCTTTGAGTTTTTAACCCGGCGTTTGTGGGAACTCAATTACGATGTAGTCAAGGTGGCAAAACGCAGATAGTACTGCCCGCGGGCACCGGCGGCGCATTAAACGGCACAGTGAGGACCCTCGCGGCAGGATTTGAAACCAACGTCTCGGAAGTTTGAGGGTAAAAAAGTTCTCCCACGGTGCCTACAAAGGTCACTGTCTGCGTCCCGCTCTACACCGGCGGGGGTGCGCAATGGCTTAAAAAAGCCTGCTTTCGTGTAGATTCTGCTGCTAAACTCGTCTCTACGTAAAAAAATTGCTCTGAAGGGAAAACGGGAGTTAGATTCCTACCTTCTTTCTAATCCTTTGGATCTGCCCCTTTCTTCACGTATGTGCCCCGAACCTGGGTATTATCCCTGTCTGTTAGATCGGTCGCTTCAGGCTGGG
>PLGY01000028.1 GCA_003139855.1 Candidatus Methanoflorens stordalenmirensis
GTCTTTTTTCGGCTAACCGCATGTGGGTTTGTCTTCGCGGTATGCCGCATCTTGCTGTGATAGCGAACCGAAGACGATGCATTGGTCGAGCAATCGCCCTCCTCTCCCGTCGCACCTCATCAAGATGCCGATCGCGTTCGGACGGATGGATGCGTTTATGCAAGAGGTTATGCGCCAGATTAGGTGGGCGCAGGCCTGGCGGGTCGAAAATAAAGCTGGAAAACTAAAATGGGTTTACAGGATTAATAGATAGATATTGCACGTAATTGTCCAGATTCAAGTCTGATAGATGTTAACATGGATATTTTGACTTTTTCAAGCTGAACATGCGTTGATGGGTCGGTCCCTTTTTTACCAGATAGCGGCCCCGAACGGCCTAGAACGGAAGGGAAAGCTTTAAAATTCACAAGCTCCCTTCTTTTTCGCAATCGAGTCGTAAGGATAAAAACGGTATCTTTGTGCGGTCAGCTTAAAAACGCTCGGCCGCCTTACGGTGCATCGTAGGATTTGCGCTCAGACCTTTGTCGGAGGATTTGGCTTTGGCTGATACGAAAGAAACTGCTAACTCTGTGGAATATAAGTCCGCACCAGTGGTACGAGTTTCAGCGGACGAACGGACCCCCAAGATTCGGCAGATCATTTTTGTCGCTTTGATTTCGGCCCTCTTCGCGCTGGTGTGGCTAGAAGCGTTAGGTCTTCTCAACACAGCATTCTGGCAGAACAACTTCGTCGTAGCCAACCGCTGGATGATCCCCGTCCTCGTCCTGTTCTTCTCGCTGCTTGTCGGGCTCGTGGGGAAGTACATGCGCGCCCCGAACGTGATCCACGGCACCATGGAAGATGTCCTGACGGACCCGAACTTCAATCCCGATTTCACGACGTTTCCCGGCGCGTTGCTCACGTCCTTTTTCTCGATGCTTTCAGGTGCGAGCGTCGGCCCCGAGGGCCCTCTCATCTTTCTCGTGGTGGACATCGCCGCGTGGTTCGGCACTAAGCTCAAGTTGACGGGGCAAACGCTGCTAGGCTTTGCTGGGGCTGGCCTTGCCTCGGCCCTCAACGGAATTATCGGCAACCCCCTCTTCGCTGCGTTGTTCTCCAGCGAATTGCAGGGAGGTGAGAAGGGAGGCCTGCAGCTGATCGCGTGGAACCTGGTCGCTGGGGTGATCGGCTACTTCTTCTTTGTGTTCGTCGGGTACCCAGGATTTGCCTCAAGCATAGCTGCCTCCCCGGTGAATGTGCTGACGATTCCGTACGCGGTCGCTGCGGTGATCCTCGGCATCATAGGCGCTCTGCTGGCTATCTTTATCGGCATTTCGTTTCAGGTCTTCGGCAGGATAATGGACCGTGTTTTCAAAGACCGGTTCATCGAACGGGTTATGGCGGCGGGGGTGATCATTGCCATCGTCGGATACTTCGTTCCGGAAGTGCTGTTCTCCGGCGAAGCTGAGATTCACCCGATCCTCGCTAACCCGGTAGCATACGGAGTTCTATTCCTGCTGGGCTTGGCGATCCTCAAGGTCCTCCTCCTGGGACTCTCGTTCAAGAGCGGGTACCTCGGGGGGCCTATATTCCCGACGTTGTTCGCTTCTACAATGATAGCACTCGCTATCAGCCTGCTCTTTCCGAGCGTGCCTACCGGCTTGCTTATTACAGGTGTGATAGCAGCGGCTGTCACTCTCGTGCTAGGTGCGCCATTTGCCGCCATCTTGCTCACGATCACCGTGGCGACCTCCAACACGTACGAACTCGGGTACATAGGCTTGGCAACCGCCACGGCGCTTGTTATTGGCACGGCCTTTAAAAAACGCATGGCGCAGCGTACCGCGAAGCGCCTAGGGCAATCAAGAGACAGAGGAGCGACTTAAGTACAGCGCCCGGGTGATAAACCTTCACGTGAGAAGCTAGCTCGCTGTGCAGGGAACAATAATTACGGTAGTCTTACGTCAAGATTTTTAACCGAATGCCACCTGCTTTTTCCCGCAGTTCAACGAGCTTCGCTAAGCAGACTTGCGACTGCTCCGACTTAAGCAGACGAGGCTGAAATGACATAAGCGGTCCTCGCCACTCTAAGATAGTTAGCTCCGGTTTATGCTGAGCGTTTCAAGCGTAACGATTTTATCGATCTGTATGATGTTGCTGTAAGTCGGGTTTTGAATCGCGATTTTTGTGTACTCTTGGTGCATCGTAGGCTGGCCAGCGACCAGCTGGTGCGCTCTCGCTTGGAGGGACGTCACATTCGTCGTGAGAACGTACCCTGACTTATTGAGGCTTTGCACGTAGTTCGTTGCGTCGTCAATGGTTTGGAAACGGATTATAGTTTGGTTGTCAGTTACGCTCGTGCTTGTTGTCAGGTTGTACCGCACCACAACATTAACCGTGGTGTTGTTTCGCCACTTCACGTCCCACGAGTTGACGGTTGTGTTGTTCTTAAACTCTCCATAAAGCGATGATACAAACTGCACAAGAAACGCGTCGTGTTGTTCGCTCGTTTGTGAAGTAGCCGTTGAAGGCGTTGGTGAAGTGTTGTTTGATAGAGGTGAGGTGCAACCGGCTACCAACACCGCCCCAGCCACGATGAGCGCGATCAACAAGACGAGCATGGCTTATTCATTTGAAGTCTCCTTTCGGCATCGTCGGATTCGACTGTTGCTAACTGGTCCACCAACAACAAATAGCGCAACGGCCTGCTTTTTTGTAGACCGCTTGTTTTAATAAAGCGGCGGTATGCCTCACGCCTCACGTTCTGGCGGCTATCGACCAAGGGCACTTTGTAAGGCAAGACCAACACGGAAAGCCCCTGCCTTTGCATTGCATGCCCAGTCTGCCAGAGAGCTTTAGTCTGTCTGACTTCCACAATCGCGTGTGCAGCTTTTTGAGGAGCCACCGCGCTTGCTTGCCTACGCCGGTCGTCATCGGTGCAGCTTTTAGGACGCGGATGGCACAGCGCACCGCAAAGCGCACTGGGTAGTCGAAAGAGGGCGTAGAATGAGTTCACATGAGTTAAATACTCGGGCGACAAAATGATCTGCAAATTTCAAAAAACTAAACAGGAGGTGAAAATCAAATGGCTGAAGAAAAAGCTTCAATGTGGCTGCGTATTACAGAGATCATCATTGGTCTAATCGTCCTTGTGTTGGGCGGCTACGTAGTTGCGTATCCAGGAGTAGCGGCAGCGACTCTCATAGGTTTCCTTGCAGTCGGGATCTTTATTCTAAGCTTTGTAGAATTCGCCAGGATTTTTTCAGAAGGCATCTCAGGATGGCAGCGACTTTTACGCTTGATTCTATCCGTGATCGTATTTCTACTCGCAATAGCAATACTTGTCTCCCCGCTCATTTGGGGAGGATTAACCCTTGCGTGGTTAGTAGGACTGGCGTTGATCTTTTTGGGATTCGTGGCCATCGCACGCGCCACTCCGGGGATGATAGTAGTCGGCATCATCGCAGTTATAGTCGGCTTTGTCGTGTTTTTATATCCTCCGCTCGGCGTAGCCACTGCAGTACTTTTGCTGGCGATAGCTCTGATCATATTCGGGTTAGAGTTAATAGTATCGGGCCTCTTAGGAAGATGGGTGTAACACCCCCCTTCCTTCTTTTTTCCGTCATCCCAAGGGCGATATAAGAGGGCGAACTCGACAATCGTGCTGGTGACAGTGATCTTCAGCGTCTTCGCGCACGGTATTTCCGCCCGACCTGGTGCTTCCCTGTACGCGCGCAAGGTGGCTGCAATGGACTCCGATGCTCCAGAGCTACGCGACGTTTCACAACTCCCGGCTCGTAAGAGGAGGATGACGAGCAGATAAGAAGGGGCTAAAATGCACGCAGTACCAAGTTGCCGCGGCGATCGCTTGCCGACCGCTCATCTAAAGACTTTGTCTTGTTAAGCCCCAGACCCCCACGCTGGACGGAGGCGCCCGAGCCGTAAGGTTGCACCAGAGCCCTACACGCGCGATAAGAGATCCGGAGATACATGTGATCCTCACCACAGGAAGATATTTTACATGGAATTCACCAGTTAACTTATGCAGTCCTCTTCATAGAGGGGCGTACTGAGGAGCATTATGACACAAGGTAAGATAATGGGTCCGGTGGACTATCTGATGGTCAAGTTTCGCGGGAACAAGTTCAGTGGCAAGGCAGCCCCTGAGCTGTTGAAACTTGAAAAACAAGGCATCATCCGGGTGATCGATATGGTTTTCATTGTGAAAGATGAGAACGGGAAACTGGTAACATCCGAGGCAGTCGACCTGACAGAAGAAGCGCGGGCTGCGTTCAATGAATTGTCAAAGAATACCCGTGAATGGTTCTCACAAGGCGATATAGAAGCGATCGCCGCATCGTTGCCCAGCAATAGCACGGCCGGCCTTCTCCTGTTCGAGAACGTCTGGGCTACCCAGTTCAAGGAGGACCTTCTTGAAATGAATGCTGACGTGATCGACATGGGGCGGATCCCCCCCGAAAATATCCAGAAGGTAGAGAAAGACTTGGCAAAAAGAGGTGACTGAACAATGAGAGGAAGAGGAATAGCACTTGTTGCGGGAGCGAAAATGGGGCAAAAGAGGGCCGAGGAGGCGGCCGCACAGCAGGCTGCGGCACCAGTCGCGGCACCAGCTGCGGCACCAGCTGCGACACCAGCTGCGACACCAGCTGCGGCACCAGCCAGCACGGATACCGCTGCCGAAATACAGAAAATGGCAGATCTCCACAATTCAGGTGCACTGACGGACGAAGAGTTCACGGCGATGAAGAAGAAGCTCCTGGGACTATAGGAGCACTTCTCTTTTCTATATCTTCAAATAACATTTTCCGATCAAATCGGGGGCTTAGCAGATCCGCGAAGCTGCAGCATTATCACTGACGAGGAGTTTAAGCAAAGAAGAGACAGATTCTTGGCGTCTAGGTGAGCATGGCGGGTGTTTTGGCCCTCTCGTACGGCATATGGCAGAAGCCCTTCGCATCTGTATTTTTTGTTTCGTGTTTTTTGGACACAGCTCACGCGAACGCGATCTGTTATTAGTTGATGTGCAAAATAGACCTCGCTAAAGCTCGTCCGTGACGCAACCTTACAACCAACCTGTTCAAACGCCATCTGTCCCTGCAAAACGGCACAGGACACCGGATGTCAAAAAATTCGCCGATTTAAAGCTGGGTGCTCGATCAGATAATGCTTCTCTTGTCAATCGGAATTGGACATGGTGCGCTCTGGCAGTAGCAGTATGGCGCCGAAGAGGAAGCAAAGTCCGCCTACAAACGTGCCTAAGTTCACGAGCACTATGTTTCGCGGGAGGCCTGTCGTCGGCACTACGAACGATGCAACGGCCGAGACGCCGAAGGCGAGAGAACCGACCAAGTTGAGGGCCGTGACCCACCAGGGCAGGCTGCGCAACCGCCAGCACGCGAAGGCGTGACACACCTCAAACCACGCGAGCCCGCTCGCCACGAGAAAGCACACAGAACCGAACGCGTCGGGCGCCCAAACGAGACGGTTAAGTTGCCTGACTGAGAGGTCCACACTCAATGCGTGGAACGTCGTGGCGTTGAAGAACAGCGTGCCTAAGAGCTGCACGAGCGTTGCCCACCAATCAATTCGTCGCGGCTCGAACGCGAGGAGGCGGAATCTCTGACGGAAATCGACACCTGACGGATCACGGTCGACGTTTACCGCCTCCAAGTATTGTAAGAACGCTGCGCTCGTAAACCACAGAGAGCCCACAAAAAAGGTAATTCCGTCGGCCTCGCCACCAACAGCGGAGAGGTATCCAGGCACCGCGCCAAGTGCGAAGCAAGTCGCGCCCACGGCAAAGAGGATGCCGATCCACCAGCCAATCGCGCTCGGCGCCCACCACGTAGAGCCACGACCGGCGTTTAGGTGCGAGTGACGCTTGCGGCGCGCCCGTGACGTCAGTGTGATGATGCCGCTGTCCGACTGCTTGAAGTTCGTGCGCGTCACAAACGACCTCAACCTTCAGCAGATATACGTACCGGTCCGCAGTACGATCGAATCTGAGAGCTTCTCGGGCGTGGCGAATCGCATCATCACGCGTTTTTGCCCACGATTTTTCGATCGGTTTGCCATACTAAACTCGCCAGTTTCTAGTTCGGAGAGCTTTACAAAAGCGCCCCTCGCGGCGTGCACTATTTCCTGAACCGAAGATCCGCTTCCAACGACTGTAACCGATAACTGGGTGGTCCCTCCTCGCTTGCAGAGAGCTCGAGTTAGATCAACACAATTCAAATTGATGACCCTTTCGAGTGTATGTCTTACGGGATCTAGCTCCACCTAGCCGATTGCGGTTGGTGGTGCCCAAAATACTTTAAGAAGTAAAACGGTTTCGTTTTTTTGTCGGAAGCGGTCAAGAAGCAGTTGACAGGGCCGGACCGACTGACTGATAAGGTCAAGAAAACTTAGAGTCAATATAAACGGGGTTCACCCTAAAAGATTCCGACGGTTTTGAATTACAAAATAAGGCGATTTTTTATGTTATCCAAAAAGGTAGATTTGAGCACGAAGAAGGAGTCAGAAACGGATCACACCACGACGTATGGGCGTCGCTATTTCGACGAGAGTGTGCCCAAATACGTCATGCCCGAAGAAGGCATGCCGGCGCGGGCCGCCTACCAGCTGATTCACGATGAGCTAAATCTCGACGGCAACCCCTCCTTGAATCTCGCCAGCTTTGTCACCACGTGGATGGANNGAACGAGTGGTGAACATGCTCGCCCGCCTGTTCAACGCGCCCGACGACTGCGAATCCATTGGAACTGGCACCATCGGATCGTCAGAGGCCATTATGCTCGGCGTCCTGGCGCACAAATGGAGCTGGAGAAAGCGCCGACAGGCTGAGGGAAAACCGTGGGATCGCCCCAACATCGTCATGGGGGCTGACGTGCACACGGTATGGGAGAAATTTGCCCGCTTTTTCGACGTGGAACTGAGACTGATCCCACTCCAAGAGGATACGTACATCGTCAGCGCTGAAGAAGTCGCAAAGGAAATTGACGAGAACACCATTTGCGTTGCCGCGGTTCTCGGAACCACGTTTACCGGACAGATGGATCCTATCAAGGAGATCAACGATCTTCTCGTTGACATTAAGAAAACCAAGGGCTGGGACATACCCTTACACGTTGACGGTGCCAGCGGCGGATTTGTCGCACCGTTCGTCAATCCCGATCTCGAATGGGATTTCCGACTCGAACAGGTGAAGTCAATCAACGTGTCGGGCCACAAGTACGGCTTAGTCTACCCAGGAATCGGTTGGCTCATCATGAGAGACAAAACAGACCTTCCAGACGAGCTGGTCTTTAAGGTGAACTATCTGGGGGGGGAGATGACTAACTATTCCCTCAACTTCTCGAAGGGCAGTAGCACCATTCTGGCCCAATACTACAACTTCATACGACTGGGAAAAAGCGGCTACACTGACATCATGCAGAACATGATGAACAACAGCCGCTACCTCGCCGAAAAGCTGCACGAAACGGGTAAGTTTGAGATTATCAACAAACAACACACGCTTCCTCTTGTCGCAATTCGCTTGAAGGACGCGCCTTTTACAGTCTTCCACCTCTCTGCTCGGCTCCGGCAAAAGGGCTGGATCGTGCCAGCTTACTACCTTCCGGAGAACGCGCAGGACGTCGCTGTGATGCGAATGGTCATCAAGGAGAACTTCAGCAGAGATATGGTGGAACTGCTCTTTAGCGATATCATGAAAGCATATCACAGCCTTGAACTGTCAGAGACCGAGATAAAAGAACGCGAGAGAGGCATAGAGAACCTGACCCTTTTATACTAGCGGGGGCGGTTTTTAACCTTGTCAGTGTGACGCGCGGCTTGGTTTAGACGCTGGCCCTAAGAACCAAAGTCAGGCTGTCTTTACTGAGACGAAGGCCTGAGAAAAACGGGTCGCCCGTCAGCTTCCGCGACGCTCTTTGCCGTAAGTTCAGTCGATTTGCAGGCTACCTCACGGTGGCACGCAAGGAAAAACATAATGAAGATTCGCTTCCCGGGAAATCGGTGCAAGTGGGATTTCGTGCCGGCTCTGCCCAATTCAGACACCTGTACGGGCAATTCCTGCCCAGGGCGCAAAAATGAAGCCATAATGGCAATGAGTTCCCGCAGCTCCGCCCCGTCAGTCGATTCACGGCAGAGGCTTGGTACCCTCTTTTCGTGCTGCCACCAAGTGTTTCGGCTGGTACAAGCCGAGCCTGCCGCCTCCTGGCAAGGATAAGTGTGTCAACAGGCCCCAGCCCAGGTCCACCACCGGACCACACTTGATCTTTTGCCTTTCCAAGGTTTGAATTGTGGCTGCCACGTCGTCACACGTCAGGTAGATCTCATGCTTGCCGTTCTCGGCCGCTGGGTGAAAGGCGATTTCGGCCGGCGGCAAGGCGAAGATGAGCCATCCTTGGCCTGCATCCACCGAGGGAAACCCCAGAACGTCACGGAAGAAAGCTCGATCAGCCTCAGCATCCGCACTGTAGATGATTACATGTGCGCCCGAAATCATGGTCCACCTCGTAGGGCACAGTATCGCGTAGATGAAGACTTATGGGCAGGTGCTTTTTCTCGACCCTGTCCTTGTTGCTAAACTCAGCTTTGAAAGAAAAAAAATGGGAGGCGCACCTCCCCGGCGCTCCGCTTTCACGACGGCAAGTCCGCACCAGATTAACTGCTCGCCATCTCTGAAAAAAGACCGGCTCAGACCTTTTACACACCTGCGCCCTTTGCTGCTTCTGCAGCCTGCTGCAGCGCCTCTTCACTAACTTGGTAAGTAGTGATATCGCCACCCAGCTTCTTTAGTTCGGCGCTCGTCGTTGCGGCCTCTTTCTCAGGGACGAGGACTGCGACCGCTGCTCGCCCAGCATCGAGATGTTCGCCGAGGAGCCGCAAGTCTTCATCAGACATGCCGAGTCCGCGATGGACGAAGCTGCCGACAAGACCCCCTACGATAATACCGCCCACGACGCCGGCGAGAAGGGCTAACCCTCCTGAAAGCACCGTTGCGATAATGCCCAAAACCAGACCTACGCCCGCGCCTCTGGTGGCTTCTCGCGTACCTAGCTTATGCGCTTTGATCTTGCCGTTGTTATCCTTAACTAGGACGCCGATCGCTCCGCGTTTTATCTCATCGTTCGCCTTTTCCCATCCCTTGAGCTCGCCAGCTGCCTGGTCGGCGGCGGTTTCACTTGGGAAAATCGCGAGGACAAGCTGCTTATACATTGCTGCTATGTTATCTCCTCCCTATTTTTTTAGCATGGATTCATAGCTCGTGCCGTATTCTTATGCTTTTCCCGGTTTCAACGTGGGTATTTCATTTTTTTGCACGCACAGCGAGGACTTGTGCAAATCGTTCCCCGTCAAGGACAGCGGGCAAGCGCATCCCGCTCGTAAAAATTAGCAACCCCCAGTTGCTCGCAACACTCCGCAATGCCATCCAAAAGGCTACAGAGCGTTTCCCGGAAAGATGATTTCTCTTATCCGCATCTGACTTTGCTCAGGCTGTTCGGTGGTATTGACCTCGTAGGCTGTGATCCTTTCGAGAAGCGCGCCAAAAAACGCCTTGCGAAGCCTTCGTTTGAACGGAGTGCTTACGAGCAGGTGCGGATTGAAATAGTCGTGGCGTTCAAGGATGGACAATGCCTGTGCCGCTGTGAGCTCTCTAACAAATTCCGGATCACCTGCGTCGCGTTTTAAGATGATCAGTTTTTTAAGCGTTGTCAAGGGCAGGATGCGTCCTTTTCCGATTACCAGTCGAAGATCGACGACGGCGCGGCCTTCGCCGTCAAACTCCGCCCGTTCAACCAGCCAGTCGAATTCGCTCCAGATCTTAGCGAGGTCTGCGCGTATGTAAAAATTCTTTTCCGAACCGTAGGCGAGTATATCTGGCCCGTAGACCCGCGCGAAAAACCAGTCATCTGAAACGACGCGTACGTCCGGACGTCTCAACAAACCGTACGTGTGTGTCGTCTTGCCAGCTCCTGGTTCACCGAGAATGCACACTCCTTGCCCGTTCACGTCGAGGCACGCGCCATGCAAAGAGTAGATGTCGTGTTCGTCTTCGAGGACATCTCCTGCGACGCTCAACGCCAGCGACTTGATCCAGCCGTAGTAGTCGAAGTTTAAAAGGAACGCGGTCTTTGATTGAGGGTCATAGCACACTTGATTTTTCTCTTCAGCCGGCACGTTGACGACATAAAGGCGTCCGTGCGACCGTATGTTTTGGGACATAAAATAGAAGCTCTGGCCCCAGCGTGTTGCGACCGATTGCGTGCCGGTGAGCAGCTTAATGCAGCACCCGTAGACTTCCGATTTGACTTCGTACAGAGCTTGGGCGCGGAAACGATCAGCCAATTCTTCCTTGCGTCGGATCGGTACGAGCTTTATTACATAAGACACGTTCAAAGGCCTCCTGCGCCGCAGGTCTACCGAGCGATTAATTTGAGCTTAGGTTACATCGTCGCGCACAAGTCAAATATCAACAATGATCTCATTTCTTCTAAAGATGCCAGGTATGAACGGCGGGTTGTATAAAGCGACAACAAAGTTTGATTTTGGTGTAATGCCGTTCCTTACGAGCCAATCGCTCAGTTCCTCAGTTTTCTGAGCCGCGAGCTTCTCGTGCACGCGCCCTGAAAATCGTATCGCGGCGGTTCTCCGGCTCTCAACGACCTTAAACGTGATCCGCTTGTCTAGTGGCGCCGGGAGCGTCTCGAGGGTGAATCTCGATGGCATGGCAAAGGAGATTCGATGCACGCGTTCTCCCGCTTGTTCTTCGGTTACCGGGGCAGTCATCGATATCTCTTCTGACGTCACCGGGGCCATCATAGGGATCTCCTCGGAAACGGGCGCCGTCATAGAGATTGATTCCTTTTTCCGGTTTCCTCCAAAAATGTAATGAGTAAGAATCTCAAACCCGTTCCTTAACGCCCCATCAAAATCTGATTCGACGTCAACTTGTGCTAGAATATATGCCGCGTACGTTCTAATATCAAAACTATCTTCCTTTTTTTCAACCTTGTATTGGGGAGTCTCAACCATAGTCGTGTGCTCCATTTTCTGCTGTTTTATTGAAGATTGCGGGAGAGATAATTGCGCCCCGTGATATGCTTTGCCCTGCACGAATGACCCTTTCGGCTCACGAGCTTCCGCGCCGTATTGCCCCACGGACGTTATCTACGCTTTTTTAAAACGATGAGGTCGAATTGTGTGACTCACACATATTTCTGTGAGGATCGCCTCGCAGCACTGGCTGCCCCTTCACGTTCTCAAGATCGACGAGCAATACATTAATCGTCCACCGTCAAGATATATCCCGCTATTTATGGGGTCAAAAATGGAGATCGACGTCAACATCGAAGCACACGACCTGCTCTGGCGCAGCATGTCTCTCAGGATCAAAAAGGCTTACCGCGAAAGCTACGGCGTAGCGCGGGATGAGCTAGTCGATACCGAGGTACAACGCCTAATTGAAGCGGGCTATATTGTAAAAAGCGACAAAGGCGTCGAGCTCACGCCGGACGGGAAAGAGTTGCGCAGGAAAATGACGACGATATGCAAGAAGTCAGAGTAACGGCGACTGCTGCTCGACGAACGCGGCCTCGACGATCGGCTTGATGTCATCGATCAATCGAATCGCTTCGTCTTCAGATTCGGCGCGGTGCACGTCTATCCGGCCGCTTCTATACAGCGTGAACGTGCATCCCTCGTGGGAGAATCGTGCAACGCCGAGCCTTTCCGAGCATTGTGCGATGCCTTCCAAGAGCTTGCAGAGCGCTTCCATGGAGAATCCTTTTTCAAAGTGCGCCTCGATGGCCAACCCCCCTCCAACGCACGGCCTCAGCGTCTTGACGCCATACTTCCCACGCATCACATTCCACATACGGCCTTTGACGTTAAAGATTGTCAGCATCGACGAGGTGAACCAACACATTCCGGACAAAAAAGCTCTACGTCGGGGTAGGCTCTCTGAGTTTGAACTGCAGTCGGTACAATGCGTCAATGCGCTCAAGCGTTTCAGCGTCGTCGGGGCCCTTATCGTCTCGTATCCGCACGATACGCGGAAATCGAAGCGCGAAGCCCGATGCATAGTTCGGGCTTTTCTGGATCTCGTTGAACTTCACTTCGAGCACGATCTGCGGTTCGAGATCCACCATACGCCCGTGCTCGCCGATGATGAGAGGTTTTATCTGCTCAGTCAGTGCTCTGAGCTGTTCATCGGAGACGCCGCTCGAGACGCGCCCTACCGGCACCCACTGCTCGTTGTCCTCGTCGCGCGCGGCGAGCTCGTACGAGGTGATCCAGCCGGCCTTTCTTCCGTGGCCGTACTCCGCGGCGATGACGACGAGGTCGAGGCTCTCGAGGGTCTCCTTGAGCTTCACCATGTTCCGCCCGCGAATGCCCGGGCTGTAGTCGGCGTCGAGATTCTTCGCCATCAATCCCTCGTTTCCCGCATCGATCGACTGCCTAAAGAACGCAGCTACGGCTTCGGAATCGTCGAGGATCTTGAATTCAGAGGGCGTGCATCGCTTATCGACCGGCACCACGGTCTTCTCAAGGAGTGCGCGTCGCTCGACAAAGGGTCGGTCGACGAGACTTTCTCCGTCTAAATAGAGGATATCAAAGGGGCGCAGCTGCATCGGGATCTGATCGCTGAGCTCTCTGACCCTGTACTTGCGCCGGATGCGGTTGAGGACGTTTTGAAACGGTATCACCTTGCCCGTGCCCTTGTCCACGGCTATCGCCTCGCAGTCGAGGATGAGCGAATCAGCGCGAACGCTTTCGTTCACCGCAGCGCGGATGTCAGGGAGCGCCTCGGTAAGGTCCTCCATCTTGCGAGAGAAGAGCTTAATCTTCGGCCCGGACTTGTGGACTTGAATTCGCGCCCCGTCATACTTCGTTTCAAATGCTGCCCTCCCCCCTATCACGTCCAACGCTTCGGTGGCGCCGGCGACGTTCTGCGCGAGCATGGGCCTGACGGGCCGCATCGGTTCGATGTTGAGCGCCTGTAACCCCGGCAGTCCCTGTGTTTTGGCGATTCGCGCGACAAGACCGATGTCATTGGCGAGCATCCACGCGCGCCGCACCGCATCGGCCGGCACGCTGAAGCTCTGAGCGATGGCATCTTCAGTTACACCTTCCTTTGAGCCAGTGAGGAGGTTGCGAGTGGCAAGACTAACGACATAATACGCCTCTCGCGGCGTGGCCCTGCTTAACAGGCTCGAGAGCATTCGCTGCTTCTTCTGGGCCGATCCCTTTCCGGTCGCCGCGGCCAGTTCTTCGAAACAACGGTACAAATCGGCCACAGTGAGGGGCTCCTCGAACGCCGCAAGGCTCATCGCGACTTTCTTCCCGAGAAACCGTTCCGCAGTTATGCCGAGATGTCCCGTGTCGCGATAGCTCTCAACGACCTCCCCGCTGCTCTTGCCACTGATGTTCGCAATTACTTTGACCAGTGTCTTACCAGCCACTCCGATGTCGCGCGTGTCCCACGCCGGAAATATTCGACCGGTCAGAAATGTGCACACGATTTCGATATCGTCTTCAGAAGCGCCAGTCAAAAAACCAGCTATGATCTCAGCCTTCTTAAGCCTCGACGAATAGGCGCATAGCTCATCGAACAGGGAGACAAGCTCCTTAAAATACATCGCATAATCAATACGGCCTGAAGTGCTTAATAATAACGCCGTGCGACAGGCTTAGCTGAAAGGCCTAATCGGAGCTCTGACTCAGTTGCGCTATTTGGTGTCTACAGGCTCACGCTAAAAAGCCCTGTCACGCAAGCCAATACAGAAACGTCAAACCGGAGCGACCGAAAACCCTGCAGTTCTTCGGACGAACGACGAGTGCCCTCCGCGCCCAGCGTTTAATACGCTGGTTAGCAGAGAGCGCCGCTCGTGTGCGCGAACAGTGGACGCTATCGACTCCTAATTATCAGCACCGGAACCTTAGCGCCCCGCACGACCTTGTCAGCCACACTGCCGATCAGTAGACGATCTAACCCTTTTCGCCCGTGTGATCCGATGATAATGAGGTCAATATCATGGCTCCCGGCGTACGTGTCCAGTTCTTCTGCGGGGTGTCCGTCGAGCACTGTAGTAATGATCCGGTCGTCATTTGTGCCGCGCGACGCCAGATCTTTTTTGGCGCTTGCGACAATGTTCTTTCCCTCAGCGAGGAGCACGTCGTACATGTTTTCCCACGATGAGTCGACGGGGTAGGCGGTAAACCCAGCGACGTCGAGCACGTACGCGATGTGCACAGTCGCATCGGTCAGTCGCGCGAAATAGGCCGCGTTGTCATACACGGGGGCCATCAGGTCCCCACCATCGGTTCCGATCAGGATGTTTTTGTATTCCATCGTATCACCAACGATCAAACGGCTGCAGCTGCCCCTTCAACAGGCTCATACGCCCCTATCTCTCCCGCTCGGCTCGCAACGAATAGCGTCACAAGCACCCCCACGAGTGAGATGCCAAGCGCAGAGGGGAAGACGCAGTTAAGCGCCGTTGCATTCGGTAAGAGTGGACCGGGGACGGGACCTCGTGGCGTCTGAATCACGACTGGCGAAACGCACTCTGCGAGCAGAGCGCCTGCTATGGTCTGTCCCACTACTCCACCAGTAGTTCTGTACAGTGTGTTCATCGCCGTCGCCATACCAGTTTCTCGCTAGCGCACAGATAAATAATGATGTTTATCATCGACACCATCATAAAGCCCACGCCAACTGGAGCAAATTTGACTGGCTCATGCCTTGCCTCTTAATATTCGTCTAGACCGCTCTACCAACCGTAACGCAGGGTACTGGGTAATAGCTTTGTATACAAGTCTAACATATCAGCAAATGTTATATCAGTAGTTTATATAACAGCAATTGTTATATATGAAAAATGACGCATGCTTGAATAATGATCGAACGAGAACCGCTTGAGCGGCACGCCCTAAAAGTGTACTCGCTCTTCGTGCTCTACTTTCTGCTCACTGAAGGCCCTATGAGCGGTTACGAACTGGCGCAGCTCATCAAGGAACGCAGTCGTGGGCATTTCCGTGCGACTGCCGGCAACGTCTACCCGCGTCTTCACGAACTGAAAGAGGCGGGCGACGTCAGCGCTGGAGAGCCGACGGGGGGGCGCGAAAAGATCGTTTACGAGATCACCGAGCAAGGAAAGCAGACGCTCCGAGAGGGGGCGCTCAAACGGCGGCAGCACATCGAAAACTTGCTCAAGATGATAGATCACGTGCTGACCATTACTGCGCCTACAAAACCTTTTTCATAAGCGCTAGCATCCACATCGTCTGCCCGATGCAGGGCTCCCAGCGGCGCCTGCAGCGCGAAGCGCGTCAAACCGAATAATTCTAGTTCAGCTAAGCAGCGACTCGCTTATCAGACCACAGCCGTAACAAGGGCTATATCCGTATAGTGACCGGCGTCCGTGTGGGGGTCGGCGTTGGTGTGGGGATGATGGTCGGTGTTGGCGTCGGTGTTGGCGTCGGTGTTGGCGTCGGTGTTGGCGTCGGTGTTGGCGTCGGTGTTGGTGTGGGGACGAAGGTCGGTGTTGGTGTGGGGACGAAGGTCGGTGTTGGTGTCGCGGTCGGTGTCGCGGTCGGTGTCGGTGTAGGGGTCGGTGTGGACGATGGCGTCGGTGTGGATTGGGGTCTTTGACTAAGGACAACTGCCCCTGCTATAAGGAGAAGCACAACGACGACTACGCCTATGATGAGGAGTGTCCTCCCCGAAAGCGCGCCAGTTAGTCGTTCTAGCAATAGCGGATTGTCATCCTCCTGCGGCGGTTCGTAAGGTGGCGCGTCGGCAGGAGGCGCACCATCCGTGACGGGTTCTCCGCACATGGGGCAATATTGAAACTCGCCCGGGAGAATCAACTTACAAGACGTGCACAGTTTTTTCTTTGCATCCATCCCGCTACCTCGTCATTACACTATCTTTCTTCCATTCCACACATCTACATGCATTGTAAGACAAATTTTAACTTGCCGGTCCCACAATGTCTGGCACTCACCGCTGACTACTAATAGACGCTTTCGGCATTCTTGAAGGGGATCAATGTGAGCAAGACCGAGTACTATCGCACGACACTACGTTCACTAGCTGACTGGGATGATTTCTTGCTAAGAGAATCGAGATTGCCAGGCCCCCGAGCAAATCTAGAGTTGGTTAGCGTGGTTGCCAATGAAGGAACTGAAGCCCAGTTTAAACACTTTTTGACGTTTGACGCAGAGAGGTTCCCGGCCAACACACCGGGCGAGTTCTTAGCCGTATGCGGTGCGGTGGGACTGGGGCGACTTCTCGCGCAAGGGGATTGCAGCGTCCTCGAAACGCTCCGAAAATGTGCTTCTGATTCACGATGGCGCGTCCGCGAGGGCGTGGCGATGGCCCTTCAACGCCTCGGCGACACCGATATGAGCCGGCTTCTCAGCGAAATGGAGCGTTGGAGTCGAGGCAACTTCCTTGAGATGCGAGCCGCCGCCGCTTCGCTTTGTGAGCCTCGGCTGCTGAAGCAGAAAGAATACGCAAAACAGACGCTCGTACTGCTAGATCGGATTACCGCGTCGATTTCAAGCTCGACCGATCGCAACACCGACGAGTTCAAGGCCCTAAAGAAGAGCTTGGGATACTGTTGGAGCGTGGTGGTTGCTGCCAATCCCGCCGCGGGGATGCCTTTAATGGAACACTGGTTTTCGACTGCGGACAGAGACATACGCTGGATAATGAGGGAGAATCTGAAAAAGAAACGACTCGAGCGAATGAATGCAGGCTGGGTGCAACATTCGCGGCTGCAACTCGAGCGTACTAGTCTTAACTGACGTGTTGCGGCGCTTTCATAGACGATGTACCGGACGGCGATGAAGGATCCTTCAGCGCGAAGCGCGTTTTCGGCCTCGTCCTGTGTTCTGATGTTACGAAAACGATTTAGACGTGTTGCGTTTGATTAACAAAGGCGCTCAGTCGCTCAACAGTTTGCGCTCGCATTGATCTCGCGTGCGACAATCACTCGCGAATGTCGCTTCGCGAACTATGAAAAGGGGGGGCTAACGGGCAAAAGTAGCGGGGCGCGGTGTTTCTAGACCTTGCCTTGTAGCTAGGGAGGTGAATCAAGCAAGAAGCAGGCAGGTGTAAGGAAACGAGGCAACCGTGCACCTGATGTGCACGCTACGCCCCAACCGAGGTAGTGCCCATTAGCATATACATGTAATAGCATTCATATTTAATATAATTATCCAATAATATTTATCATAGGATATCAGATGAAGTTCTTGCGCGGACTACAGGCCGTCGCAAAGTCTGGAACACGCGCCTCTCAACTTAGTTGCGCAGATAATCTGGGACGTTATACCGATCATCCTCCGAAACTTCATTACAACGGAAAGAGTCACAAAATAGCAAAGCTGAAATGCTCGAGAACGCACGTTTACGCGCCGTGCACGACCATTACGGGAACCGAAGCGGTTCGGATGACCTTGTCAGTTACATTGCCAATGAGCAATCGATCTAAGGCTTTCCTCCCGTGCGTTCCGACGACGATGAGAGCGATCGCGTGGCTCCTCGTATAAGCATCAAGTTCTTCGGCTGGATGCCCCTCAAGCAAAACGTCTATGATTGTGGCTTCGGCTACCCCTCTCTTTATCAGCGCCTCTCTCGCTGCCTCGAGAATCCGTCTTGCTTCCGATTTGATGATCACGTACGTTTCTTCCCACGACGCGTCAACGGGCCGGGCCCCAAAGCCTGTTATATCCAAAACGTACGCAACGTGGACAGTCGCTCCTGTCAGCTGCGCGATATACGCACATTCGTCAAAGACCGCCTCCATAAGCGACGTACCGTCGGATCCGACTAAGATGTTAGCAAAGTGCATTCATTTCATCCTCGTTCAAGCGTGTTTCTTAACCTGGCTGACCTCAGTGCTTTGTTTCGCAGGTGATCAATGCCGCGGCGCGTGTGTGTGGGAGGTGCTAGGTTTTGCGAAGAACTCAAGTCCTTTCTGCGATGCAAGCACGGCTTTAAGTTGCGATCGATGCGTAAAAACGTAGAGGAGGCTCCAAAAACGGCGTGGCCAAGAACTCGACGTTTCACGTATGAGTCGCTGCAAACGCACGTCGTCAATGCCCGCTATCGAAAACATTGCACCGGCCGTATCGGCGTACTCCACCGACTCAGCGAATCCGCGACCTATATCAGCCTCGTTGCTCCCCCGGATATACACAGCGCCCTCTGAATACTGCGACCCGTTCGCAAAGAAGTTTGTCTGCCCAGAATCGACGATTGGCGTCATCGTGAAAGAACGGAGATCTTCGGGCAGATTGGTATCAAACGCGAATTCCCATTTGTTTGGGTGCCAGGTATGGGTCACAGGGTACAAGGGGGGGTTTGGCGATAGCTCGCCTTTGACCCACTCGCGGATAGTGAGCGTTCCCCAAGTGTTAACTAGCTCTTTGTGCTCGTTCATGTATTTTCCCGAGGTATCGACCCGCATCGTGCCCGGCGGCTCCGATCCGGTCCGAAAGTAGTACGACGCGTACGCGCTGCGGTGTGCGGCAAACATCGTTAGCTGGCGATCATCCTTAAATTGCGCCATAAACCAATCCCAGCCGGGAGGGTCTGGTTTTTTCGTATTGTTTGCGGCGCGCAGGACTGCAGAACGCGGATTCCCGAGGAGGGCGCCCCATTGGTGATCAAACCAGAAGACGCCTTTATTAAGCGGAATCGTCCTTGAACCAAGGCTTAACTCGCTGCCTTGGGCTAGGATGATATTTGGAATTGAGTAGTAAAGGGTACCCATACCGTCCACGCACGGCATGCAGCCGTTGTCGCCCTGGCACAGATATTCCTTGCCTGCATCAAACGTCAGGTTAATTGAAAGCTCAGTTGCCCCTTCGACCGCCTTTTGCAGACCCCACGCCTCAACAGTGAGGGGCCAGAACGACTCTTTTCGGACACTCGCAATCCGATTTTTTCCTAGCTCGTAACGAAATGGGTCGAGACCGCAGCTGACTAGGCCGGTTGTACCTGCGATAACGATCGGATCCGCTTGATAGTGCCGACCGCCCGCGTCGCTTATGCCGAGTTGCAGCTCGACGACTTGGTTCTCCACGTCGCTTAGACCGAGCTCTGCAGCCAGGCCCGGCGGTAGCAGCGCTACGCGGAAGAACATGCATTCGACGCCGTATTCACTGCCCACCTCGTCCCAGCAGCTACCGACGAAGAAATGCCAGCCAACAGACGTTCTTAGCTGCGGCAAGTGGTCGCGAGGGAACTGCAGATCCGCTGCTTTTGGCATTGGCTCGAATCCCTGACTCGCGTTCAGGCCAAGAAACTTGCTCGTAATTACGTACGCCTGATGCACAGTGAGTTCGGCGCAATAGGCTTTAAGATTTTCATAGCGTCGTTTGTAGTTCGGGTTGTGAGATTGTGGGTGGGCGAGAAGCCAGTCCAAATACGTGCGCATTCTGCTCCCGAACGCCGTGCTGCTGTTGTTCTTGCTGAATATCTTTTCAGTAATGCTTTCAGGAATGCGGGTAGGGTCGTATGCGCTCATCCACAGCGCGTTAGCAATATGTTCCGCCGTTTCATCGTCAAGCGTTGCCTTGTCGGCGTGAACTTCATTCATCCAAATAACCTCCGCTCGCGCGCTTGCGCGTGCTCAAGATTGTGCACCTATTTGCGTGACCATAAGTTCAATCACCTTGGCCTACCGTGCCGGCCTCTTAGCGTGAGAGCCCTGCCTAATTATCTTCTCTGTAACGAGGGTCAGAGATTAAAGCGTTCCTATCTGATGTGCGTGAGACGAAGACTGGCGAAGTGCTGCGTCCAACAAGTCACGAGGTAGCGCGCGATCTGAGCGCAGCGGCATCTTGGAACGGCTCGACGGATCCACGTAAAAATCGCGGCGTAATTACGACAGACGAGCACGACGCTTCAGCGCATGCTGCCAGAGAGACGCCGGACGCAGTAAAGAATACGTTTATGTATGTGCTCTCTTCTGTGAGACAACAGAGAGCCACAACATGGCGAGGGTGGACGACCTGAAATTCGCAGCTCAGACCGACAAGGGAAACAGCAGAGAGAAAAATGAAGACGCATTTTGTGTACTTGAGCGTCTCAGATTCATCGCGGTAGCAGATGGCGTCGGAGGCGCAGCGGCAGGCGAAATAGCCAGCCGTTTGGCTATTGAACAGATTGAAGGCTACGTAACGTCGCACATTGGCGAGGGGACTCCTCTCTCGACCCTCGAGGACGCCGTCACGCTGGCAAACGATGTTATCTATCAGCAGGGCCGCGAAGACAGGTCACTCGCGGGCATGTCAACGACAGTTGTCGCGTGTCTCTTGACTAACGAGCGCGTTTTTGCCGCCCACGTGGGAGACAGTCGCGGATACCTGATAACGCCAAGCGAGATTACGCATCTGACGAGAAATCATTCGCTGGTTGCAGAACTGGTCGCCTCAGGCCGCATCACTTCTGAAGAAGCGCGAGAACACCCGTATCGACACGTGATTACCCGAGCGCTTGGCATTGAGGCCCGCACGAACGTGGAGCTTGGTTCTTTTTCCTGGAACCAGGGAGATTACGTGCTGCTCTGCACCGACGGGCTGACTGATGCAATCGTAGATCAAACGATCTACGCGGTGATTTCAGACAAGGCCAGGGCACTGCAAAGCAAGTGCGCACGGCTCATTGAGCTCGCACGGGGGAGGGGCGGGTTAGACAACATCACCGTGCTCTTAGCGGAGCAGACTTGAAATCCCGCAGAACCGCCCGAAAAGGCGACTTGTGTTCACCTAGCCGGACCTTAGAGAGTGAGACATGCCGAAACACACGCGAAAGCACCTGGTTCACACTATTGACTGTACGCCCCCGTTTGATTTCGCGTTGAGCGCATATATTCTCGCTGACGGTGACCCTCAAATTGCGAAATATGACGGGACCGCGTACCGACAAGTGCTGCGGGTCGGCGGCAAGTTACTGCTTGCGACCGTCGCCGCTATAGGATCGGTAGACTCTCCACAACTGCGTGTAGCGTTCACAAGTGATCGTTCGCTCACCGATCGCGACGCGACCGCGGCGCACGCTGTCATCAGTTCCGTGCTTAACGCGTATCTCGATGTCAAACCGTTTTATCAGGCGATCCAGGATGATCCCGTCATGGCAGAGCTCAGTGGCAAGCTCCGCGGGCTGAAAAATCCGGCGACCCCCACAGTCTTTCAGGCGCTCTTCGATTCGATTATCGAACAACAGATCTCACTCAACGTGGCGCACGTTCTTCAACGCCGCGTGATAAAGGCGTTTGGCGACGCTTTGGTCGTAGATGGGGATACATATTACGCATTTCCAACTCCAGAGCGAATGGCCCTAGCTTCGGTTGATAGCTTACGACGCTGTGGATTGAGTCGAAGAAAGGCGGAGTACATTACGGGCATTGCCGCACGTATCGCCGCGCAATCAGTCGATTTGGAACGGCTTAAGCAGTACGGAGAGACACAGATGATCCTAGATAGCTTGTGCTCATTACGCGGTGTGGGCCAGTGGACTGCCGAACTCACCGCTATACGCAGCCTTAATCGACTAGACGTCATTCCGGCCGACGATCTTGGGTTACGAAGATGGATTGCCCATTACTACTGCAGCGAAAAAACGATCACAAGCGCGCAGGCTAGGGGCATTGCGGAGCAGTGGGGCAAATGGAAAGGCTTAGCCGGCTACTACCTGGTGGTCGCAGGACTTCTCAACATCGCGCCGAAAGCACAAAATGCGACGTGAAGGAGCGCGTTGACGCCGTTCCATCACAATAGTCGTATGATACGTGCTGAATGGAGATAAACTCGGCCACAACGCTTCGGCGCGGGTTGCGGGCGTGTGCGACCGCATAAGGGGGGAAACGCGGTCTTATCTATGAAGACGGATTAACTTTGCTAGCATGCCAAACAGCGATTGGAGTTCGGTCGAGGAAGTCGACGTATCTGTTAAGGCGATCGTTACGATTATGAAGCGAAAGAGAAAGCTTCCGGCCCCGCTGGTCGACGCTTACAAGCACGCTCTCGACACAAGCACGCGAGAGCTCACGCGGAGATTCTACGAACAACTGACGGCCCGCTGTCCGGAGGCACTCGACTACTTTATGGAGTAAACGCCATCAGAACTAAAAGAGCGTAGTTACACCAAAAACAGCGTTTTTTGAAGCGCTCACAGCGGTCGGGCGGTGACTGCGGGAGGTGTGAAGCCACTGCAGCTGATCGCTGGGCTAGTCACCTGTTTTTTTACCGTCGCTTCTGGATTAGGACCGTAGCTTAACCCAGAATGCCACTTGCGAGCACACCTTTTCTTAGCACACCCTTTCTTTTCAGTGCTTCACACATCCCGTAAGCGTACGTCCTTAGGGGGGTTGTGCGCATATGTACTTTTTTCGAAACTTCGAAGGAAACCTTTGCAAAAACCGGGAGAAACGTGGCGAACGTTCGTGATATACGCTATTCTTACAACTGCCCTTTTTATATGCGTGTACAGAAAGGCAGCGCGCAAGCTTGACTAGACTGTGCTTTTGCTGTGCGAACAGCACGATTCCGCTATGCCGATTCGCTCGCCGAAAACAGCTTCACTAGCAATCCCTATACGCGAGCGGCACTCTTATGAAAGTCCAGCCACAGACGCGTGGCTTAGATCTGAAACCAGGTCGTGGCCAAGTGCTATAGAATTGCGCATAGGCGCAAATTCACTGTTTTTAGACCCATCGAAAAATGAGGAGGAATTTTTTGGAGGATCCGACAGTCTGAGGGGGCCAGGCTGAGCTACAGTACTACCGGTTCCGTGTATACTTTTCGTATGTCATCTTCGCTCAACAAGCAGCTGAGCCTGCGGAGTCTGAACTTTATGTTCAGTAGACAATCTTTGCACACTGGATCCGCTCCCTTGTACGTGTTCCCGCAAAACTCGCACACTTTAGGGGTGGGATCCTCTTCTATTCTCGTCTTGAGATCGTACCTGACGAGGTAAGCATTTATTGCTTGTATTGAAGCCATGAGCTCTTTTTTGCATAAGGATATGCATTGATCGTCATCATCCGTCCAGTCGGCCCAATCCGTCTGCAGCTTCTTATAGATTTGCTCGATATCCACTGTGTCCATTAAATCACTTACCGCTGTATCGTCAACGTACTTTATTAGTCTGTCTATTTAGACGTCTTGAGCGACTTGACGGCTAAAAATTGCATTCTCCGAGCGCCAGAGCCGTTTTTGGTGCAATTGCCATGTAGCAATCGCGTACAAGTAGACCGTCCTCAGTTTTTGCACAGGTGCCGAGGGACCAGCGCACCCGACGCAAGTTAACGGGCGTGTGAGTCGCCGCTTTGACATAATGTGCTACATGTGAGCAAGTTTGATTTCGATAAAAATGACGTGACACCGACCGGCGCTTCACTCTGATCAGAAGAGACTCTAACGGCCGCAAAAAAAAGAGAGGAGGCAGCGCCACATATTCAAACTTCTCCTTTGGGGCAGTGCTACCAAACTGAGGTCATGGTTCGTTTTAAGAACACTTTTGAAGGAAGCAACATCGCGTGTGGCGCTGCTACAATACCGCGTTGGGCGGTCTTGGCACATCATTTTTTGCGCGAACCGCTATAAGAAGGTTTGTTACACGCACCTGTGTGAATACGAAGCGCAGTGGCGTCACACAAAGACGGCCTCGGAGGGCGATGAGGTATCGACGTTCAAAACCTATGCGTGCTGTGCCATCTCGTGACACTGCTTCTGAAGGCGCCTAAAACGTAGCGGAAGTGGGTCGTTTCTCTTAAGGGAGGGGTAAACATCTATAAACTCGCGACACAATGATGTGGACTAAAAACCATCTAAAAGGAGGTGATAACAAAAATGGCAGAGAAAGCGCACCCAATCTGGCTTCGTATTCTGGAAATCATCGCCGGTATCATCGTTCTTCTTCTAGCAGTTTACCTCATTTTCAATCCGAATGTTGCCATAAGTCTACTGAGAATCATTCTAGGGGTCGCATTGGTCATTTTGGGCCTCGCCCTTCTCGTTCGCGGGACGACATCAAAGATGCTTGCTACGGGCGGCAAAGTGGTAAGCATCATACTAGGGATTATCGTGCTGGCGTTGGGGGTTACAGCTATCTTCGATACAGGGTTCGGCTCTGCGCTCCTGGTTACCGTCTTCGCCATCGGGTTATTGCTCAACGCGATTGGCAGGATATCGTACGCCGGAT
Source organism: Candidatus Methanoflorens stordalenmirensis (assembly GCA_003139855.1). Lineage (GTDB taxonomy): Archaea > Halobacteriota > Bog-38 > Methanoflorentales > Methanoflorentaceae > Methanoflorens > Methanoflorens stordalenmirensis. The sequence continues at coordinate 24,230 of PLGY01000028.1, forward strand.
ACGCAACCGGTGCCGGACTCCCAGCATCGCTACGCGGGGCGAGTTTCGCCCTTGGTATCATAGCGCTCATAATCGCTATAGCCGTAATCGTCTTCCCTGGGATCGGTTTTGCACTTCTCGTCGTCTTAGTCGCTTTGGCCCTGCTTTTGTTAGGGATTGAGCTCATTGTCTCTGGGGCGGCGAACTGAAGCGGTTACAAGCCGCTTCCTTTTTTTCTACGGCTTCGCTGCTGGCGCGATTTCTTGATGCGAACAGCCGTTCACTAGATCTGCTACATAGTAGGCCATTTCCTCAGCCGCCGCTGCCTAGCGAAAAACGAGAATGTAGGTTGCCTAGAAAGCCAACGAGCGCGGTACGGCCAAATAGGAAGCGATATAAACCGGGCAGCACATACAAAACAGGCTAGAGTTCTAAAAATACCAAAGGAGGTGTAACATAAAAATGGCAGAAAAAGCTACCCCGATGTGGGCTCGTCTCCTCGAGATCATTGCCGGGATAATTGTGCTCGTCCTCGCAGTTTACGTCCTTTTCAATACCAATGTTGCTGTAAATACACTCAGATTATTACTCGGGATCGGAGTTCTCATCCTAGGCCTCATAATGCTGATACGAGGAGCTTCCTCAAAGGTTCTCTCGACAGGAGGCAAGATAGTCAACGTCATATTGGGGCTTATTTTTCTAGCGGTGGGAGCTGGAGCTATAATCTATAGCAACTTTGGCACAACGTTAGTTATACTCTTGTTTGCCTTCGGATTGCTGCTGAACGCGATAGGAAGGCTTCAGTTTGCGGGCTATTCTATGGCAACCGGAATGCCGCCCTCGGTTCGTTGGGCGAACATAATTCTCGGTGTCATAGCGTTCATACTCGCTATAGTCGCTTTCGTAGACTCCAGTTTTGCCAGCACATTTCTTGGGCTCCTAGTGGCGCTAGTGCTGTTCCTCTTCGGGATTCAGCTCGTCATCGCAGGAGCAGGCAGCCGCGGCTAACACGCCGCGTGTCTTTTCTTTTTTTTTGCAATGGCCACGAATTCTTTATGCAATACTGTTGGTTCCACATGCATTAGCCGTCAACGGGCCTCTAGCACCAAGCGAACCGCAAAGAGAGCAGCTTAAAGCAGGAACTACGCGCGGAGCCGTGCAAAACCGGAACCAATATAAACACGGCAACGTATTAGCTAGCTTGAATTACAAAAAAAACGTCAAGGGAGGTGAAAATTGAAATGGCTGACGAAAAAAAGAGTACCATATGGCTACGCATCCTTGAAATCATCGCAGGTCTTATCATCCT
>PLGY01000002.1 GCA_003139855.1 Candidatus Methanoflorens stordalenmirensis
CTGCTCCAGACACACGACGTCGTTATCGGATCGCGATTCAAAGGTACCATTGAGCCGGGAGCCATGACCAGAATGAACGTCGTGGGGAACGTCCTCCTCTCGCTCCTCGCGCGAACGCTGTTTGATGCACCCATCAGCGACGTGTGCACGGGGTTCTGGGGCTATCGAAGCGACGCGATTCGGCGCCTGGAGCTCGCAGCGCGCGGCTTTGAAATTGAAGTCGATATGTTCGTCGAATGCATGAGGAAGGGGTTGCGCATCGCGGAACTCCCGATCACCTACCGCGCTCGGGAGGATCAACCGAAGCTGTCGTCTCTGCGGGATGGCGTCAAGATCGGTCTTTTTTTGTGCAAGCGACGTTTGGAACAGATACACTAGAACGGCGGCCCTCAAGCGGAAAACAGCTGAACGGCTTGAGTAGGTGGCGTAGTGATCCGAGGATCGCACTCAAGCCACTGATGCCAAATTCGCAGCCGATATAGAGCGTTTTGTTTGTAGCGCGCTTGTCCCGACCTGTTATTGGAGTGCAGCCTCGAATCTGCGAGTGGCGCTACTTGATGCGACCGTTTGGAGAAGCAAATAGCTCCGGACCTTCAACGTCCGTACACGTGGATTGGGGCCGCTAGCCGCCCAAGTCACCGTATTCTTTGAGCGATGCAGCCAATGGTGGATGAAGCGACTGCTACTGCATTCTGCGCAGTGCGTAGCCCACGAGCGTGATAATGATACCGACGACGAATATCCCGATCCCTAAACCACGCGTGCTTGCGTGTATCCCAAGCACACTCCACGGGGACACGAGGACATGAGGGCTAATTTGTCCTGCGATAGCTATAGCGAGACCAATGACAAGAATAATTATTCCAATGCTTGTGACGATTTGTGCCGAGGAAACCATCGTCTCTCCTCCTTTTTCGGTTGGCGATTGAGTCACGCCACCGTTTTTTTTGAAACTGACTACTATTCATTCCCATTATGATAAATCTTGTTCTGTTCGTCAGTCGTCGATCGCGGTGCCGTGTCCTCGGCTTGTCTGTGAGCGCCGCGTTAACGGTTACGTCGCGACAAGAGAGCTGGCGATCTATCAAGGCCCACGCCGGCGCCCAAGAACAAGGCAGACTGGCATGCTTTCGCAGCTCTGGGCTTTGNNTGAGCTGCGGCAAGCGAGGCGCTGCAACTCGCGTTGCTCTCGGCGTAGTTCGCGTAGTACGACCTTCCGTCGCTGCCGACAAGGACGATGTTCGAGTAGCTGAACGGCGTCGCGCCCTTGATCGCACTCGCCACGGTGACGTTAATAACAGCGTATGTGCTTCCCGGAATGGGATTGAGCGGAGCGTAGTGGTTGGTCGCGTTTACGGACGACCACACCTGGAGCGCGTTAGTGCCGTTCATTACGTTTTGTACGCTAAATGTCAGGTTACCTGCCGTTGCGCTTTGTGCCAGCCGTGCCTGCACGTTCGGCTGAGGCTGCACGTAGACAGGATCCAGCGCGTTACGTGCTGACTCAGTCGTCAAGGCGGTTTGAAGCGTTGCGAGCAGGACGATGGCCGCTAGTATGACTGCTATCGCTACTGCAGCGGATGCAGCGATTGCCTTGGTACGTCGTCTCATGAACCTCTGCCCCCTCTACCGATAGATGACCTCTACCTGGACGTCACCATTTGCCACGATCCCGTTGCCGACGTTCGATTCGTGAATGATTTGTGCTCCTTGAGGCAGGGTCACGGCGGTGTTGAGGGTGAACTGATCGATCCCCGCCTGTTTCTGGACGTAGAGGTCGTAGTGGGAAAACACGCCAGCGGGGAGGAGCGTGCTGGGAAGCGAGTACTCGTACGTAACGTTGGCCGTTGCGTGCGCCGGGACCTCGACGTACGACGAGATGGTGGTGAGGTTGTCGGCATAGGTCACAAGCGGCCCGAGGTGGTAGGAGGTATATCGTGCATCGAGCAGCACTGCATCGTTGGGCACGAGCGTCGTCGTGAAAACTTTGTAGGTCCATCCGCAGTTGTTCGCATAGGTTATGGTTACGTTTGACGTCTGCGTGCCGTTATCGTAGAGGTAGGTGTGGTACGTAATCGTTCTGTTGACGTTCAAATCTGCCTTGGCGCCGCCGGAGTTTGCATCGACGACGTAGAGGTAATCGCCAGGTTGCGTCTGAATCGCGCCGTCATAGTTGGTCAGGGCGCCTGGTGCATAGATGAGGAGATGCTGTTGCTGAGCAAGCGCGTGAAAGGTGCTGAGCAGAAGGAGCTTTCCGACGGGATTGGCCGTTTGCGCGGCCGTAATAATTTTGCTCGCCAATTGTCCCAAGAATCCGTTCAGGGCGGGTTCTCCCTCCACACCCTTCGCGGCGACGTCAGCGAAATGCACCCTATCGATGACGTTCCGCCACGTGATCGTCTCGTTAGCGACCGTTACAGGTCCTGTGGCTTTGAGGAGTTCCTGCAGGCCCGTTAAATCCAGTCCGATGACGCCGTCGGAGTGTTGTCCAGTCAATTGCTGCCACGCCGAGGCGTAAAGGGGGGCGAACGTGGCGAAGTCGTACTGGACGTTCATGTCCCAGAATCGCACGTACGTCGAATTGTAAAAAGTCGTGAAGCTTTCCGGACCGCCGATATTGACGGCGGCGCTCAGTGTGCCGTTTGCGTAGGTGTTGCTAGGGGCGTAATACAGCTTCAGGTTCTGTAGGCCGCCGTTTTGAACGTCGACCGAGCCTACACACGCCATCAAGCCACCGGTGTTTCTGAGCTCAGTGTTATCCTGCAGTACGAGAAGGTAGGTTTTCGCGCCGACGTAGCCCAGATCGTTCAGCACGCTGATTGACGGTAGCACGATCGCCGCGAGAACCAGTACGATGATAACGAGCGCTGCGTAGCGCAGCGGACGGTCAGACTCGCTCATTAAACGGTATCATTGCGCAGCACCCATATAGCATTTGCCGAGACCGACAGACTGAACCGCCGCGTTAAATCCTTGTCTGGGGCGGTTTTCGGTTCAAACTCACGCTGTGTAGGCTACCCGCAGCAAGCCCTAGGCGCCACCCGAAGCAGGCAGCGCCACAAGCGCCTTTGCCGTTATCGGCACAAGCCGTGGTGGGTGGTCCCCTGCTGCCTCCCCACCGTACGGAACGGACCGTCTGTCTGCGTGCAGTCGAAAGTCGACTGCAGGCCATTTTAGAGTCCCTAAACGGTAGTTACAGGAATCCGAATATCCAGTGGAAGAGCGATCCGAGCCAGGTGAATACCTGCGACAACCATGTGAATATTGGTTCTTGTGGGGTAGGCGTCGGAAACGGTGGAGGGGTGGGTGTGTGATACAGGTTGACCACTGGGGTCACAACGTTGTGCACTACTTGCACTTGACTTGGATCCTGCACCCTGGTTGGGTTGACGTTGCTGACCTGTGATTGAGTGTTCACATTGCTGTTGACTTTTACCTGTGATTGAGTGTTCGCATTACTGTTGACTTTGTTCACTGTTGTCTGTGACTGAGTGTTCACATTGCTGTTGACTTTTACCTGTGACTGAGTGTTCACATTACTGTTGACTTTGTTCACTGTTGTCTGTGACTGAGTGTTCACATTACTGTTGACTTTGTTCACTGTCGGTAATTTGGGAATGCTGAAATTGACTGTTGGTAATTTGGCAATGTTTACTTTTTTCACTACTGGTGATGTGGGCTTTGCGATCGAAGTTCCTGCGGCCGAAATGCCTACAACGCTTAGGGAAAGAACTATTGCTACTACCGCGACGATGGTTATCAGTCGCTGTGTTTTCATTTTCTTCCTCTTACGTATCTTCAACATGCTTCCTCGTGCGCTCATTTTAACACGCACCTCGCGCAGCAGAATGCTGACGTCGTCGACAAGCCTGACTCATTCGGTCAAGGAGGTCGCCTGTTGTAAATCTTGTCAACGAATGTCGTGTCCGCTTATATATCTTGCCCCCAGACAAGTATTTTCTTTGCAATATTGCCCTCTAAATGCAATCTAGTGCACAAATTCACGTCGGAGCGCTTAAATACTTTCGGTGGCGTCTTTTATTAAGGAAAGCGGTTAGAGGAAAGCGGTTAGCGCCCGTTTAATCCTTTGAGGCGACCAGATTGGAGGTGAAGTTGAAAGTTTACCGGTGAATATGGCGAAGCTGACGATCGAGGCTGATCGTTGTTGCTGTAGTTGGAACCGGTCAAAGTGTGATAGGGCGTCGAACGATGACAGCTACGCGTCGCTTGGAAGGAAGGGAGCAAGTGGAACGAGTAGCTTTTTTGATACCGACCCTGAATGAGGCACCTTCGATCGGCCTGGTGATAGAGAGTATACCCGTAGCAGAACTGGCAGACAACGGATACGAAACCGCTGTATATGTGGTCGACGGGCGATCGGTCGACCAGACACGCGAGATCGCGGTTCAAAAGGGCGCCCAGGTTATCACTGAAGAGCGAAGCGGGAAGGGCGCCGCTATTCAGACAGCATTTCGGGCCGTGGACGCCGACTACGTGATTGTCGCTGACGGGGACAATACGTATCCAGTCAGCGTGGCTACAGAGATGCTGCGCCTGTTGCAGACGAACGACGTGGTCATCGGATCGCGGCTCAAAGGGTCTATCGAGCCCGGCGCTATGACGAGGCTGAACGTCGTAGGAAATATCCTCCTCACATCTCTCGCTCGGTTGCTTTTTCACGTGAAGATAAGCGACGTGTGCACGGGATTATGGGGCTATCGACGGGCTGCGCTTCGGCGCTTGGAGCTCGCAGCAGACGGGTTTGAAATTGAAGCTGAAATGTTCGCTGAATGCGTGAGGAAAGGTTTGTGTATAGCGGAAATCCCGATCACCTACCGCGCCCGGGAAGATCAACCGAAACTGTCGTCACTGAGGGACGGCGCCAAAATCGGTCTTTTTTTGTTGAAGCGACGTGTGCGACTGGCACAACTGAACGGTGGCCTAAGCGAATCGGAAAAAACTGAACGGAATGAACGCGTGAAACTGATGGGGGAAGAAACTGATGCTGGGCATTAGCGCGGCAATACCACCACTGGACGTTTACCCTGTGCCTGCGCTAGCCCTTATTGCCGTTTATGCGCTGGCACTTCTTCTCATCTGGGTGTTTGCGGGCTACCCGCTTTTGATGCTGCGGTTCGCTCTTGTTCACAAGGGCATCGACAAGAATCACTCATTTCAGCCTTTCTTCTCCATACTTGTGCCTACATACAATGAAGAAGCGGTTATCGAACAGAGGATCCAAAATCTACGGGCGTTGCGGTACCCAAAAGACAAGTACGAAATTTTGGTGGTCGACTCAGGCTCCTCGGACGCCACAAAGAGCATCGTTCAGCGAATGTGCCAAGAAGACGGGGCACCGCGGACGAAGCTTATATGTGAAGACCAACGCAGGGGCAAGGCTTCTGCAATTAACTGTGGAAGCGCCCAGGCCGCGGGGGATCTCGTGCTCGTTACTGATGCAAATTCAAGGTTTGACGCCAACGTGCTCGCAGAGCTCGGCCCGCATTTCGAGAAAGCCGAGATAGGGGGAGTCGGCGGACGATACGTGGTTTCGAATCCTGACAACCCGTTGCCGGCCGCAGAGCAGTTCTACTGGAGGCTAGAGGATGTCCTCCGCACGGGCGAGTCTGCCTTGGATTCCGCCTGCCTTTTCCAAGGAGAGATCAGCGCGTGGAGGAAATCAATAGTGGAAGCGGACCCTGCGATGATTGGCGAAGATCTGGATATGTCAATAGCGATACGTAAGAAAGGGTATAAGGTGGCGTTTGAGCCCAAAGCGATATGTTACGAGCCCTCTCCTTCGTCATTTGCTGAACAACTAACGCAAAAAAAACGGCGCTGCTTGGGCACCATCCAGAACATCTTCAAGCACTGGCAGTATCTCTTTGTCCCGAGGGACTGGTACCGCCTCATAATATTTCCTTCCCACAAAGGCTTGCTTATGTTCACCCCCTTCATGTTTGTCGGGATCGTACTCGGCTACATACTGATATGGAACCCGGCTTTGGTGCTGAGTCATATCTTCATCATGTCCGCGCTTTTTCTGATCCTGCTCTTTTTTTACCTACAATTCGTGCCCCGATTGCAACGGGCTTACGACGGTACCCCGCGCAAGAAGGTCTCACTCCTCCGACTAGCAATGTACGTGCTTTTCGATGAATACCTGCTCTTACTGGCTTGGAGAGACTTTTTGTCCAGGAGATACTCGGTTCTTTGGGAAAAAATCGATTCGACGAGGGAGTCAGTTGGACCTGTGGAGCCCTATAAGGACGTGCACCGGAAGCCCGATAGGTAGTACTTTGGGGGCGTAGTGCCTTCAAACGAGGGGGTCTGTTCTGTGCTTAGCGAGGCAAAGAGCCAGGATCTGGCGCAGGTGAAACCTGCGGTGCTCCCGTTGTCGCACTGCAATTGGAATCCTTTTGTGCTTCAATTACTGCGTCAAGAAGCGCATTACGATCAAACTGGTCCATAGATGTGAGTGCAACCGCATAGATGAGCGCAAGCAGCAGGTACTTGGAGAACAAAGCCATCGCAGATACGAGCGCTAGAGATGATAAGCACACCAATAACTTGACCCGCATTACGTTTTTTCCCATCGCGCTATCGTGCGCGACTAGGCGCAATTAGTTTCGCTCCGGAGAGCACGGAGATTACTGACTGGCCCTTTACCGCAACGGGAGCGTACGTCAGTTGTTGTTGCAGTGACGCTGGATTGCCGCCGGCCGGGCTGTCGCACTACGAACGGGTCTGAATAATCCGCAGGAGGTATAAACTGCTCCGCGTTTTCTGTCGCGTTTGAGCATCTCGCGCAGCAGGGATTTCTGGAAGAGAGGTGCCGGTTCATCAGCTCATCACCTATTTTTGATACTTGGCCCGATCCGCTTGGAAATACGAATCCTAAAAATCTGAAAAAAAACGCGACCGTCACCTAACATAGCTAATGAAAGAGCGTACTTGCTCTTCTGGCGCCGTCATAAATGGCGCGAGCGCGACTTCTTGATCAGATCGTAGGTCGGCTTTCGCTCAAGGAGATGAAAGAGCTCACGGAAATCATGATCAGTTTTGGCGCGAGTATCAGATCGGCCGGGCAAGCCGTTCTTCGCCCGCTACCAGTGGTCGTGCAGGCGTTACGAAGAGGGTTAACAAGTACAATTATCAGTGCGGCGCCTCAGTAGCATTTGCTTCTCTCGGCACATGAGGACGTCAAGCCCCAACGGGGCGGTTGATGGTCGGTGCCTGGAATCGCTGCACCTTCAGAACTGGCACTTTCTATGCTGAATGTTCGGTCGTCTACCTTTAAATACAAAGCAAGCTAATCTCAGATGATAGCTCGTTGGTTTTGAACGGCGGATTTTAAAGGGACATTTTTGGGATCCCACGAAGCATTCGAGGACTCTGATGAATGACGAAGCTGCAACGAGTCTAACTCCTGTGCCACGCTATTCCATTGCAAGAATGGATCGCGTGCTTAAGATATTTGCAGGTCTCAAGCAAGATGTCGCGCGATTGTTAGACATCGGCTGCGGTGGCGGAACTATCGCGCTCCAGATAAAACACGCCTGCAATGCAGTGGAAGTCTATGGAGTAGACCAGGATAACGATTTCCTAAGCTTGGCTAAAGAAAAAGGCATCAAGACGTTCATTTTGGACGTCGACAACAATCCGTATCCATTCCCAAACGACTACTTTGATGCGGTTTTTGCAGGGGAAGTGCTAGAACACTTAAATGATCCTGACCATTTCTTCGAAGAGGTTCACCGAATCTTGCGAAAGAAAGGCACCTTCGTTATAACGACGCCGAATTTCGCCGCATGGAACAACAGAATAGCATTAGCGTTAGCATTTCAACCATTTTCTTTAGATAACAGCTGGAGACACGCAAACGCGGGAAAAATGCTTAGTTTCCGTCACGGTAAGAGTCTCGCTGCGGGGCTCGAGGGGGAAACCAAATCCGTACCAGCAAATAACAGGCACCAAAAGTTGTACACGCGTCGAGCGTTAAAAGCCATCTTGGAACTGTACGATTTTTACGTCGTGCACTGTGGCGGGTATCCCTATCTTGTGGAGGGCAGAAGCTATTTGGCCTATAATTCTGTCGAACTTATGATGAACAGGCTGGGGGCAGGCACGGGGATTTTGATTAGCTGTTACAAGAAGTAGACTGAAGTATACTGACAACAAGAGGCAGAGCGCCAATCGTCAAGGTTTAATACCCCTTTTTTAACGTTCTATTTTGAGGACTCGAAGGACACGATTCGCATCATCGCTTTGGACAAAGGTGTCACACTTTCTCAGTTATTCACGATGGCCTTACAACGACTGGACCCCACGCTTCCTTGCTTCTAAAATTGGTAAACGTTCCCATTTACTGCGAACTGCGTAACGTCCATCAAACTACAAGCGCCAGTACATCTTTGTCGGGAAATACCAACAGAGGCGGAAACTGACGCATCAGGCAAGCTCATAAGCGGCTAGCACTATACCTCAAGGGGAACACAATATTAGCGTATAGAAAAGTTAATACAACTAGAGGCTTGAGACGCTCCGTTAAGCGTATCCAGCGGCCAGGTGCACGAAAATGGACTCGTTCAACGAGGCGTTTGAGGGTACATTACAACACGTTCTTAATGTGTCGCGTCGGAAGATAGCGCGGACGTCAAGGGCACGGTCATGACAGAGTACACCTGCACTAAAGTTGATTTAGTATCGCGATATCTGGGTACACCTTTCATTCGTTCTATCGTTGCATACGTGGTGGTTACCTTTTTTTCATTGAGCTTTTTTAAGGTCTTGGAAGCAAGAATCGTATTTGATTATCTAAAACCTCGTAAAAATGAAAAAGTATGCGATGTAGCGTGCGGATGCGGAGAATTTAGCATAAGACTGCTCAAAAGAGGCTGCCAAGTCATCGGAACCGATTTTGATAAAAAGAGTATTGCCATTGCTCAGACATTTTCAGGAAAAAATAGCTTCGCGCTGGCAAATGCTGAAAAACTACCATTTAAAAGCGATATTTTCGATAAGGTCGTTTCTGTATGCGCTTTGGAGCATTTCAGCGAAGGAGAAATAGCTCTCAAAGAAATTTACCGAATATTAAAACCGAACGGAAGCGTGGTTTTGACTGTTGATAGCTTGACATATCCGCTTCCGGAGCATCTCGTGACCGCTCACAAGATAAAATACCACGTCAGTCACTATTACTCGCTGGCAGAACTGAAGGAGAAACTCACAGGGCTTGGGTTTGAGGTGACTAACTCAAGATACTTCGTAAATTCCCCATTAGCCGTCTCTCTATTTGAGTTAAGTATCAGGCGGCCACTCATGACTGCGGCACTTTTCCCGTTGGCGCTTATTCTATCGATGTTATCGGATTTTGCAGCTGGGAAACCTGATATGGGGATTTTTCTGGCGATACGTGCTTGTAAGACAAGTCCCTCAGAAATGGTTAACGTTACTACAAAGTAAAAATGACGTTGTTCACGTTGGCGCACCCACGTCCTCAAATAAGTGTAGCTCCAGTCCTTCTCATACTCGCAGACTGACTGTGCCGAGAAGATTCGAAACAACCGCAGCAGCGCGACGACGTCGCGGTGTTGCAAAGGTTTTATAGCGGCTTGGACACGTTAATTGATTGAGCCCAGTGCGCAGCCACTCACAACGAAAAACGTGTTCTGTACTAATTGTTGCTTTGAGGTCAAGAAAGAAATGGCGCTAGTATTCTGCCCTGCCCAATCACGTAATACTGGCACACCGACCGAATTTGCAGCAAATGCCTTGCGAGGGCCATGTGGGGCAAACAATCTATATCGACTGATAATCGATTTTTGAATCTCATACGGGCAACGCAGATGCACAAAACATTTATAAGCGGCTCGCAACCGATTAGGACGCAGAGGTATGAATTCAAAGACTCGGTCGCGATCGATAGTTCGACGCGGAAATTCGGCGAGCTGCTTCGTGCTCGCGGACACTGTAAAAATGACGACGAGAGGCGGCGGCACTAAATGAGGGTCTATTTTCTGCACCCACCTTTCGTGTCAAACGGAAAAATCCTGCCCAAGTTTCTCAGGTGCACGAGGTGGCAAGGGGAAGTCTCACTTGGGGGCACGTACTGGTATCCGATCTGGTTATCGTATGCGACAGGGGTCATTGAAGACGCGGGCTACAAAGCCAAACTCGTAGACGCATCAGTAAAGGAATGGGGGGTACCAGCGGTCAGAAATGATATTGATGCGTTCGATCCAGATATAGTCGTTATTGAGTCGAATTTCGCAAGCGTGAAAAACGATATCGACGTCATCGCCCAGTTGAAGCGAGCAGGTGACTTTTTGTCGGTGTTAGTCGGACCGCCGGCTTCTCAGTTTCACGAAGCAATGCTTGAAGACGACCACGTGGACGTGGTGGGAAGGTATGAGTACGACCTCACGATCAGAGACATCGCTGCGGCAACTGAGGAAGGGACAGATCTGGGAGCGGTGCCCGGGATTTCATACAGGCGAGACGGCCACACTGTCCTGACTCCAGACCGACCATTCATGACTTCTGAGCAACTCGATGCCATCCCGTTCGTAACGAGCGTGTACAAGAACCACCTTGACATCAGGGACTACTCGCTAAGCCATACATTATTCCCAATGGTGCAGGTATTCACGGCGCGTGGATGTCCAAACCGGTGCACGTTCTGTTCGTGGCCGAGGACGTTTATGGGCACGAAGTTTCGAGCGAGAAGCGTCACCAGTGTTGTTGATGAGTTCGAGTACGTCAGCAATGAGCTCCCCGCAGTCAAGGAAATCTTTGTTGAAGACGACACGTTCACGATCAACAAGCAGAGAGTCAGAGAGATTTGCACCGAAGTTCAAAAACGTGACCTTGACGTTCGCTGGTCCTGCAATGCGCGAGCCACTCTCGATTATGAAACGATGCGGATAATGAAATCAGCGGGCTGCCGCCTCATCGATGTCGGATACGAATCGGGGAGCGATCAGATACTTAAGAATATAAAGAAAGGAGTTACGACTGCCGACACGAAAGCGTTTACCGTTCACGCAAAAAGGGCCGGCTTAAAGATTTTGGGCGATTTCATTTTCGGTTTGCCTGAGGAGACCGAAGACACGATAAAGCAGACGATACAGTTCATAAAAGAGATAAAACCCGATATGCTTCAGATAGCGGTGGCAACTCCAATTCCTGGGACGGACTTCTACCAATGGATCTCTGACAACGGCTATCTCGTCGAATCTGATTCGAGCAAGACGATTGATGAACACGGATTTCAGCGACCTGTCATTTCTTACCCAAATTTGTCAAGTGACGATCTGGTCTGTTCTGTCGAGTCGGCGCTCAAAGAGTACTATTTCAGCGGTTCTTTTGCTAGAATCGCCGTGCGAAATATCTTGAGTAGGGATGGTCTGTGGGAGTTAGCTGGACTACTGAAATCTGCCCGGGTGTTCTTGAAGCATGCCAACCGGTCTTCGTGACTTGCTACTATGCGCTCGAGCAGGGCTGCTGCGGTCGAGGTCGAGCTTCGCTGGGTTTCTAGCCTTCCAGCAACGCCATGCTCATACGCTAGCGCCCTTAAAAGAGCCGCTAGGACATATTTTTGCCGAAATGCAATCACATGATAGCCTCCCAAGGCATCAATGAACTGTAGGTCGGACTTTATTGTCGTGATCGACGCCGCGTGGGTTAGCAGGAAACAGCTCGCATTAAGTGCGAAGACTCGCGGCACGTTGAAGAGCGCGAGACGAAGAAACTCAGGGATGAACGAACAGAACGGTTTGCGGGGGTTCTTAGAGTGAAGGTATGCTTAGTTGGCACTATTTCTCCACCGGATGAAGCTCGCAAAGTCATGGCTCACAATCTGCTGCCGATCCTATCACGGAAGTGCGAGGTAATGTTTTTTGACATGGATCGTCTGCTCTCCATCGACGAGTGGGAAAAGGTGAAAGCGTTCAAGCCGGATGTCCTACACTCGATTACAGCAGCCTCACCATTTAGTCTTCTCTTCACGCGAATCTTACAAATGACGTCAAGAAGTCCCAAGACGGTTATGTTTTCGCCGCTTATCCCATTTCGAGGGTTTTCATCCGGACTCTGGTTCGGGCTTTCGTCTCTGTTTGAACCAGTTGTTCCGTACCTGAAAACTGACTTGGTATTAGTGCAATCAGATGAAGCTGAAGCGGTATACAGCCGGCTCGGCTGCAATGTAATGCCGTTTGTATACAGCGGCGTTGATATAAAACGGTTTCATCCAGTTTCAAAGAGGGAAAAAGAAGAGCTACGGGCTAGGCACGAGGTCGAAGCAGACAAATTCGTGGTTTTGCACGTGGGATCTGTTAAAAAGTCGCGCAACTTAGAATGCCTGAGGACGATCCAACGTGACAGTGACAATCAGGTGCTTCTGGTCGGCAGGCAGTCGATTAAATACGAACGCGACGTTGCGGAGGAGCTAAGGAAAGCCGGCGTCGCGGTCATACAAACCTACAATTCTAGGATCGAGGAGTTCTACGCGCTCGCGGACTGCTACATATTTCCTACGACGGATGCAGCCGGAAGCATTGATGTCCCTCTCTCGGTTCTTGAGGCTATGGCGTCTGGATTGCCCGTTGTTTCGACCCGGTTTGGCGGCCTGCCACGGATTTTCAGTGAAGCGGATGGTTTTTGTTACGCCGAAGTTGAACAGTTTCCTGACCGGTTGAAGGCCCTAAAATCGCAGGGAGCCAAGGTTAAGACGAGAGAACTTGTTTTTCCCTATTCGTGGGAGAATATCGCTCAAAACCTGATGAGCGTTTACGAGGGGCTGCTTTCGTGATGCGATGCAGAAGTGCCCAGCGGCTTGATTCTTTCGTTCGCTGCGCAAGAAGCACGCTGAGCTGCATCTAATCTTGTGAGAACCTGAAACTTGTGTCAATGTGCGTAAGGCACCGATAACGAGGAGCGAGTTCGAAATGCGTGCTATTCGTGTTATAGCTCGCTACAGTAATCATTTTGCGTTTAAGGAAAGCAGCATATGGTTCGACGTTCTGATAGACCTCTATTGATCAACGCCGAGAGGTGCAGACGGCTGCGAGATGAGGCAAGGCACCGTTTTTGGCTTAAGTGGCCGCTCGCGCGGCAGCACCGCTTGTCCTGGTACTTTTCGGCTGACGCGAGGTTGACGCGCTACACGCGTATATAAAAAAATGGTTAGCGCGCCGCGCAGCGACGGCGCGTTGGCACCCCCGACGAGCAATTATTGCACCACAAACGTGCTGAATATAAGTGATCACAAGTTTTCTCGGCACTCAAGAGGGGGTCGTAAAATTGTTTCTGGGGCATAAGTTAACCCAATAAGCCAATAAGCAAGAACTGTGAATCAGAATAAGCTACGGTATCTTTTCCTAGATTCTGACTCGATTGTGCGGCTCAAATTGAAAATATTCTGTGAGCAGCGAGCACACACTTAAGAATGTAAAAAACAAGATAGACAGCGCTGAGGGCTTGATGAGAATACTACAGGTTGTGGAGCGGTTTCCTCCGAGGGCGGGAGGAGTAGAATACCACGTGCTTTACATTTCCAGAGAGCTAGCGAAACTCGGCCACGACGTCACAGTAGTTACCTCAAAGTCAGTTGCTCAGCAGGACGTGCCCGGTATCTCCAACAAGGGGCTCACGATACGAAGCTCGCTTCCAGATTTACCTCGCCATGAAACAGATAACGTCGCCGTACAAGTATACCGATTTACCCCGAGACTAGCGTTCTACACGCTATATATTACCCCAGGATTGATAAGCCACATTTTTCAGCACATTCAAGAATATGATATCGTCCATGTGCACTCGTATTTGCACGCTGAGCCAAGCATCGTCGCCATAGCGTCGAAATTCAAGAAGAAGCCTTTTGTTTTAACGCCTCACGACATGATCTCCCCGTACGGAGGCCTTCGGCGAGTCATAAAGAATTTTGGCGACAAAGCATTTGGGCGGCGCCTTCTACGCTCTGCTGCAGCGCTCATCGCAGTAGCTCCGGCAAACCGGGACGAATGTCTTCAATTAGGTGCGCGCGAGGACCAGATACGCCTCATCCCGCACGGAGTCCCTCGAGAAGAGTTTGAGGGCCTTAAGCCGTCGGTAAAACTACTGAGAGATCTTGGAAATCCCGAGCGTGTCGTGCTTTCCGTTGCTCGCCTGGTAGAGTATAAGGGCGGCCAATATATAATCCAAGCGATCCCCGAGATTCTTGAGGACTATCCCTCTACAAAATTCGTTTTTGTCGGCCACGACGACGGGTTCGGCGAAGAACTGGTGCGACAGGCGGTCAAGAAAGGCGTATATGACACCTGTCTGTTCACAGGACAAATTTCCGACGAGAGGCTGAAAGAGTTTTACGCTACGGCAGATGTTTTTGTGTTGACGTCGACTGCTGAGACGTTCGGGATTGCCGCGTTGGAGAGCATGGCCGCGGGCACGCCTGCGGTGCTTGCAGACCTCGGCGGATTGAGCTACATTTTAAGAGAGGTTGGTGGCTTTCCCATCGATATGCACGCAGACGTTGCAAAGCAGATCGCACGAGCCGTTAAAGCCATTTTCAAGAATGATGTCGACAAAAATATCATAGCCCAAAGACAAAAGGTTCTCGACAATTGTTCGTGGGCGAGCGTAGCCAAACAACTCGTCTCGGTATATGAGGGGGTCCTCGGCTCGGGAGGCCGACCGTAGCGAAAGCTTGCATGCTAATTAGCGAAGCAATTTGCGGGGGTGACAGTAAACTCACTCGTGGCGCCGAACTGCTGAATGAAACGCTTAGTGACTACGATCTCTCTCATTCTTGGGCACAGAGCGGTCACGCTTATAAATCGGTGCGCGGAATCTTTCATTCGTCGGTTCGTCTTGAAGTGCTTAAAAGTAGGCGCCATGCCGAGCATTAGCGGAACGCGACAGCAATACTGGAACTCGAACGCTCTCTGCTACTGGGACGTTCCTTTGAAAGCACTCGTCGGGCTGCACTGCGTTCGAAAGATTATTATGCACTCGCTGCACACCCAACGCACAAGCAGACCTCGCATGTGGCATAGACACTGACCAGCGAGGAAGACATAACGCGTAAATAAAAGCTCATAACCGCATAGGGGTACGCACTTTGTATAGCCTCTTTGACCCGGATAGGCGGGAGCTGCAGAGCTCGCAAAGCCACCCTGTGGGACAGATCGATTTATGGCCCGTGCACTCACATGCTACACTGACGAGTGGTTGGTTTCCGGCGTCCCCGTTTGCGGCGCTGGTTGATTGCGTTACACGAGAACGCGACGTTTTTGATCAAATGAAAAGACGAATCCTTGCGTGCTTTATGGGGATCGATGGATCTGGAAAAACGACTGTTGCCATGTCGCTCCGTGAATCACTGAACCGCGCAGGGATCTCCTGCACATACCTGTGGTGCGGCTGGCGAGGCTTCGAGTCGTGGCTGTTCAAGCCTTTTGCCGCACAAACGAAATACGCCATGAGCAGACGTGGTAACGAGGAAGGAATTGCGACAGCCCATGAAAAGATCCCTTTTTTTGATTTGTGGATGTGTTTTGATTACTTCATCCGGGTGTGCCCGGCACTTATTGCTGCGCTGCTAAAAAACACGATCGTCATAGCCGACCGTTATGTCTATGACGTCATTCTCGAACTTCATTCAGACGCTTCTACGTCGCAGAGGTTTGGGGTGTGGCTCTTGAAGTTGTTCCCGGAACCAACGATCGTTTTCTATATCAAAGTCCCCCCTGAACTGGCGTTTGCTCGAAAGGATGACATACCGTCCTTGGAGTTCTTGTGTGAGCGCGACGAAGAGAAACAGAGGCTGCTGAAAGAACTTTCAGTCGACCAGGTGGTCACCCTCGACGGAACGCGGTCCATAAAGGAACTCACGGAAGACGCCCTGAGAATCGCCATTCAGCTAGTCACATGACCAAAACCCTGATACTAGGAATTGATTCGCTCGATCCATACGTCTTATCGGATCACAAGGCCGTGCTGCCGAACTTCGCACGCCTTATGCACGAAAGCCCGACGTTGCTCTCTAGGTCGGTCTTTCCCGTGGACACGATCCCGGCGTGGGCAAGCATCAATACCGGCTTGCGCCCTGGAAATCACGGCTTGCTCTACGTTTACGACATCTTCGATCCGAATTTAAGCGATTTGCAAAAGCTGAACTTTGACTACCTGAAGGGTAAGACGTACTGGGATTACCTGAGCGCGGAGGGCTTCCGATGCGTGATCGTTTTTCCTTCACTGATGTACCCGCCGTGGGATGTGAACGGCGTTATGGTGGGCATATCGCCGATAGAACGGCGGATAGACTGGATCTCCACAGAGCTCGAACTCGACGCCTGTCCAAAGACGGCGATGGCGAAGCACGCCATTCCGCACACGCTACGCGGTCTGTGGGGGAGCTTTCCCGGGATCAAACATTTGGGCGACTGGGCGACGCTTGGAAAAGAGGTTGTCGACGCCGAAAAACAGATAGCGATGTCGCTCTGCCGCAATGAAGACTGGGACCTTTTTTTCGCGTACTTCAACATACTTGATGTCATTCAGCACAGACTCTGGCGCTTTTTTGACGAACGTGACCCGACGTATCCAGGTAGTACCGCTTTTGAGGGCACCATCCTCGATTACTACAAGACGGTGGACGGCTTTGTTGGAGAGTTTGTTGACGCGTTCCCTGACGCGAGCATGATCGTGCTGAGTGACCACGGTCACCACTCTCGGCCAGCGCGAACGGTCAACGTCAACGAGTTCTTGAGAGCGAGAGGCCACGTTACGACGAAGGGCGATAGATCCAAGGCGCTTAGCCTGGTTCGAAAAAGTGTTTTGGAATTGTCGACTAGGTTGAACGTCGAACATGTTCTCATACGGGTGCTCGCGAACAGCGAGCGGCTTGCCAAAGCCGGTAAGTCGGTCTATTCTTCTGTTGGGTCCATCGACCGCACTAAAAGCAGGGCCTTCTTGTCTAACTTCGCCGGTATCAAGTCCTACCCGTTCGGGGGGGTTGAGATCAATCGGGAGTTGGTATCTGATAGAGAGTACGACCTACTACGGAATGCTCTCATCGCAGAACTTTCTGAGCTCGGAACACGAGACGGGTTCTCAGTAATGAAATGGGTCAAGACGAGGGAGGATGTCGATAACGGAGAATTTAGCGATCGCATGTATCCCGATATTCTTTTCGAACTGGCGGATGGGTACGGCGTCGGCTGGGAGGTACACTCCGACCTTTATGGAAAAGCGACCGACCACAGCGTGGCCTCTGGTGGCCACAACAAAGATGCGGTGCTCTTGCTCAGGAATATCGAGAAAGAGGTGAAAGACAAAGCTCCGAGCATCATAAACGTTACACCCTCGATATTGGACCTCTACGGTATTGATTGCAATGAAAAGCGCCTTGACGGAAAGAGCATTTTTTAGAGAAGGTAGGGCATCACTTACTTCGCTGCCCTTCGCACAACGTGCCTTGGCGGCTTGGCAGAAGGCCTTATTAAATGTCATTCACATTAAACCACGAGTGGAAGGGCAGATCACAAGCGCCTGCTCAGGAGCCCCATTCGAACAAGAAGAAGTTGCCCGTGCTCTAAGATTTATGAGAATGAAACGCGCGCCTCAAGCCCATAGCGGCCGCGTCAGACAAATACGCGGAAGCGCTCTTCGCGGTGAACGAATGACTATACTGCCATGAGGCGCGATCGTCTGAAGGTTGCTCTCATTGCGGACACATTCTCCATTGAGCAAGGAACTGGAATCACAAGGATGAACGATGAGCTAGTACGAGGGTTGCAGGAATCGTGCGAGATCGAAGTAATGGGCGCGAGCGCAGCCGGACCACCAATGTCTGTGATCAACCACGTTATTATCACACCCTCAAGAGTATTGCGGAACAAAAATAACTTCGACGTTTTTCACGCACTCACGCCCGTACACCTATTGGCTCTTCCTTTGCTCGGCAAGCCGACGGTAGTCACGTATCACGATCTTGCCACGCTCTTATACGGAAAGGGTAGCAGCTGGCACGTGAGATTCAGTGCGCCGCATTTTTATAATATAGGGAGATGGTGCAGCGCGGTTATAGCAATCTCCTCACAAACCAAACACGAGCTCGTACAGCGTTTCGGCTTTCCTCAAGAGAAAGTACGTATCATCAACTTGGGCGTTGCAGAACGCTTTGAGCCGCACGAGAAAAATGACAAGAATCACCTGTGCATCGGTTACATCGGCACGCTCACAACCAGGAAAAGGGTCGATTTCCTCTTAAAGGCTTTTCATCACCTAACGAAAGAGCACCCGCAGCTCAACGTGAAACTCAGGATTTTCGGCCGGCGTGATATGGAGTTTCAGAATCTTGTGAAGCTTGCAGATGATCTGAACGTGCGAAAAGACGTGGAATTTCACGGCCCCGTTCCTGAAGAAAACCTAGTTGACGTGTACAACTCGTTGGACGCGTACGTGGTCCCGAGCGAATGGGAGGGATTTGGTTTGCCGATCTTGGAAGCACAAAGGTGCGGGATTCCGGTCGTTATAAGGGGTGATGCACGCATTCCCGAGGAAGTGGGGCGCCATTGCCTTAAGGCGATGAGCCCGCCTCACATGGCGGATATTCTCTACAAGATCCTTACGGACGATACCTTGAGAGAGCCCGTAGCAAGAACGGGATTAGAATACAGTAAGCAATTCACGTGGAAAAAAATGCTCAAAGAGACTATAAGCGTATATAAAGAAGTCCTGTACGGCGACCTCGGTTAATTTTCAGGACCTGTTTGGGCAGCCAGTAGCGTGAACAGCGTATCTGTAGTCGCTAATCGTGACGTCGTGGCCCACACTAAACCAAGAGCAAGAACGAGTTCATAGTTTATCAATCGTAATGCAGAACTCGCGCAGGGTGGCGGAAGGAATTTCAATACTTTCGGGCCAATCTCGCAATTCTTGAGCTAAAACTAAAAAAACAGACCATATCCCCAGATGCGACGTAACTGACGTTTTTATGAAATAACCTCAGATCCTTCAACAACTTATTCATCTATCCCCAGAGAGGATTACTGTTGCGAGATAAGGTTGGCATCCTTGCGAGTTTGTCACTCGGAAGATTGGCGTGTTTTTTGAAAGAAGGGTGCGCAGTCTATGATTTATAGTAAACCATAAATCGCAGATGTAATTGTTAACACCGATAACGGCACCTTTTCTTGCAAAAAAAGCATCTGGAGATCTTTCATTGTACTCTTCTCTGCGCACGCATTGAGAGAATATTTCGCGACACACGCAAAGGGAGATTTCATTGAGGTAGGGGCGAATATTGGACTGTAAACAGTCATAATGGCTAGAAAATTGGACCGCGCCACACTGTTATTGCTTTTGAACCTCACCGCAGCAATTTTGAGATCTAGAAAGCGAATGTGCTTTTAAGAACATAAACAATGTCGTCCCACAATTTAGGGCGTTGGTGCGAGGATGGGGAGCTACCCCTGTTTGCGGATCCTAAAAACCCTGTAGTGAAGGCCCGGCTTACGCTTACACCGACACAGACGTTACCGGGAAAGTAGTTCAAATGGATCCCTTGACCACATTATGGAGACCAGAGACGTGCAATGTAATCTCATCAAGATCGATGTTGAAGGAGCCGAGGTTGACGTGTTAAAAAGGGCGTCCCGACACTTCTTCGATATGAGCCCAATGTAATATTTGAGTGCCTTACGAAGAAGAAGTGGGCGCTATCGAACAAATTCTAACGCCAATGGGCTAAGTTATTAGTTCTACGCCGCAACAAGCATATTATCTCGCCTCAGTGCACGAAATTAAGACAAACCGCAAATGATGAGTCCAAATATCACACAATAGAGACTGAACGGCACTCTCATCGCCCGTTTATCACACTAGCCTCTTATAAAGATGGGAGACAGATTACTGCAGTTGTCTATTCTCCTTACCACGCACTCAACGGTTCGTGCCTCTCGAGATTTGCGGCCAAAATGAGCTTCGCGTGCTTATTGGGTAAGCTTTGGCCTGAGTGTTGAGCTTGAACAATCAACGAGCGGGCAGCTTAAACCGCTTTCTGCAAGCTGCAATTAAGTAAGATGGGGAAATGATGAAGTTTCTTGAGCAGCTGGTTACGGCATATTCACCAAATAAAGCATCAGCAAAATTAACATTATTTGAGCCCCGTTTTGCTCCAATATCCTTTCCTATTCCGAGCCTCATTAAGAGATTCCTTTTGGTGCGTCTAGAGGGGATCCACCGAGCTGGGACTCCACACAGCCGCAGTGCTTTTATCAACAATAAATTCCTATTCTTTTGACCAAAGCTTTGAACTTCGTCGAAATATCTGGAAATGATGTCGAAGAAATCCTTGGGATAATACTCTCTCACGTGGTGTGGATTATTTATTCCAAGGGCAATTGACATTGCTTTGTTCGGGGTTGAACACAGAAATAGACCATCAGTCTTTAAAACTCGCGCGCACTCAGAAAGAAAGGTTCCATCTTGTCCCAGATGTTCTATCGTTTCGTATGAGACTATAACATCAAACGAATCATCGCGATAGGGCATTTTCAGCGCATTCGATAACGTGAAAAGGAGATTCTGCAGCTTAAACTTTTTTGCATAATTCAGTGCGACAGCAGACGCGTCAGATCCAACTACTAACGTCGCGCCCTGTTCTGCTAAATAGTATGATCCATAGCCCGTACCGCACGCAATGTCTAGCACGAGCTTGTTTTTTGTGAACTGTGATGCAAAAACATATCTGCTTATATGCTCTTGGAACAGTCCATCAGCCAGCGATCGTTCTGGAACTAATCGCTCGTCGATGATTCGGTCTGCCTTCCGCATCAAGCTCCCTACCTCTCAGTGAGATAACTATTATGCTAAGTCTATGGTGAAAATAGTTTGCGATCTTGAGTCCTCATCTGTCATAGCTGCTACAAAAAAGAAAAGCGGAAGAGCAAGCAAAATCCACCGTTGCGCGGAATGTGTTTGTAAAATTTGTCAAAGATCCTGATAAGTGAACAATTCGCGGACTTGCGCTATTCACGAGAACTCGATCTGGCGCTGCGACATTTCGAGCCAAAAAAAAATTACGGCTTGAGCTTAGTTGCAGCAGGTCCTTCGCGGTAGCTGATTGGTGCTTACAGCTCTCGAGCCGCATCCACGTTTCCCGCAGCGCCCATGATCATTTTAATTGTCAGCATTTTTTCATTAAGGCGCAGATCACTCCCCTGTCTCACCAAAGTGACGACGTCTTTCATCATCGAACGGTCCTCTGCTGAAAAAAAGCACGAGAAGTACATTGTGCGCGTGTAAACTGCAGCAGCACACAGAATTCATGCAAAAACACTCAAGTGAACAAAAATGATGATCATGAAAACTGCTAAGGCGCTACTGCCGACGAGCTCAATGGCATCCGACACAGGAAACTGATGACCAAAAGAGCCCCTTATGTAGGCTTACAGCGCAACAAACACAAGAGCTTCAGCCGAGATTTCACGATGCTCGCACCAATATAGCTCAATCTCGGTATCAATAAAAGCTGAGGTCAACACTGAGCACCACTGCGAGGAAAATGGCAATCGTCAGACGCGCTGCTTATTCAGCTCGTTCAACGTCGTCGTATTATCATAATTCAAGTAAGCTGGCGTGCGTACTAGAGTTTCAGCGTGATGGTTGTGCTGGATTTGTATCTACCGAACGTTTTCGTCTCAGCTATGTTCGGTTCAGCAAGCAAGCTTCGCGGGCGCACATTGGGACCGTCACTGAATCGCAAACGCGTAATTCTTTAACTTCGCTTCTATTGCCATACTATTGTTTAACTCATAAAAAGGCAAAGTTTCAAGGGGCTCGGATCCTTTTATGTGGTGCTCTCTCTCGGTTCATCTCCAAGTCCAAGGTCAAAGAATCCGTCTATTGTTCCCTTAAGGTATGCAACCGCCTGCGGCATACTTTTGTCTTTGAAGATCGAAACCAAAATGACCTTCCATAAATCAAAGGCAAGTAGGAAGCATAGAAAGATCAGCAGTTGACTAGAAGTTGCATATTCTTTGACGAATAGCATTCTGTTCCTGCCCCCGTAGTAGTAACCTTGAACTCTTCTCACGCTGGCCCTGATACCTACTTTATGCCAAATCGTTGCTGACGGAACATAAACGGATTTGTAACCAGCCTTTCGCCCTCGGAAGCACAGCTCGATGTCCTCCCAGTAAAGGCGATAGGTAGTATTCAATAAACCCACTCGGTTTAAGCAATCCACTCGCGCCAATAAACATGATCCTTCAACGTAATCCGTCTCTCTTACGCGGTCATACTGACCTCTATCGATTGTGTTCTGGCCGAATCGATATGCTTTTCCCGTTGCAACACCAATAGTAGCACCTGCAAAGCTAATGACGTCTTTTCTTCCTTTGAAGTCGCAATGGTAAACTTTAGGTCCAGCGAACCCGATGGAAGGGTCGGTTTCGGCTACCGCTGTTAGCTCTGTCAGAAAATCTTTGTCGACTATAGTATCATTATTGAGGAGTAGGACATAGTCAGGGCCTCGGCGAATGGCCCATCGTATTCCCACGTTGTTTCCTTCAGCAAATCCCAGATTTGTGTTATTCTCTGCGACAGAAACATCGGGAAACTCTTGCCTGAAACACGCGACCGATCCATCAGTAGAGCCGTTATCGACGACAAGTATCTCGAAGTTCTGATAGCTGAGCTGCTGCAGTGATCTCAGACACTCGATAGTATCGTTTTTCCCATTCCAGTTCAGGACGATTATTACGACGCGTGGCTCATCAAGCATGGATTTCTCATTAATCCACAGGTTTGACGTGCTCAAATAAGTCATGATCGAGATCCCGCGTCTCTGAGCACTAAGGCTCCTCTCTTCTTTTTCCAAGTGTGAGCACATACCAGCACGCCGACGAGACCGCGAAAACCAAATTGTCATGAGCTCTCCCGGCCAGGCCTCGTACGAGTCATGCGCAGTCGCGATATTGACTTGAATCTGGAAGTTTTGGAGCTCGTTTACGAGCACGTCAGCAAAGGGGCCTCCGCCCTAAATGAGATTTCAATCCAGACATAGTACGCCAAACAAGAATGAAAAACGTGCAGGTCTAACGGGAAGGATGGTCAAGATGGGAAAGGGTAGTAACTGCCTGAAGTCTACTGAAAAGTCATTGCTTTAATCACCTTCGACTTGGCGCGGAACGCACCGAGCGAACTTTGCCCAAAGACGATACCTCCTCGGACTACTATCAAGTGAGGCTAGCCGCGAAACAACTAGTCTGCGCGAATCGTCAGCATATTGATGACAAGCTGCAAACTGCTGCAATCAGGCTTTTTTTGTTAAACGAGGTCCTCGGCCTTGCGTTGCTATTCCTTGCTGAGCCTCATAGGTTTCACTGTCAAAATCACCTTAGTAGGAGCCCCTGTAAATCCTATAGATGAGTTTAATCTCTTGTATGGTTAAACCCCGCAGCGCGAGCAAAATAGCTAGGTAGATTACCGCGGCAAGTGCGATCGACAAAACTATGTTTAAGGCCCCAGAGGGATTCCATAAGAGTAGAAATAAGGCTATGATACTCGAGCCGCAGACACTCTTCACGATGAATCCACAATTGACGTCGAACTTAAACTGCCTAAACGAATAGAGCGCGGTCAACGCGAAAGCGAGCAGGCATGCGAGGAAAGTGGTTACTGCAGCACCCACGAGGCCCAAATAGGGGATAAGCACTAAGTTTAAACCGAAATTCAACGCGGCACAGAGTAGCCAAATCGTGCCAATGACCGCGGTCTTCTTTTTTAATGCGATTATCATGACAAGCACGGTGTACGCTCCAACAAGCGCAGTTCCTGCGGCAACAAAAGGAGTGACTAAATAGCCGCTTGCTGCAATCTGCTGCGTGGTTAATACAAGCAAAAGAGGCTTTGACAAAACCGACAAGGCAAAAACGCAAGGCAATGCCATTCCCGCATACCACTTCAGTGAATACGTCAAGATCGTGTGGACATCTGCTATGTTGTCATCGTCGTAGTGTTTTGAGAGAACCGGAGGAAGCAGTGTCGCTAATGGTGCTGAGATCACGTAGATCATATAACCCAGATTATATCCCGGCGAATAGTAGCCCACCGCTGCAGTACCTAAAAAAAACGCAATAAGATAACGATCGCTTGAATTTACGACCCAAGTCGATATATTGCCGGGGACTAATGGTAAGCCATAAGCGAGGTGTTGTCTCACGTGCTTAAACTTCGGGATAGCAACACCAATCTGCGCGACGATGAGATACATTATCACGGCGAACACCGCAAGTTGCTGGATTAAGAGTGCTATCACGGCGCCCTCCAATCCGTGACCCGAAAGGATAAAATAAGCTATCAGGGCCGTGTTTAGGTACGCGTTGAAAAAGAGGAGGACAGAGTACCGTTTGATCTGCTGGAATGTTACAAAATATTGTATAACATAAGCGGTCAGGCACGCAATTAATATGTTCGGTATAAGCAGCAGGGCTATGGTGTTATTGTTCTGAAACAAGCTTGCCGCGATTTGTGGCACAAATAAAAAAACCAGCGCAGAAATAATCGAGCTTGTAAGCAATACGATGAATCCCATGGAATAGAACGCCTCACGGATGTCACGTTTGTCCGTCGCCGCAGCAAGAAATCGAATCATTGCATTTTGTAGCCCTAAAGTCGCAAGCAGAGGCAATAGGCTGATTGTAACCATGATCAAAGCCCAGGCTCCATAGTCAGCTATAGCGAGGTTTTTTGTCAGAATAGGGAGCAGAATAAGATTGCTGAGGGATGCTAGAGGAGTTATGACCGCGGTCAATCCTAGTCGCCGAGCAGTGAGTGTGTATTTGCTCATTTACTTGGCCTGCTATGCGCGATACAAAGCGATCTACTGCCTAACTGTTGTATTCTGCCGTTTGTTTGATCTGCCGTTGTCGTGAAAAACCTTGCGCCAGGTCAAAATAATGGCGGAGTTGACCTTCAATCCGTTTTCGGGCATTAGTCTCCTCTGAGTTGTATCTTTTTCGCCTTGAAATAAAGGTGGCATGCGTTCCTAATAGTGTCTGATTTTGAATGTTTGTGGCCGAATTCAAAACAATATAAACGGGAAACACAAGAAGAAGATATCCCTGGCGCAAAAAAAAAGCAGGGCGGGAGAAAAGAAGGTAAGCCCACCGAGAAAGACGATGGCTAAAACGAGTGACACAAGAAGATTGGCAGCGAGTATTGAACTCCATAGATCGCCATTGCTCGCGCTCTCCGGAAGATATCGCATGAGCGCCGCGTCAAAACCACGCGAAGAGAGCGCCTAGATCAGCGTTCCTGCTGCTAAACTCGCGGTCGCGAGAGCTATTTCGTTTAAGGGTATCGTGTGCGAGGTGAAAATCTAAAATAAGAGCCAAAACGAGTTTGAAAAAGTGGAGTGAGCCATCATGGCGAACGAGTCACGATATAGTGGCTGGCTGCTTATAACAACGCATCAATCTTGATAACATAATGAGCCTGTCGCGCGTCGACGAAACGAGAGAGCACTTACTTAAGATTCGTACTAGCTGGATTCTGCCTGACCGGCGCTACGAGTTTCTTACGATAAAAAGTTTTTTGAACGACATAGTGCTTGTCGAGAAATGGGCTGCGTTAGACGCTTTTTGAAAAAGACGCTTTGTAACTCGTATCATCGATTTTGCCCTCACTCTATCCGTTACCAAGCTTTCGAGGAATGTTTTTGCAAAATAGTAGAGCGTGAAAGCAATCCATACCGTAGAGTTCGGATTAACCAATATTGAATACCCTTTTTTATCCTATAGTACCAGTCGATGTCCTCCACGTACATGAAATAATCGGGATCAAACAATCCAACTTTTCCCACGATCTCAGTGTTAAATAAAATGCTGGCTCCGAGAAGCTCTTAGAATATATTCGACGTGAGTCTCAATAGGGCTCCGTTTGCCATTTCGTATGAACGGTGTGCGCCTACCAGTCCACATGTTGGTTTTTCCGTCCAACGATTCAAGGCAACCCGGATCGTCATACAAATAGATTGCAGGACGTACAGCACCAACCCTCTCTTCAGATTGAGCAGTTTCAACCAATAGAGAGAAAATCTGGACGAACAACGGTGTCGTTGTTCGGCAGCAGCATATACGCTGGGCATAAGTAATTCATACGGTACCGTGTCCCGACGTTATTGCCTTCTGCGAACCCGAGATTTCTCTCAGTTAGGATCAGAGTTAATTTTCGAGTTGAAGGAAGTTCAATAGCTGGTCTCTCCACCCCACTCGTGGCGTGCAGTCCGTGGAACGTGTATCACTCTTCGCTCCAGTTGAATCTAGCTACAATCGAATCGCAGACCGTTTCGTTCGTCTCTCCCGATATGTGCTCTTGCCTTATGCTTAGCGTATAGTTTCCCATCCGTCCTATTCAATCAACACTCACTCAAGCGCAACTCTTTGTATTCTAGGATTAGCTCGGGTCGTGGCCCAAAAGCCGATGAAAAACGTTAAGTTATCCAACTGCAACAAGACTAGTCGTCCAGTGGATAAAAAAGAGAGACATAAATCGAATAGCAGACACAGCAAGTAGCAGCTGAACAACACGGCAAGGAAACGCTTTCTCCACGCAACAACTATGTCAAGTCAAACCACTCAGAAAGCGCTGATAGCCTTTGCGTACCTCCTCGTCCCTTGCGCACTAATCTCGTTGGTCGTCAGCCCTGCGCAGCAGCCAGAAATCGATATTTTTGCTTCTGCCCCTCTGTTTTGGGTTTTTATCTTAGCCGCACTAGCCGCTTTCATGGCGTCAGTGATATGGCAAGCACATTGTCGGATGTATAGCAATTTCAAATTTTCTTTTCTAGGTCTAATTCTGACAAGCTCCGCTATTTTATGTTTGCCAGTTTTACGAGGTTACTTCTTATATGGCGGCAACGATCCATATGGCCATTTTCAGACTATTGTTTCGATCATTGGATCTGGCAGCTTCTCTACAGATTTTTATCCGTTCAGTCAAGTTTTTGCTGCGGAAATAGCTCAGATAACCTCGCTGCCGCCGCAAACGGCAGAGGGTCTGGTAATGCCAATCCTCTCCCTGCTTTTTGCTCTCTTTATTTATTGTCTGGCTACCGCGGTGTGTCAGGGGCGAGAACGGATTTTGTTGGCGGCTGCTATTGGTTTTATTCCCCTCTTCAGTTACTACGGGGTCGCCTTCTATCCCGACGGCGCTGCCATTCTCATGTTGCCTCTCGCGTTTTATCTCGCGTTTAAAGTAAGAAATGACAGAGGATACGCCCCCCTCCTCATCGTCGTGTTATTGATCTTCCCTTTTATTCACCCTCTTATCTCGCTCGTTCTCGTCCTTTGCCTGTTCAGCATGTTTTTTGCCGAAGCAATTCTGAAAGGTCGACGGGTAATCACACGGACCCATCTTTCATTTACTATGGGGCTGCTAGCGGCTTTTGCTTGGTTTGCTTGGTTCTACGTGCAAAAAGCAGAGAATAGCTTTGCAAGCAATGTAATCGCGTGGCTGATGGGTGAACGAGTAACAATTCCGCGCACAGCGGAGCTAGAAGGAGCGAGCAGCCTCGGTCTTCAAGCCGAGACAGTGCTTGTGCTCAAGACCTATGGGGTGCAGATCTTCGGTTGTGCGATTTCTGTCATCGCTATTGGCATTATCCTGCTTCATTTTTACCGCCGCGACAAGAACATAGGCAACTATTTCATAGTGGCAGTCGCTGCGATTGCGACGACTTTGGGAAGCCTCTTCCTGTTCGCAGGCACTGCTGAGGAGACCCTGGGTCGATTTTTTTCGGCGAGTCCCGCTTGGGCATGGATTCCGATATTGGCGGCACTTCCACTTTCGATCGTGAACGACAAGAGAAAGTATGGGGCGTTGTTGGTTGGTGCAATCATTATAATCCCCTCTTTCTTAGCAGTTGGCGCAGTTTTTCGCTCACCGTGGATATCGCAGGTAAACTGGGATTTTACGTACCAGGATAATGCATTACAGAACTGGTATACACCGCTCATAGGAACATACGGGTATGCCCAAATTGCTTTTCCGGTCGGCAATACGCCCACACAAAGTTGGAGTTGGGTGGCAGAACAACCTATACTCCCTCATTTTGGCTATACTAACCACACAACCCTCAGGAGCTCCTTATCAAACGACAGCTTGATCGCCTTTGGCGAGGACCGGCAACTTGCGGTGGCTGAAAATCCGGCGCTGAACAACAGCCCCGTCATGGGCATCTATGGATTTCCCGCGATCACTCAAGTGGACATTAATAAGCTTCAGAACGATCGAAGCGTTAACGTTATCTATACAACAGGCGCGGACGAGGTCTTGCTTGTCAACTAACAGCGTCGCATGATAGTGAAGCTTTCTGCGTGGTAGAACTGCTGTGTTTTGATAGCTCATCGTGTTGGCTTTTGCTTGGATAGGCTTCTCCCATAAGATCGGGCTAAAGTCATTGGGGGTGCGCACACACACAAAGCCGCGCCGAGGGCATTATACAACTAGGCCCGTTTCCTTGGCGGTCTCATCGGGACGATCGCCGCACAAGCGCGCGGATCGTCTTGTGTTGAGAGAAGGCCGTTCAGGGTGCCGAAAAACGCCGTTTTAGGTTCGCGGCGGGTCACCTTGGAGCGCTCACAGCGGTCTAGCCGAGAGCCGGTGGATTCAACAGGTATCGCGCTTGCCAACTTTGGTCGCGCAACCATTTATTTAAATAGAGCCAGTGATGACATCTGTTGCAGTCACTTACACACGAGCCCTGCCAAACGCACGTCGAGAAAGCGCTAGCTAACTGATGACACGTCGGCAACAGAATTACTCGGCCACTACTCAATGAAAACGATGAAAACGCAGCGATCGGTCAACTCTTCCTGGCTGCGACGCGCCGCCACCCGTGCAGATACCCTCGTGAACGGGCATTTTGATCTGGCATTAGCACTCGGTATTGCGATTGCCACGGTCGCGCTGGTTTTCGTGCCCTATCTGGATAGCACCTTTGTGCGGCCCTTGCTCGGTCTAGTGTTCGTACTTCTCGTTCCCGGCTACGTTTTCATAGCTGCTTTTTTTCCGCGAAAAGAAGACATTAGCGACATCGAACGAATAGCGCTCTCTTTCGGCTTCAGCATTTGTGCCCTCGGCCTCATCGGCGTGGGTCTTAACTACACATCGTGGCTGATTCGCTTGGATCCTCTCATGGCTTGCGCTGTAGGGTTCGTTGTTGTCTGCGTTTACGTAAGCATTGTTCGCAGAGCGGCCGTCCCTCAAGTCGAACGGTTCGCAGTGCGTGCGCGTGACGTTGCCGACAGCACAAGGCGAATCGTCTCGCAATCACCAACGCGCTTCGACAAAGCACTGACTGCAGTTATCCTAATCTCAATCGTTGTGTCGACGGCTACGTTTGCGTACCTGGTGCTCGCCCCCACCGGCGATACGTTTACGGAGCTTTATATCCTGGGTCCGTCCGGAACCGCAGTTGACTATCCGACCCAGTACGTCCTTGGTCAAGTGAAGAACGTGACGGTCGGGGTAGTCAATCAAGAGCAGCGGGACACCACGTACGATTTGGTGATAAGGCTCAACGGTACTTCAAACGCGACAACCCTGTACACGGAGAATTTTACGCTCGCAAACGGCGAAACGTTTCAGAAAAGCGTCCCGTTGAAACCCGATCAGATAGGGCAGAACATGAAGATGGAATTCTTGCTGTACCGGAATTCCGACTTTTCAGCACCCTACCGAGAAACCTACTTCTGGGTCAACGTCACCAAACCGTAAACTCTGTCCGAGTTGGCAGCTTCCTAATAGCAGAAACGATCAAGCTGCGCCTCGGCAAGCGCGAAGGACTCGAGATGAACGGTCGTTTACGTGGCTAAGCTATTACAGCAGTTCACGGGTATCGTTTTGAATTGCGCAGCGACACTCCAAACAATCTGGCGCTGAGGAAACACGCGAAAGGGACTCCAGGTGGCAAGAGATTCTATCCAAGCGCCGAAGAAGGTTCACGTGTTTTGCAAAGCGACGCCCTGCGAAATCAGGTCTTTTGTCGCAGCTGTAACCGTCGAGTTGAGTAGCTTAAAGCGGTTCAAACCCTGCGCCTAGCATCGTGGCGCGTAGCTCTTCTTCATCGACTCCGGCACGGATCAATGATGATTTGACGGCCTTAACAGACACGGCACTGCTTTTGCCCTTAGGCTACGAACCCCGCGAGACGCGTAATAAAACACAAGAGAGGATTTGCGTGCGCTCTGCGTCTCACGACAATCATTGTGGACGCTCAGCGAGGAACGCCGGAGCACCGGCACCGACCGACCGCTTCACGTGCCGTCCGGCTGCGAGGAGCATCTCTCCATCCACCGCTTTTTTTCGATGCAAGCGCCGCAGAAAGCACGTGACAAACGTTTTTTATACGGAAACTAATATTTACTGATAACCAGCTCCTACCTGGCTAAACAGTATGATTCTCACCGAGACGCAGCGTTTTGTCTACAGTCTACTAGCGCTCACATTTGGCACCATCGCTCTTTTGGCCTTATCCAACGTCTACTCGATCGAGATCTTTCTCATACTCATTATCATTGAATTCCTCGTGCTGGTCGAGCTCACCAAGCCCTCGGTGATTAATCTGGCGTGGAGACGAAACATCGCCATGTTTGTCGTTATTTGCGTCATCGTGTTCGCCATCATCCTGTACCAAAGAACAGTGACTATACTGCGATGAAGCGGAGTACTTTATGCGGGGCCGCGCGGGTATCGCTGCTTAGTTTTGCTGCTACACATCATCCTACTGCTTACGGGGAAATCGTCGACTGCGCCGCGACGCGGAGGCGTGGCGCCACGGAGTATATTCGGCATGTTTGCCGGCAAGCTACCTGTTGTCGCTGTGAGTGAAGCACTAGCTTTGAAAACCACTAGCTTTGAAAACCACTAGCTTTCCTCTGCATTGTGCCATTCGACA
Source organism: Candidatus Methanoflorens stordalenmirensis (assembly GCA_003139855.1). Taxonomy (GTDB): domain Archaea; phylum Halobacteriota; class Bog-38; order Methanoflorentales; family Methanoflorentaceae; genus Methanoflorens; species Methanoflorens stordalenmirensis. The sequence goes on from PLGY01000002.1 coordinate 30,968, forward strand.
GCCATCGTGGGCGGGGCAGGTTATGCGGTGATTTGGGGCATTCTGGTAATGGCGCCCAATACACGTGCTGGTCAAGGGGACCTGATTAGCTTTGCTGCGCCTCTATGTCACGCGAATGGAACGCCATTACCCGACGGGCGAAACGGACGCTCCGGCCCTTTGAGGGGCTGCATCGACATCCCCTATTTCCTGCAGCGCATCTTGCGCCTTGCATAACTCGAGGAAACGCCCAGTCTCTCCGGCGGTGAGCGACGCCCAGTCACCGGTCTCTATTACGCGCCCGTTCTCAAGCACGTAGATGACATCGGCGTTGCGGATCGTCGAGAGACGGTGGGTGATAGCGACGATGGTGATGCCGCCGTG